>CACDQT010000009.1 GCA_902554995.1 uncultured Pelagibacteraceae bacterium | reverse complement strand
ATATTGAGGTCTCTTTAGTTTTATTTTTTTATTTTTAGATTTTATGTCGCTTACAAATTTTGCTGTTTCTTCTTTTTTCTTGTTCATGTCGTCGAGTTGTGCTTTTTTCTTATTAACAATAGGATTTAAAACTGCATAGAAAATAACTAAAAAGAAAACTACTGCTCCCACAGATACTCCTAATTTAATCCAAGTTTTTTTATCAACGTTTTTTAGTTTTGCTTGAATATCTTCGAGAGATATATTTTTTAAGTCAATATTTTTTAAATCAATTTTGAAGTTCATAATTTTACTTTTTTAATTTTTACAAAAACTCTAAATCCTTTCATTGTTACTCCACCTTGTGTTGATCGAGGAAGTCTCATTGAAGACAAAGATGCTTGCTCAACTAATTCCTGTTTTCCCAAGTTATCAATAAACTTTAAAATATCTTGATCGCTTGCTGCAATACCCTGTATGGTAATCATACGTCCACCATTATAATCAACTTGATCAAATTTTAATCTTGCTGGGACGCTTGATGCTATCTGGGCTAATATTCTATAAGTTAATTCTTTGTTAGATTTTAAAGTTGAACTTAATTTTAATGTAGTTTCAATTAATTGTAATTCTTTTGAGACTTTTTTTAACTCTGCAGATTTTTCTTTATGAATTTTAACGACATTAGAATAGTCTTTTAATTTTTTATTGTAAGAATGAATATTCCAAAAAGATAATGAAAATAAAACTAAATATAATGCTGCTATACCGCCAGCTAATCCTTTAAATGCAAAACTTGAAATTGCTTTCATTTTCTTTTGCTGAAACATACTTTTTCTATTAGGAAGTAAGTTTATGTTTTTTGCTGCAGTTACAAATTTATAATATCCAAATACATCAAGTTTTCTAAACGCTAATCCTACAGGTGTAGCTAAGTAAGATCTATTTTCTAAATTGATTTGCTGTTCAAATTGTTGTGGTACTTTTAAACCTTCAATTGGGTCAAATAAATTAAAGCCAACATTCATTAATACTTTTCTAAAAAATGATAAATATTCCTCAACATTCTTAAGATCTGAAACAACTTTAATATTTCTAATTCTTTTTTCATATTTTGTTTCAAAATCTTGAACTGCTTGTTTAACTTGTGTGACGTACCTTCTAACTAGTGCTTCTTTTTCCTCTACATCCTCAGACTCTAATAAAATTTTTCTATCCTGCCCTCTTAAAAAAATATCAGTAATTATTGGGTTATTATCATACAAAATCATTAAATAATTTTCATCTAAACCAAATTCTAACACCGCTGTTAAATTTGCGTCTTCAGTTTTATTAGTGATTTGATTAATTTGGTCGACAGCAGATTTTAAAGCAAAACATTTAACATCAATAATTACAGGGTTTAACCCACTATTTTTTACGATTGATACGTAGCTATTTATATCTGCCAATTTGGATGCAACAAAAAGAATATCCATTGTATTATCTTTTTCATTTCGATTAATCACTTGATGAAAAATTGAATAATCATCTAAGTTATCTGTTAGTTGAACTAAATTCTCCCACAATGAGTTCGTTTCAATTGCTTTTTGCAATTCCTCTTCTTTCATAAGTGGAGAAGTAACCACTCTTATGATTGCACTAGTAACTGGTATTGAAATTGCAACATTATTTACATCTATTTTAGACTTTTGTAACGCTAAACTTAGTTCTGTTGTAACTTTTTCAGCATTTTCAAGAACACTACTTTCATCAGGAATTTCTATTGGATGAGAATAAAATTTATCTAACACCCATTGATTTGACTTGTTTGTATTTATTTGCGCAAGTCTTATCTCTTTATTAGTTAACTCAACACCAATAACCTCTTCTCCTTGAACAGAAGATTTACCAATTTTTGATTTAAAAAATTCTAATGCTTTGTTAAAAGGATTGTTTCGTTTCTTTTCTGGTGACTTGGGTAGTTTAATTCCTTTTAGTGAAGGTTTTTTAAATTTAATATTTTTTAGTTTACCAAAAATACTTGAAACTTTACTTTTTGATTTTTCTTCGGTTGTTTCCTCAACTTTTGTCGCGACTTCATTGTTAATAGTAATATTGTTTTCAACTACACTCTCATCTTTTGAAGCAACAATTTTTTGCTCATCAGTTTTAATTTCTGGAGTTTCATTTTTAACATCTGGGGTTTCAACAGGAATTATTTTTTCATCTACGTTTATATTAGTTTCTGGTTGATTTTGCACTGGAGCTGGGGTTTGTTCTCCCGCCTCAGCAATTTTTTTTAGTTTTTCACTTTCTGCTTGAACATCATCAAACCATTTTTCTAAAATCGGTATTGCCTCATCTAGATTTGTTGTTCCTGAAGATGAAATTTTTTGTTTTCCATCAATATAAAGTCTTCCAACCCAATTTTTAGATTTAAGTTCACCTTTGTATTTGTCTTGTCTAACGTAAATATGAAGTCTTCCATCTTTTTTGTGAATAACTTGGTGAGTAGATCCCTCATTCTCACCTTTTTTTTCAACTGACGCATCAGAGACCTCAGTTTCCTCAGTATTTTGATCAATATTTTCATTTGCACTCTGAATTTTTTCATTGTCTAGACTCTGTACACCTTCAGGTTGATTTTTATCTTCAATTTCAGATTGATTTTCAGATCCAGATTGATTTGGATCATCATTTAAAATTTTTTTATCCTCGTCTTGATCACTCATATCAAAAAATAAATATTTTCTCTAACACAATTTACGAATCTCTAACACAAAAATCATTTTTAGTCTAACACAAAATCAAATATTATATGTTCAAAATGAGTTTTTTATTAAAAAAGTAAGGAAAATTAGGACTTTTAAGCTAATTATATATTTTTTTTAAATTTTAGTAAAATATATAAACTCTAACACAATTAGATTTTTCGAATTGTGTTAGAGTAATTTACGATTGTGTTAGAGTTAAATTTTTTTTTTAAAATTCAAAAAAGCTAATAAAATCAACAATTTTAGTATTTTGTAAAATTTATAGGAGTTTGTGTTAGAGTTTAAAATTTTTGTGTTAGAGGAAAGAAAAAAATCTAAATTTTATTCTGTATGAACCAATTATTGATATAAAAATTTCAGTAAATGAGTTTAATTTATACTTTCAACTTAAAATTGATTAGTTTTACTAAAAATTTTTTATTTTTTTCTATTAAAAATTGTATTTTCTAAAAAAATTAATTTTTATCTAAAAATCTTTTGTATTAAATCCTAATTAAGGTTTCCTTTTATGTCTGTTGTCAATTCTTGATAGATCATAACAGAAATTGTATTTAAATTACTTATAACTCTTTCATAATCCCATGAAAGATCAATATTATTACAATTTAGTTCTTTAAAATAATAAACTTCACCTAATTTAATTTCTGGTTTTATTTCTGCAGCAATAATATTCATTTCATTTGTTTTTTTTTCAATGACAAAATTATATCTACATACATTAGTTGTAGCCCAATATAAGACAGAAGTAATAACTATTCCAATTAGTATCATTATTTTTCCGATGCTAAACATTTATTGATTTACACTATAGCCCGTCAACTACAACAATAGTTAAATCATCTTTTTGTATTCGACCAGATTTAATAATATCTTCGACAATCTTGTTTAATCTTTCATAATTAGGAACAGGTTGATATTTTTTTATATAATTTTTAAATCCATCTGACTCTAACATGTTTCCTTTTGTATCTTTTATTTCGGTAATACCATCGGTAAAAATATACATTGAACTATTTGAAAAATTAATTTTTGTTTCTTTAAATTTAAACTTTGGAGCAATACCTAACGGTGGACCAGCTTCATCAAAATTAGAAAAATTTCCTTCATTGTCATAGATTAAAGGTGGTTCATGTCCTGCATTAGCTAAAGTAAGTTCTTTTTTATTACTATCGTAAATTCCAATCAACATTGTAACAAACATTCCTCTTGATGTTGTTTCACATATTTCAGAATTTAAAATATTTAAAAGTTCTGCTGCAGAAAAATTTGTTTTGCTTAAACATCTATAAAGACTTGATGCCTTTGACATAAGTAAAGAAGATTTTATTCCTTTACCAGACACATCCGCAACACCAAAACCATAAACTCCTTCTGTAAGCTCTGCGAAATTATAAAAATCTCCCGAGACTACCTTAGCTGGAATATTTATTCCTGCTATTGGAAATTTTTCTTTTTGGTTTTGAGATAGTAAAGTTTTTTGTATCTCACCAACAATTTCTATTTCTTTCTGCATTCTATTCTTATCAACAAGATCTTTTGCCATTCTTGCATTTCTAATTGCTAATGCGGCAGGTCCAGATAAAGTTTCCAAAAGTTTTCTGTCGTTCTCTTCAAATAATTTATTATTTGTTTTTTTATTTAAACAATGAATAACTCCTATACACTCATCTGATACTATCAAAGGAGAACATAAAACAGAATACGTAGTAAAATTTGTTTTATTATCTAGGTCAAAATAAAATTCAGCAATTTCTCTAACGTCTTTCCTTACGTCACCAACCCTTATACATTTTTTTAATACTACTGCTTTGCCCATTACACCTTGCGTAATAGGAATTTCAAAATCTTCTAGATATGCTTGATGTTTGGATGCAATACACTGAAAAGACTGGTTCTTATCATCAATTAAAAAAATATTAGCAGCTTGTGCATTTATTCTTTTAATAATTAATTCTAGAGAATTACTTAAAGTTTCTTTTAGATCTAACGACTTAGCTAGATCATGATTCATTTTTGTAACTAATTCTAGATCTTTACTGGTAGTATCGTCTACATTAGTTGTTTCTTTTTTTTTCGCGCTAAAAAACATGTTATTTATAAATTGATATTCATTAATTTTTTGATAATTTTGATTATGATGGAAATCATGATTCATGCGCCAAATTTCTATTTGCACATAGCTGATGCGATGTTGTTTATACAATATTGCATCGATGGACTCATAGAATTTTCCTCCCAAATTAAACTATAAATTGTGTCCTATATTATAGCATTTATCCTCGGAAGTATATGGGGGAGTTTTAGTAACGTATGTATTTATAGATTGCCTGAAAATAAGGGTGTTGCCAGAGGTAGATCGTATTGCCCAAGCTGCAAAAAACAAATTAGATGGTATGATAACATTCCAATATTCTCATATGTGCTCTTAAAAGCTAAATGTAGAGACTGCTCAGCCAAAATAAATGTTAAATATTTTTTGGTAGAACTTGTTTGTGCATTGAGCTTTGTATGGTTTTTTTATTTATTCGGTTTGTCACTTACCACCCTTCTTTTTTTTATCTTATCTATTTTCTTCGTCATCATATTTTTCATTGATCTTAAACATTTTATAATTCCAAATGAGCTAACTTTTCCATTAATGGCCATAGGGTTGTTTAAAAGTTTTGATCCAAATTTAAATCAGTATCTATTTCCAAATTTTTTAAATTCAGTAATAGGGGGTGTTGCAGGTTATTTAATTATATGGATGATAATTTTTATTTATAAAAGATTAAGAAATAAAGAAGGTATGGGTTTGGGAGATGCTAAACTTTTGTCAGCAATTGGTTTTTGGTTTGGGTGGATATCAATTCCTTTCATATTATTTTTTTCATCCTTTATCGCTTTAGTATTAGCGATACCAAGTTTGATGAATAAATCCAAAAATTTATCCTCGCAAATTCCTTTTGGACCTTATCTCATATTAGGATGTGTATTATATCTATTGTTGCTTGATAAAATTATTTTATACCTAAATTAATAATATAAAGGATTATTTCTATTCAGATATATTTTAAAAACCACTATCTCTCCATCCACCTTTGTTACGTAGAATTTCTCCTGGTACTGAGAAAACAGAGAATAAAGTACTTTCATCTTCGGAGGGACCAGCAACATTGGCAAAGAGTTTATCACCAAACACAACTAACTCAGATAGCACACCTTCACTCACATAAGCGCATGCATTCTTACCAGGATTGTTTACATCTCCTGGGGTTTCAAGCTTTAATAATTCCGAGCTATTAGTTCCACATTCATCATCAGCAGCACAAATGAATGAATGTCCTTGAGCACATGGAGCAGAGCCTGGTGGTGGCTGGTATATAGGATAATAAACTATTCCTTTAAATAAAGTTGGTGGCGCTGATGATTTTCTAAAAGTTCTTGGGGATAAGAAAGCATTATTTTGATTTTTTTCCAAATGTATTACCCAAGCGTCAGCTGTATCTGGTATTGGACAATTATCTCCATCTGTATCTCCAGAAACGTTAACACAATTAAATGCGTCCCCCACGTTACTTGCTTTGTCAGCTCCTTCATGTGCCAATCGTAAAAAGTCAGGATTTATTTCCATTGGATCACTTCCAGGATTCATAACAATCTTTGGAACTTCTACTCCATTTAAATGCTTCCAATAAGGAAAATGTTTATCTTGGACGCCATATAAAATATTATCTAATTCAGAACTTTTTCCTCCTAGGTCGATAAAATTTCCTGTTGAGCCAAATAACCAAAATGATTTATCAGTTACTCCTAATCCAGCTTCCATTGAAAAAAATGAGTATCTTGCATTTTCTCTTGTAGAACCCAACCTAAAAAGGGTTGTTTGATCATATAACTCTGTTACACCAGATGATAAAGTTCCAAGATCATTCAATCCTTTTGTATTGTTGGTTAAATTTATTTTTGTAATTTTGCCTTCAAGATCATTTACATAAACTAATGCACCTCTCCAAGGAACTCCTGGTGCGGTATCGGGGGTAATTACCACTGGGGCAGCAGGTATAGCGTTAGGAATATTACTTCCATTATTAGTTTCAACCAATACATCCCCTGATAAAATACCGTTAGGTGTTGTATCTACTATATTTATTGGACCTCCATTGATTTCAGAACCATATATTCTACCAGGCATACCATCCATATGACCTTCTAAATCGATCACAAATAAAGCTGATCCAGCACAAGCATCTCCTTTAGACATACCAGCACCCATAATCGCAACATATCTATCTGTTCCAATATTTGATGAACCAGAACTCGATGGCATTCTAACAATTTTTGGAGTGGACCAAGTTTCTCCTAACCTAGAATAATCGTAAGCTGGGTCTATACCTGACCCTCCAATGCACGCTCTAACACTTATATCATCTGATAATGTAGGCTCTTCATCAGATGGATTAGCATTAAAAACTTGTTCATTTTTAAAGACAACTTTTAAAACAGACCCTCCAGAACCATCATCAGACATTTGTGCACTTGTAATACTGATAGGTTCAGGGACACCATTGTTTAATTTCACTGCCCCTAAAACTGTTTGAGGAATTTCTTCACCAGTTGGATAATCTAAAACAAGATCAGGGAAATAAAAAGTGTTACCTCTATAACAAGATGCTGTTCCAGTAGTTCTAAAATCAGTTGCTGTACTACATACTGCTATATTTGTAAGTGCATCAGCATCATAGTCAGCATCATTAGGATCTAATTCTGTTTTTTCTCTAGCGTCATTATAGTTATCTGTAGCCACTTCTCCCTCAGAAGAATTCATTAAACTGGATGAGGTAGAATTATATTCAATAGCAGATATTCTGCCAAGCACATCGGCAACTAACACTCTATTATTTATTCTATCATTAAATACTGAAAACATATGAATCGGACCTCTGGTTCCTGATGGGATTGGATCTGTTACATCAAGTAAAGTAAAGCCTGCGCCACCTCTTCCATAAGGAATAAATAATAAAGTACGCCAACTTCTACTACCTTCTAATTCTCCTCTAAAATTATATCCCCTTATAAATGCATCGTGTATCACAGGAGAGCCATCAACTCCAAAAATTGGGTTAGTTCCACCCCCAGAAGATTTATCATATTCTGAATTTATTATTTGTGGAAGTTTTGCTGCAACAAAAGGAGGTATAAAGCCCCATATCTCTTCACCGCCTTGATACCCATTTCCACTTTTAGCTGCAATTGCATGAAGTATTCCTGAGTTTGCACCTGCATAAATTACATTTTGTCTTTTTGCTTGTTCCACTTTAAAACGCGCATAACCTCTTGTTGACCTATGATACGCCTCCTCATTAAAAGATGTAAAATTTAAATTCATTTCTGGCGGACCTACCTCTACAAGTTGCGAGTGATATACGTCACCCATTACATGGTTTCTGACTTCAGCAACATCACAATCACCATCATAATCAAAATAATCATTACCTTTCATAAAATTAATCAATCCTATAGTTTCATCACCCTCAGTGGCGTCACTACCAACATCAGAACAATTTGACGTACTAGTATGATAATCATCAATTTCATATCCCAATAAATTGAATAAATTTGTTATTGCTGTTGATTGATCTTGAGAAAAATTATCCCAGTTTCCAAGATAAGAAGCTCCTGGCATAGCTGTCCAAATATTTCTACCATCATCTGCACCACCTGGTGTTGATTGTCTTCTAATCATTAATGA
The DNA here is from genome assembly GCA_902554995.1 of uncultured Pelagibacteraceae bacterium. Classification (GTDB taxonomy): domain Bacteria; phylum Pseudomonadota; class Alphaproteobacteria; order Pelagibacterales; family Pelagibacteraceae; genus Pelagibacter. The sequence continues at coordinate 17,089 of CACDQT010000009.1, read as the reverse complement.
TGAGTCCCAATTCTTATGTGGATTTCCTGGTGCAGTATTATGCTCAACACAATCTTCATTAGTATCAGGACAATTAGCAGGGCTAAGAAGTTTTTTACGTAAAATTCTACCTTGCCATTCACCAAATTGTTCGTATCCAAATTGTGCTTGATATAAAGATCCACCTTCCTCGATAGTTGCTGTAATTGACGGCGCAGTGAACGCTAGTTTATCAGCAATAATTTGTCTTATCTTAGAAGTTAAAACAGTTTTTAATCTTTCAGGTGTTCTGGCTACAATTGCTCTTTCACAATCCTCATCATCAATACATTCTTGTGCAGTTGTTCCAGCTGGTAATGTACTAGTGCCTATTCTTGAAAGTTCATGAAATCTATTTAAACTTGTACCATTAATTCCACCTCCATAAGCTACATAAAGAGATTTTACCCCTTGTTCTCTCAATCGTGCCATTCTTTCAGCAGCAAAACCCCTTTGATTATCACCGAGCAGCCCAGTGTTCCTCATGGCCCCATCTCCAATTACAATTACATAATTTATCTGACAATCAGCATCTGGATTTAAGATTTTGCCTCCAGCATTTTGATCCATAAAATAATCTTCAGCAATTTGAGAAAAAGCATTTGCATCCGTACCCCAGGCCATTCCTAAAGGAGCCATTACATCCATAATTTGATCAGATCCCCTTGGGCTTACGGCTACATTTAAACACGAGTCCCGATTACATTGTATACTTGTCCCCTCTGGATGATCTCCATTCCAGCCTTGATAGTAAGTACAATCATTAGTTCTATGACAATGACGCCCTCCCATAGCAGCAGTTCTTGAACGACCATGTTCACCAGCGTTCCAATGACCAAAGCCAAAATAAGCACCTGTTGTTAATGTAGTGTCGTTAACGATTGCGTTAATTGCAGATTTAACTCCATCCCATCTTCTAATTCTTGGTCCCCCCATTTGTTGAACCCAAGTTGTATTTCGAGCAATAGCGGTGAATTTATCTTCATGAAATTCGTCTATGTAACCCCTAGCGGTTCCTGTTAACAACAGGTATCTATCATCAGCTGCATTATAACCTATGCCAAGAGCATGTGGTTGATTAAAACCCACATTATCAGCATCCAAAGCATTTGCACTTCCCTCATTAGACAGATTTGTTCTTGAACCTGAACCTACTCCAGTGATGATTGTACAAGAATTGGTCGTAGAGTTTGATATTTGAATTTTTTGTATTGCGTGAGAAAAAACGGAAGTAGTATAAACTATGTTACTATCTGCTGGTGAAACTTCCACACCAAAAGGGATTGCTAATTCAGAAGTTAAATTTGGAGCATTTGATGCAGTACATTGTCTTTGTCGAGTTCCTAGGGTAAATTCATCGGCATTTCGAGTTAAAGAATATCCTTCAAGATTATTTTGTAATCTATTTGAAAAATAAACCATGTTACCTTCATTATTAACACTAAGTCTTCCTGCCCATCTTACAACACTTCTTGTGTCGGTTATATTTTGTTCTCTACATACAAAAGTTTCAAGATTACATGACATAAAGAAACCAAAAGCTCTTCGACCACCGCCTGCTGCAAATAAGTAAGGAACACCTCCAACCTCCTTTATGTCAAAGCCGTTGTAACTCATGCCGCCAGGTGCTCTTAAGGCAATTAAACATCTTCTACCATCTTCTGAAAAGCCAAATATATAACCTCTGGTATTTCTCTCCTGACTATGAAAAAAAATTACGCTCTCATTAAAACTAACAGAGTCTAGGTTTTCTACAAACTCTACATGAGCAGCTTTTCTCTGTCTTTGAAGGCCTCGCCTGGTATGAGCACTATTATCATTGAATTGTGTACATCCCGCTCTTGGGATTGCCCTGATAGGTCTAAATGAATTATCTCTTCTCCCATTAGCATTGTACCTTATAATTGCACCTGCAGTTCGTCGTGAATATTGTGAAAATAGAATTCTATTTTGTGAGTCGTAAGCAACCCCTGCAACTGGGCCAATACCATCACCTCCTATCCACCTCCCCATACTGGCAGAACTATCGACTAAAAATAATATATTAGCAGCAACGTCACCACCGCCTGCACCGGGTGGTACAGGTTTTGCATTCACATTGCTACTAAACGATAACAAAAATAACAAAGATAAAATTTTAAAAAGTTTCATCATTTTCTATCCCATAACCTCAATTACTTCCTCACCTGTAGTATAATCCATCATTTGTGGATTAGTAATTTCAAGAATTTCAAAAATTTCATCTCTTATATTTATTTTGCTATACATTATTACTAGATTACCTAAGCTTAAATCTTTATAACCAACCCAATTTTCTTTCTCAGCTTCGCTGCCAGGATCACTAATATTATTTTTTACAAAGTTATAAATTTCATTTTTTATTTCACTATCTGTTGAAATTAAATTTATACCCGCAACTTTAGAGTCGTAGATTATCACTTCCAAATCAGTATTTTCTAAATTTGAGTTTTCACAATAATCTGCTGCATAGGCTTGGTATTTTGCAGAATGACCTTTTTCAAAAAGCTCAGATTTGTATAACATCAAAAATTCAAATGTATTTTGTGCATCTCGCACAGGTGTGCCTATATCGACCGATAATAAAGGACAAGCAATAGAGGAGCTTGAAAAAAATATTAAAAATGAAATTTTTAAAAAAAATTTTTTCACGACAAAACTATAAATTTATATAAATATTTTTTCAACATTCATACCTGCTCATTTTAAGCTTTAAATTCATTGTTAATGAGACAAAACTATAAGTGTTTCCAGAGGTACTATTATTTCTGGATTGTTTGGGTTACCCATCATGCCGCATCCATAAATTTTATAAGCTGTGCCTTTCCTTTGAGACGTACCTGATCCTTTTTTCAAACTTACACCAGTGCCCTTATACTCAGAGGTACCAGAGCTGACTGAGAAAAATTCATAAAAATACTTTCCAATATTTTCCTCTTCTTGACTGAGTGCAGTTGAATTATCAATTGAAGAGTTTATTGCTAATCCAGCATTACCATCGTTAAAAATTGGGAATAATAAATCTAAAAAACTTTGTTCTCTTACATGCTCAACTGCTCTAAAATTACTATCTCTACTCAAGTTTCTAAAACTTTTATAGCAAGGGGTATCTTGATCTAAAAGATTGGGTTCGGTCGATAGCTGGTTCGTGGGATATATTCTTCCATCATAGTCTCTGCCTCCAGTATCAACTCTGATTGGACCTAGCATTTTATTGATTAAACTTTTCTGAGCTTGCAATAAAGCGGTTTCAGCAACATAGAAAGTTTGCTGGTACTCATCACTACTATTATTACTTTGATGATCAGATGAAGCTATCACAATTAAAGCACCTCCCATTAACGACATAGCTAATAATAAAACTAAAGATAAAACCATCGCAAATCCTTTTTGTTTATTATTTTTCATTAAAAAGTTTCTCCAATATTTCTCGTATGAACTGTAACAACAACTGAGTCTCTTAATTTTTTATCTTTTCCATCAGCAATTAAATTATTTCTATCTTCACCACCCAATCCTAAAATTGTTCTAGGCTTATCTGTTGTAGCTGCTTCTCTGTAAAAATCCTCTTTTGATACCCAAGTAAGTCGTATATCCACACCTCTGATATCTAAAAGCCTATCTCTAATTCCACTATGTTCTGGAGCTGGAAATCTACCAGCAGAGTCTTGTATTATCTTTCCATCTTTATCAAAAGGTATAAACTCCATGTCATCGATATAATTTCTTACCATCACTCCAGGGGTACACTCATTGCAATTAGTAAGCCATAATCCTTTATTAATCGAATTTATATCTGCAGAGTCATCACTGACCCCACTCCCAACTATACCACCGGCACTTTGATCTCTATTAACTCCAAATTGATTTTCTAAATTAAACAGGTTACCAACCCCAAGAGAATCATTTCCACTGTCATCTTGTGGAGGTGGAGTTGCTTGTTCGAATAATTCACATCCACTTCTTGGTTGGAAATAATGTTCTACTCTTTTATAAGCGGCAAAACCACCTGAGTCGTTAGGCAATGCATAATAAGTTATTCTATATCTTTTATAAGCTTGTTCTCCGTCACCATGGTCATTTTGATTAAAATCTTCATATACAATTTGAATTTGATCACAACAGTTACTACTGGTGCTTGCAGTAGATCCAGTTACATTAGTATTGTTGGTCGATACTGAAGTAGTAGCGTCTGAGACAATTCCAAAACCCAAAGTATTTTTTCTTATCACTAACGGATTATGACTGTCTTGAGGATTGTTGAATCCATTATCAAAATATAAGTAACTATTTTTTGGTAAAACAATCCCAGTACCGTTATTACATGTTGATGTATTAGATGCATATTGAGATATTTCATGTGATCCAGCATAATATTTAAATCCTGCCATACGCACATCTCTCATTAACATTGTAACTATATCTCTGCTTGCTCTACTAATTTTGGCTTTATCACTGACTTGTGAGTATGATTGATTAACAACAGAATATGATGTGTACACGGCAGCCATCATGATTGTAGTAATAACGATTCCAATCATGATTTCGATCAAAGTAAGACCCGCTATATACTTAATTCGATTTTTCATTGTTTTAACTCAAAATCACTTTGAAAATATAAAAATTTTCTTTTTTTTCCGTTATTCAAATTAAATTGTACTCTTCCGATATACATGACTTCATCCATGACATAAGGCTCATCTGGACTACCATTATTATCAATATCAGTCTGTTGTGGATTGATTAAACCATCTACCTGACTCCACCTACTGACTACTTTAAACACTCTGAAATTTCTTGTTTCATTACGGCCTGCACAATTTAAATAATCTTTATTGTTTAATAGAGCGTTCCACTTATTGGTTTTTATTTCAACATTAGTTGTATTATTTGTTGTTCCAGAGTAAATTTCACCACTATTATTAGTTCCTCCAGAATTGCTTTGACAAAAATTTGAATTAAACTCTCTTTGAGATAGTAAATTCGAAAAATTATTATCACCAGTAGTATTTATATCTTGATTACCAATAACATCTTCTGCAATTACATTTGTTAAATAATTGGCTTTGGTTCTTTCACCTGAAATGTAAATAGACTGAATTGAATAATTTGTCATTTGTAATATGGCAACGAAACCAATTCCAACGATTGCAGTTGATATCAAAGCCTCTAAAAGAGATAATCCAGATATTTTTTTATTCATCTTTTTTTTAATCATAAACATATTTTGGTGCTTCATCATCACACGCCCATTTCTTATCACCAGTACCTGGGTCTATCTCGTATTCATTAACATATCTGCTCGTGACAACATTTCCAAATCTATTCCAATGAACTCTACTCACTGTTACTTCACCATCATCTATTACCTTACCTTCTGAATTTACAGGTTTCTCTGGACAAATATCACCGTCAACATCACTCGGCATAGCTATTCCACAAACTGGGTTAAAACTTTCTCGCCTACAAATATTTATAAAATTGAAAGGAACACCTGTAGATGCGTCAAAAGCAAGAGACGCAGATCCTTCATAAAATTTGCCATTTTTTGCAAAACAAACTGCTGCTGCTCTTTCCCCAAAAAAGTTTGTAGACACATCCTTTAGTTCAATAGCATAAACAGCATTTTTTATCTCATTACTTGTGCTTTTATTATCAGTGTCCCAATAATTATTATCCTCTTCAAAATCTCCAGCATCCGTTTTACATCTTTTGTTTTTTTCTTTATTCCAGGGGCTCTCGCCATTATTCATTCGAGTTATTAAACTTGCCAAAGTCATGCCTCGTGATTCTATTTTTAAATGGTTCGCCGTATTTGAAAAAAGTACTTGGACATAAGCAAAAGTACCTCTTTCTGTTTGAACTATAGCGTTTCTTATCATTGCTTCAACCTCTTTAACTGCAGCTCTGGTTTTTCTTTCTTTATTCCATGAAGAAAAATTTGGATATGAAATTGCAGATATAAATCCAACAATTGCAATGACAACAATTAATTCTAAAAGATTAAATCCTTTATTGTTCTTTACCTGCCCCAGCATCTATCTTTCCAGCTTTAACTAATTCTTCTAATGATTTTGCCATTGTAATCATTCCATCTTTTACTGCTGTTTGCATGATGCTTGGGATTTGATGAATTTTCGCTTCTCGGATTAAGTTTTGAATTGGGGCTGTACACTTCATCACTTCGAAAGCACCACAACGGCCTTGACCATCTTTGGTTTTAAGAAGTCTTTGCGTGACTACCATTTTTAAAGATGTCGAAATTTGAGCTCTGATCTGTGCCTGTTGCTCAGGCGGGAATACATCGATAATTCTATTAATTGTATTTGGTGCGCCACTGGTATGTAGTGTGCCAAAAACTAAGTGACCTGTTTCTGCTGCTGTTAATGCAAGAGAAACTGTTTCTAAATCTCTCATCTCTCCTACTAGAATAACATCAGGATCCTCTCGCAGTGCCGCTTTTAAAGCACTCGCAAAAGTTTGTGTTTGTTTTCCAACCTCTCGATGAGAGACAATGCTTTTTGCATCCTTGTGAATAAATTCAACTGGATCCTCTACAGTAATAATATTTGCAGTCCGGGTCTTATTAATTTCATTAACAATTGCAGCAAGCGTAGTTGATTTTCCTGATCCTGTTGGTCCTGTAACCAATACAAGTCCTTTGTGCATATCAATGATATCATAAAGAACTGGTGGTAAATCAAATTGTCCCATCTCTGGGATGACACTTTCAACTCTTCTGAGTACTGCTGCTGGTCCATTAATAGTTTTGTAAAAATTTGCCCTAAATCTTAAACCACTAAGTGTAACTGATGAGTCAAGTTCATGAGTGTCGTTAAATCTTTTCATTTCAACTTCATTACAATTGGTCGATATTAAATCTTGGAGATCTTGTGCTTTAACCATGACCTCTGGAACTTTGTGAATTTCTCCTGTTTGTCTAAATGCTAACGGCCAACCACTTCTAATGTGGAAATCTGATATTTTTTTATTATTTTTTGCTAATTCTTCTAATTTTTCAAACATACTAAATTTTATCTATAATTTTTAAAAAAAACAATATTTAGTTATCCTATAGCGACCAAAATAGGTAATTATCTAGTATATAAAGTAATATAATATCCACACAATTAAGGAATATTCAAAAAAGTTTTTAGAAAAAATTAATTGTTTGTCAGTAAATTTTGACTTTAAAAATTTACTAAGAAACATAAATCCTAGATGTACAATTACAACGGAAACCACAACACCAACTAAAGTCGATTGTAAGGAAAAATTTTTATATCCAAAATAGATTGCTACTAAAAAGGTTAGCCAAGAAACTTTGGAAATAAATATTTTAAAAATTAAGCCTGTTTTTTTACTAAAAATAGATTGTGTCTTTATTAGAGAATAAGACCAAGTTAAACCAACTAAAAAACTTATATACTTTAAAATCATTGTTTTTCTTTTTCATGAAAAACTAAACAAACACCATTGTTGCAATACCTTTTGCCTGTAGGTTGAGGACCATCATCAAAGATGTGACCATGGTGAGCATTACAATTTTTACAATGATACTCTGTTCTAGCATAACCAATTAAGTGATCGGTTTTAGTCTCAAACACATCTGGTAAGGATTGAAAAAATGAAGGCCAGCCTGATCCACTTTCATATTTTGCTTTTGATTCAAATAGCTTAATGCCACAATTGGCACAATGATAACTCCCCTCTCGTTTTTCATTGTTTAATTCACTACTGCCAGCACGTTCTGTACCATCCTCAAACATTATCAATTTTTGTTCAGCAGTAAGATTCGGGTTCTTTTTTGTCATTTAACTAATTTAGCACAAGATTGATGTAAAATAGAATGTAATTCCACAAGTTTTTTAAAATCTTTATTATAACCACCACCAAGTACACCACACAAAGGTACTCCTTGTGAAAAGAAATTTTGAGTGACCATTTCATCTCTTTTTTTTATTCCTTCATCTGAAATTTTTAATTTACCTAATCGGTCATTGTGGTGGATATCAACTCCAGCAATATAAAAAACAAAGTCAAAATTTTCCTCGTTAAATTGATTTAAATAGAAATCAAGTATCTTTATATACTGAGCATCTTCCATATTATCATCAAGCTCAACATCAAGATCACTGATAGATTTTTTAGCTGGATAGTTTGATTTTGAATGCATGCTAAAAGTAAATACATTTTTATTATTTGCAAAAATATCTGCATTGCCATTACCTTGGTGCACATCTAAATCAACTATTAAAATTCTGCCAGCTAATCCACGATCCAATAAGTATTGGGCCGCAACTGCTACATCATTGAACACACAATAACCAGCACCTCCATCATAATTAGCGTGGTGACTACCACCAGCAGTATTACATGCAACACCATTTTTAATTGCAAGCTTTGTAGCAAGCACAGTTCCACCAGTAGCAACTAATGACCTTTGAATAACACTATCAACTAACGGAAACCCAATTTTCTTGATTGTATTTTGATCAAGTGTTTTATTTTTAACATCCTTGATATATTTTTCTGAATGTGCTCTTTTCAAAGTTACTTCTGAACATGCATAGGGTTGATGAAATTTTTTAACTATTTTTTTATCAATTAAATATTTTGCAAGTTCTCCAAATTTATTAATTGGAAACTTGTGATCGTCACCAATTTTAGCAAAATAATCCTCGTGATTAACAACTGATAAATCCATAACTATTCTATTACACGAATAGGTTTCCCACTTGCACAAGCTTCAAGTGACTCTATCATTTGACTATAATAGACATTATAATTTTCCGCAGTCACATATCCTAAGTGAGGTGTTAATAAAGCATTAGGTAAAAATCTTAGTTTATTATTCTCTGGCAAAGGTTCTTTTTCATAAACATCCAATCCAGCACCTGCGATTACATTTGTAGATAAAGCAATAATTAAATCATCTTCATTAATTATTGGACCTCTCGAGGTGTTGATCAAAAAAGCAGTTTTTTTCATTTTATCTAGTTCTTTTAAGGTAATACAATCTTTATATCTTTCACCGCCTTGGACATGAATAGATAAGAAATCAGAATTTTTAATTAAATCTTCTTTGGTGCAAGGTAAAACATCTAGCTCTTTACATTTATCAAGACTAAGATTTTCACTCCAAGCCATTACTTGCATACCAAAAGCTTTCCCTATCTTTGCAACTTGAGAACCTACTTTCCCAAGTCCAATTAATCCTAAAATTTTTCCTTTGAGCTCAACACCAACTGTGGTTTGCCAATAACCCTGATACATATTATCTATTTCTTCTTTAATATTTCTGGCTAATCCAAGAATTAAAGTCCAAGTTAACTCTGGAGTTGGATTTAAATTACTTTCTGTTCCACTTACTATAATTTTTCTTTTTTTGGCAGCATCCAAGTCTATTGATTTGTTTCTTAATCCACTGGTAATTATAAATTTTAGCTTAGACAAATTTTCTATTATGTTTTTGGTTATGGGAGTTCGTTCTCTCATCACTAATAATGCCTCAAAATCAGCCAATTTATCTATGACATCAGCCTCATCCTCAAATGGCTGACTAAAAATTTTGATTTCATATTTTCCTGCAAGTTTTTCAAGATCTACAAATTGTTGAGAAACATTTTGATAATCATCTAATATTGCAACCTTAAGCATTTTTAATTTCCTTATTGGATAAAAATAAACCTAATATAATTAAAATTGCTCCAATCAAGTGAAAAAATTGAAACTGCTCATTATAAAAGAATATCGCCATCAAAGTGCTAAATAATGGAATTAAAGATAAAAATATACCAGCTCGATTTGCCCCAATGATTGAAACAGCGCCAGCCCAACAATAGTAAGAGCCAATACTTGGGAATATTGCAACATAAGCTAAAATATAAAAAAAATTACTGCTAATCTCAATAATTTTGCCCTGTGTCATATCTAAAATAAATAGAGGCAAAAGAAAAATTAATCCAAATGTGCAAATTATATGGACAAGAGCAAGTAAAGATACTTCAAAGGTTCTTTTTCTCAAATATGCAGAATATATTCCCCAAGCAATAATTGCTCCGACCATAAATAAATCGCCTTTATTAAAATTTAAGGTAAGTAAAATATTTAGATCAAGTTTAGTAATAATAGCTAAAATTCCTAAAACTGAAATGACTAATCCAGATATTTGAAAAATATTTGTTTTTTCAATTTTTAATAAAAAACAAACTAAAATTATTGTTACAGGTATTGCAGTATTAAAAAGTGATGCATTAATTACTTGAGTGTAATTTAAAGCGTTATAAGTAAAAGAAGTAAATATACATACACTAGTAGAACCTAGAATAAGAAATAATGATAAATTTCCTTTAATTTGATTTTTTAATTTTAATATCTCTTTATAAGTGAAGGGAAGTAATATTATCCATACTAGGCACCACCTTAAAAATGCGAGTGAGTTGGGAGGTATATTTTCTAAATAAGCAAGCTTTGCTAATGTAAAGTTTCCTGCCCAAAATAATGTTGCACATACTAGCATTATGTATGCCTTAGTATTTTGCATTTGATTAACTAAATCTTACTGAGCTATAAGGGTCTAAATTTAGATTTGTGTTTTCTTTAGCTATCATTCCAGATACAATCTTTCCAGAAATTGGACCTAATGTCCATCCTAAATGATGATGACCAAAACAATAAAATACATTTTTATAATTCTTAGAAGGACCCATTACAGGTAAAAAATCTGGCAGTGTAGGTCTAAAACCTAACCATTCATCCTCATGTTCTGGAAGATCGCCTAACATATACTTAGCATTACTAATTAAATTTTTAATTCTAGATTTTGAGAGGGGATTGTCTAATCCACCAAACTCGACTGTGCCAACCACTCTTAATCCCTGTTCCATAGGGGTGATACCGAATCCTCTATTAGAAAAAATAACGGGTCTACTTAAAAGATGATCACAATCTTTGAAATGAACATGGTAACCTCTTTCAGTATCAAGAGGAATTCGTTCACCTAAATTATCTGTTAATTTTTTTGAGAAAGCTCCACATGCAATTACAATTTTATCAAAAGTATATCTTTCACCATCAGTTACAAAAACTGGTTTTTCTGTATCAAACTCAATATCATTAATATTCCTCTTTTCAAACTTTCCACCTTTTTTTAAAAATAATTCAAATAATTTAAGTAAGATTTTTTTAGGGTTTCGGGCATGTCGTGCATATGGATAATAAACTCCTGCATGATAAAAGGGTTTTATATTCGGTTCTAGATCGTGAATTTCAGATTTATTGACCAGTTGTTGTTTTACCCCAAGTTCATCTCTTACTTTAATTTCTAATTCTCTACTCTTTAAATCTTTATCATTCCAAATGTAGAGAATTCCTTTATTTTCAACGAGACCATCTAAATTAATTTCATCAAAGAGTTCATCGTATGCAGGTAAGGCTAAGTCTAAAATTTGGTGCATATTTCGTGCGGTATGCATCATTTTGTTTTTTGTTGTATTCAAAATAAACTTGAAAAACCAAGGCAACATTTTTGGCACATAATTCCATTTCAAAGCAAGTGGCCCTGTTGAACTTAATAACATTGCTGGTACATCAGCAAGTACATCCGTTCTATTCAATGACAATGATGCATAAGGTGAAAAGTGGCCAGCATTTCCATATGAAGCTGCTGGACTGCCGGGATTATCTCTATCAAATATAGTTACCTTAAATCCTTTTTTTTGGAGAAATAAAGCATTGGATACTCCTTGAATTCCTGAGCCAACAATTCCCACATGTAAATTTTTACTCATAAAAAAATATACAATCTATCTGTCAAATAAGTTAAGCGACAAATTATACTTAGGCAATCATTTGTTGATTGTGAACTCTAGCGCTCATGACAATTCCAAAACCAATCATAGTTGCCAGCATAGATGATCCACCATAAGACATAATTGGTAAAGGAGAACCTACTATAGGTAGTAAACCTAAAACCATACTCATATTTATAGTAATAAATACAAAAATGGCTGCACCAAAACTATAACAAAAAATCTTTGCGAAATAACTTCTAGAACTAGCTCCAATAGCAACAATCCTATAAATAATAATTGCATAAATTACTAAAAGGATGGCAGAGCCCACAAAACCAAATTCCTCAGAGAAAAGTGTGAAAATAAAATCAGTATGTTTTTCTGGTAAAAATTCTAGATAACTTTGAGTGCCTTTTAAAAAACCTTTACCAAATATACCACCAGATCCGACAGCTATTTTTGATTGAATAATTTGATAACCAGCGCCCAGCGGATCCTTATCAGGATTAAGAAATGTTAACACTCTTAATTTCTGATAGGGTTTTAAGAAAGCTATGACGAAAGGTAAAGAGATTATAAATCCAAGAATAGTATAAATAAAATATTTGTAATTAATGCCTGCAAACCATAACACTGCTATTCCACTGATAGCAATAAGAACTGCAGTTCCAAGGTCTGGTTGTACAATGACTAACCCCATTGGTAATAGTATTATTATTAAAGAGGTTAAAATTGTATAAATTGAATTGACATTTTCTAACTTCATTCGATGAAAAAATTTAGCCAAACAAACAATAATAAATATTTTCATCAATTCAGATGGCTGTAAATTTATGAAATATAAATTTATCCATCTTTGAGAGCCTGATGAAGTAATTCCAAATAAGTAGGTCCCAACTAATAAACCTACTACCGCTACATAAGCTAAGTAACCTATTGAGAACCAATACTTAATATTGATAAATGACATTACTAACATCATTAAAGTAAACACTGCTAATTTTGTAAAATGACTTTTGGTATGAAATTTAACCTCACCACCATCTGTTGAGTACATTGTTGCTAAACTAATAAAGCCAAGTAACAATATACAAATTAAAAGAATATAATCAAAGTTTCTAAATTTTTGAAAAAAACCAAATCTATTTGTTGTTAGTCTTGTATGTTGATACATCTATATCTCCAAATACTTTTTATTTCCCAAAGACTCTCTGATCTTGTGTCGGTCAATGATCAATTTAAATAATTTTGTTGCCATGGGAGCTGCGGTTGTACTTCCGTTTCCTCCATGTTCTACAATGACACTCAATGCGTATCTTGGATTTTTATAAGGCCCAAAGGCCACATATAAAGCATGATCTCTTTGCTCGTATGGAATCTGGAATGTTTTAAGATCCAATTCTCTTTCTTCCTCAGTAATTTTTTTGACCTGCGCTGTACCAGTTTTGCCAGCAAACTGATATTTTGGATTATCAATTCTTGAACGATAAGATGTGCCCATTACTTCATTAGTTGAGCCAAAAATAGCATCTTGGACAATTTTAATATTTTTGGAATTTTTATAGAGCGGTGTAAATTTATCGATAGGTTGATCTTTAACTTTGTCATCTACAATAAGATGAGGATAAATTTTATAACCTCCATTTGCAATTTGCGCTGTCATTAAACATAATTGAATTGGAGTGGTTTGGATATAGCCTTGTCCTATTCCTGTAATGATTGTTTCACCTAACAACCAACCCTTCCCAAGAGCATTTTTTTTCCATTGAGTATTTGGAATTAATCCTTTTTTTTCAATATCAAACAAATCACCAAAAACTTTTTCCCCCAAACCAAATTTTTTCGCAGTTTCGCTCAATTTATCAACACCAAGTTTACGGGCGACTTCATAAAAATAGGTGTCACAAGATTGCTTCATGGCATTTCTTAAACTTACATAACCATGGCCTTTTTTCTTCCAACAATGATAAGTTTGGCCATACATTTCTGTTTTACCAGTACATCTAACTGTAAAACTTGTGTTAACGATACCATTCTCAAGTGCAGATAAGGCAACAATCGGTTTAATCGTTGAACCTGGAGAATAATTTCCCTGTAAAGTTTTATTAACTAATGGTTTCATTGGATCATTTCGAATTAATTGCCAATCATCTTGACTAATACCAAACACAAATAAGTTAGGATCAAATGATGGGGAAGAATGCATTGCAATTACTGCACCTGTATAAATATCCATTACACAAATAGAGCCTGCTTTATCCTTAAGCAATTCATTAGCCAATTTCTGAACTTCAGTATCAATTGTTAATCTTAATGTTTTACCCTTTTCACCCTTTTGAAATTCTAATTGACTAATTCTTCTGCCATAAGCATTCACTTCATATCTTTCGATATCATTTGTGCCTATTAATTTTTCTTCAAATGTTTTTTCTAATCCAATTTTCCCAACTTTTAGTCCCGGAACAAAATTTTTCTTTATAGCTTGTGTTGACTCAATATCATCTTGGTTTGCTTGACTTACGTAACCAATTAAGTGTGTAAAATTTTCTTTAAAAGGATAGTTTCTAGAAATTGATATAACGGGCTTTACACCATTTAAATCATATAAATGATTGTTGATCTTTGAAAACTTTTGCCAACTCAAATTATCAGAAACAATTAAAGTTTCCCAAGGCTTTATTTCATTTTTCTTTTTTAATACTTTTTTAAATTCGTTATCTGATAATTCTAGTAAGTCCTTTAATCGATATATAACATACCTAAAATCTTCAACTTGTTCTGGTATCACGTGGAGTTGATAAGCTTCAAAATTTCCTGCAATAACATTACCAAAATAATCATGAAATTCTCCTCTGACAGGGGCTAACTTCCATTCTCTAATTCTATTTTTGTCGGAAAGAGTTAAATACTTTTTATTTTCTTTAACTTGTAAAAAGAATAATCTACTGACTATTCCTATCATTATAAAAAATTTTAATGAACCTGTAATGAACATTCTTCTATTAATAGAATTAAGTTTCTTTACATTGTCACTTGAAGAATTAATCATTAATTCCTTTCATATAATATTTAAATATTGATACAAAAATTATATAAAGTAAAAATGTACAAGTCGTGTTGACAAGATAACTCGTTAAAACCAAATTGTACGAAAAGAATAAACTTAAAACTGAGTAATTTAAAGAGTTAATCAAACTTATTATAAATAAAAAGTAGAACCAATCTTTCATAGGACTTGGCCTAATTGTTATATTTCTAATATATGCCGTAGCAATACAAATTAGTGTATAAGACAAGCTGCTAATACCTAGGGGCAAACCTATAACAGTGTCGTTGAGCAAACCTGCAAAAAATACAAAAAGATAATCAAAATGTTTAAAATCTTTTAAGGTAAAGAAAAAGATCAAAATAAATGGGAAATTAAAAGAAAAATACTCAAGTTTTAAATAATTAAAATCAAATTCATTAAGCACTGAAACAAATAATAAAATTATTGGTAACCAGGTATATAATTTAGAAAATGTTCCCTTTGTCTTTAAGTTAGCCACCTGTTCTACCTCCATTTAAAACACAACTCTTGTACTCTTCAGTTCCAACATTAAAACCATCAGCATTAAAAAAAGATTTTCTACATTTATGACCATGTTCTAAGTTTAACTTTAAAAATTCTAACTCTTGGGTATCAATATTGAATTGATTGATTTTTTGCTTTTGTAAAAAAATTTCATTATTTAAAACTGAAATTTGATTATTTAAATCATTAATTTCACTAGTTAAATTTTCATTTTCTTCTATAAATTTCGAATTAGTCTCCTCAATAATTTTAAGCTCATCCTCTAAAATCTTTAATTTTGACTCCTCAAGTTCTTCACTTTTATCTTCAGTTGGAACTGCTTCTGGTTCAACTTGAGGGATTTCAATTTGAGTAATTGTTTCTGCAAAAACATATTTTAATTGTGTAAAGTCGCTGTAGAATTCAACGTTGTATCTATTGGAAGAACCACTTTTTTCAGATCTTAATTTGCCTATTGGTACTCCACTTTTAAATATTGCTCCAGTACCTGAAGTGTAAACTATACTTTCATCAACTAGCTCCTCTGATAAACCCGCTTTAATATATTTAATTTGTCCAAAATTATCTCCACTCCCAGTGACTATTGCTTGGATATTTTGAGGGGCAATTGTTACTGGAACATTAGAATTTAAATCTGACAATAATAATACCCTCGATGTTTTATAATTCACTTCAATTACCCGACCAACTAAATAAGATTGATCATAAATATTTGTACCAATTTTTATATCGTCTTTACTTCCTTTATTTATGATTATGCTCTTTAGAAAGGGACTATTATGATCAACAATTATTTTTGCTAAAATTTTATTTGAACTTGAAATATAATCATCAATTAGTACTTTCAATTCTTGATTTTCATACTGAATAATTTCGTTAGACACAAAATCAGATTTAAGTTTATCCAATTCATCTCTATTATTTTGGTATCTATTAAAAAATGTTGTGTATTCAATTATATTAATAAATGAATTCCTGACAAAGTTTTCAGGTATAGAGACAATAAAAGATGATCGATAAACCACCTCACTTAATCCAGCCTTCAGATATCTTACTACCTTAAAGTCTAGGCTTGTTAGAAGGATAATAAATATAGAAATAAATACTAAAGTAAGTAGAGAAAATTTTTGCTGAGTGCTTTTTTTTAAAAAAGCAGAACGAATTGCTATTATAAAATCATCTCTGCTAGAGGCCATTACTCTTAATATTCAGTCAACATAGTCGAGAATGTTTGTTCTTGATCAAGAGCTTTTCCAGTACCAACTGCTACACAAGATAATGGATCATCAGCAATGTGAACTGGCAAACCTGTTTCCTTAGAAAACCTTCTGTCTATATTTTTTAATAAAGCTCCACCACCAGTTAAAGTGAGTCCCATATCAACTAAGTCGGCAGATAATTCCGGAGGAGTGCTTTCTAATGCATCCTTAATACCATTAACCATCTCTTTTAAAATAATATTCAATGCTTCTGCTGTATCTTCCTCTGTAATATTAACTTCTTTTGGAGTTCCAGATCTTAGATCTCGTCCTTTAACTGCATAAGTATTATTATTTGTAGGAATAGCAGTACCTATCTCTTTTTTAATTTTTTCAGCAGTACTATCACCGATCATCAAATTGTATTCTTTTCTCATATAGTTGACCATTGCACCATCCATTGCATCTCCTGCTACTCTTAGAGA
>CACDQT010000008.1 GCA_902554995.1 uncultured Pelagibacteraceae bacterium | reverse complement strand
AAGATTAAAGTAAAAAAGATAACTTGCTGTCAAAACAACATAAGTTAAAGATAATGGTAAAAATATTTTCCAACCTAGTCTCATTAGTTGATCATATCTATATCTTGGAACAATCGCTTTGACCAACGCAAAAAGAATAAATAAAAATAAAATTTTGAAAATTAACCAAATAGCACCAGGTATTAAATTAAAAGGATAAAGATCGATTGGAGATAACCAGCCTCCTAAAAATAAAATTGAGCCTAGTGCACACATTAACAAAATATTTGCATACTCCCCCAACCAAAACATAGCATACATCATCCCAGAATATTCTGTTTGGTAACCAGCAACTAATTCAGCTTCTGCTTCTGGTAAATCAAAAGGTGGTCTATTCGTTTCAGCTAAAGCTGATATAAAAAAAATTACAAACATTGGAAATAATGGTATTACAAACCACATTTCTTTTTGAGCAACTACAATATTATTCAAGTTTAGAGATCCAACGCATAATAAGACATTAATTATAATGATACCAATCGATACTTCATAAGATACCATTTGTGCAGCAGATCTAATTGCCCCTAAAAAAGGATATTTTGAATTCGATGCCCATCCACCCATTATTATCCCATACACACCTAATGATGAGACAGCAAAAATATATAAAATTCCAACATTTATATCTGCTAACACTTGTTCAACTCCAAAAGGAATTACAGCCCATGCTATTAAAGCTAGAGTCATTGTTATTATTGGAGCAAGAATAAAAATTACTTTGTTTGAACTAGCAGGTATTATAATTTCCTTGAAAATATATTTTAAGGCATCTGCTAGGGATTGTAATAAGCCAAATGGACCAACAACATTTGGACCTTGTCTTTTCTGAACAAAAGCCCAAACTCTTCGATCCAACCATACGATCATAGCAACTGAAACTAAAACGGGCACTAATAAAAATAAAATTTTGTAACTCTCTTGAAAAATAATATCTAAGTATTCCATGGATTAACCCTCTGTGCCTGTTTTTTTTAATTCAACTTTTGCGTTATTACATTCAAGCATAGTTTTTGATGAACGTGCAATTACATTAGAAAAATAGTATTCTTTATAATCAACTTTTAAAAATTCATCAGCAAAATCACTTTCATTTAATTTATCCTCTAATTCTGTATTCTGCTGGTCTTTGTTCATCTTTAAATAGTTAAACATACTACTTTCGAGTTCATCTTTGTCATTAAAAAGTTTTCTATTATTCATAACCTCAGCGAGATCGTTAATAATTTGCCAGTCCTCTTTTGCGTCACCTGGGGGGTAAGATGCTTTATAAGCTTTTTGTAATTTACCTTCCAAGTTAGTGTAATGTCCAGATTGTTCAGTATAAGCAGCACCTGGTAAAATTATATCTGCAATTTCTGCACCTCTATCTCCATGACTTCCTTGATAAATAATAAATTCATCTTTCTTTTTAAAATCTAAATTATCTTGGCCAAGTAAAAAAATAATTTCAAATTTATTTTCATGAAATTCATCTAGAATTTTATTACTTTTATCAATGATATCTAAATCTAGATTTCCAACTGTAGATGCATCTACTGATAATATGTTTATTGGATTCCAATCATTATTCAATTTATTATTCTTGGATAAAAATTTTTTGGATAAATTAAATAAATAACTTGCTGATTTAATTTTAAAAAAAGATTCACCAAATACAATCATTGGTTTTTTTGACTCAATAATTTCTTTTGACAATTCATTATTATTTTCAAATATATCTTTGATGGTTTTTACACTCCCATCTAAACTTTGATAGTCGTAAGTTAGGTCTCCAAGATCATTTAAAGATATAACTCTAGTATTATTACTTAAATATGCTTTTCGAATTCTCGCATTAATCATTGTTGCCTCAAATCTAGGATTTGTGCCTATCAACAAAATTAAATCTGCTTCTTCAATTCCATTTATCGATGAATTGAATAAATAATTTTCTCTTTTAGAATTGTTGATAAATCTTTTTGTAGATCTAAAATCATATTTTTTTGTGTCAATTGTTCTTTCTAAAAATTCTTTGAAAATAAAACTTGTCTCCATATTTGTCAGATCACCAACAAATCCACAAATTTTATCTTTGTTTGCATTTTCTATTTTTGATTTGATGATTTTGTAGACCTCATCCCAAGAGGCTTTTTCAAATTTATTATTGTACTTTATATACGGAGTGTCTAATCTTTGATTTAATAATCCATCACAAGCATATCTCGTTTTATCTGAAATCCACTCTTCATTTATGTCCTCATTTATAACAGGCAAAACTCTTTTCACTTCCCAGTCATAGGTATCAACTCGAATATTTGAACCAACTGCATCCATTACATCAATTGTCTGCGTTTTTTTTAATTCCCATGGTCTTGCTTCAAAAACATAAGGCCTAGATGTTAGGGCTCCTACTGGACAAAGATCAATTACGTTTCCTGATAGTTCTGATTGAACTGATTGCTCTAAATATGTAGTAATTTGCATATCCTCACCCCTTCCAATTGCACCTAATTCAGGAACTCCAGCTATCTCTGTTGCAAATCTCACACACCTTGTGCAATGAATACATCTTGTCATTTGAGTTTTGATCAGTGGACCCATATTTTTCTCAGGCACTGCTCTTTTGTTTTCTTTAAATCTTGACTTATCTATTCCATAAAACATCGATTGATCTTGAAGATCACATTCCCCACCCTGATCACATACTGGACAATCCAACGGATGATTTGCTAATAAAAACTCCATCACACCTTTCCTTGATTTCTCTATTTTTGGAGTATTAGTTTTTATAACCATTCCATCTGCAGCTGGCATTGCACATGAGGCTATTGGTTTTGGAGATTTTTCCATTTCAACTAAACACATTCTGCAGTTACCAGCTATTGATAATTTTTCGTGATAACAAAATCTTGGTATTTCTGCGCCTGCTTTTTCACAAGCCTGAAGAACAGTCAACCCTTCCTCAACCTCTACTTCAATATCATTAACTTTTAATTTAAGCATTTTTATCCAATAAGTGTTGATCTACCAAATAAGGTATATTTTTATTTTCTTTTACAATTGGATCAAATTTATTTCTTTTTTTAATTTCATCTTTGAAATGTCTTAATAAACCTTGAACTGGCCAAGAAGAACCCTCGCCAAATGCACAAATCGTATGACCTTCTATTTGTTTTGTAACATCACCCAACATGTCTATCTCATCTTTGGACGCTTCTCCTTTTGCCATTCTTTCAAGCATTCTCCACATCCAGCCCGAACCTTCTCTACAAGGTGTGCATTGGCCACAACTTTCATGTTTGTAAAATCTCGCTATTCGAGCCATACATTTTATAATATCTTGATCTTTATTAATCACGACTACACCAGCTGTACCTAATCCACTTTTTTCAGCCATTAATGAGTCGAAGTCCATAGTCAAACTCTCACATTTATCTTTTGGTATTAATGGCATTGATGATCCACCAGGTATGACAGCTTGTAAATTATCCCAGCCACCTATGACACCACCAGCATGTACTTCAATTAGTTCTTTTAATGGAATGTTCATTTCTTCCTCAACATTACAAGGATTATTTACATTTCCAGATACACAAAAAATTTTGGTACCCGTATTTTTTTCTCTTCCTAAAGATGCAAACCATTTTCCACCTCTTCTTAATATAGTTGGTACAACAGCTATAGTTTCCACATTATTAATTATTGTTGGGCAACCATAAAGTCCAATTAGTGCTGGAAAAGGAGGTTTTAATCTTGGTTGACCTTTTTTTCCCTCAATACTTTCGAGTAATGCAGTTTCTTCTCCACAAATATATGCTCCAGCTCCATAGTGAATATAAATATCCAGATCCCACCCAGTGCCTGCAGCGTTTTTACCTAATAGTTTTTTTTCATAAGCCTCGTCAATTGCCGCTTGTAGCTTTTGTCCGTCTACAAAATATTCACCTCTAATATAAATATAACAAACATGTGCTTGAATTGCATAAGATGCAATCAAACAACCTTCGATTAATTTATGAGGTTCAAATCTTAAAATATCTCTATCTTTACAAGTGCCTGGCTCAGACTCATCTCCATTGATGACTAAATAATGAGGTCTAGAGCCGACCTCTTTAGGTGCAAAAGACCATTTTAAACCTGTTGGAAAACCTGCACCACCTCTTCCTCTAAGTTGAGAGTCTTTGATTTCATTTATAATCCAGTCTCTGCCCTTATCTGTTATTTCTTTAGTATTAACCCAATCACCTCTTTTTTGAGATGAAGTTAGGTCGGGTCCCAAATCATTGTATAAGTTTTGAAAAATTCTGTCTTGATCCTTAAGCATTTTTTAAATCCATTAATGTTTTTCTATTATTTTCTGGTTCATTATTTATTCTTCCTCTATAGGAGCCAGGTGTTGGTTTTTCTCCCTTTAAAATTTTATCTAAAATTTTTAAAGTTTTTTCTTTATCAAGATCTTCATAATAGTCGTCATTAATTTGCATCATCGGTGCATTGACACATGCACCGAGACACTCAACTTCCATCCATGAACAACTTTTATCATTTGAAAGGACTGATTCATCCTCTGAAATTTTTTCTTTACATGCCTCGACTAATTTGTTTGCGCCTCTTATCATACATGGGGTTGTGGTACACACTTGAACAAAATATTTACCCACTGGGGATAGATTATACATGCTATAGAAAGTAGCAACTTCATATACTTTTATGTATGGCATATTTAAAAATTTTGCGATGTATTTCATTGCAGCTAAAGGTATCCAGTTTTCATTTTGTTTTTGAGCAATATATAATAATGCCATCACAGCACTTTGTTGTTTACCTTCTGGATATTTGGCAACAATATTTTTTGCTGCCTCTAATGAAGAAGGGTTAAATTCAAAATTTTCAGGTTGGTTTTTTGAAGGTCTTCTTAAACTCATCTATCAACCTCCCCAAAAACTATATCAAGTGAACCAAGAACAGCAGGTACATCCGCTAACATGTGACCCTTAATCAAATAATCCATTGATTGTAAATGTGAAAATCCTGGCGCTCTAATCTTGCACTTATAAGGTTTACTAGATCCATCCGAGATTAAATAAACACCAAATTCACCTTTGGGTGCTTCTACAGCAGTATAAATTTCGTCTTTTGGTACACGATATCCCTCAGTAAATAATTTAAAGTGATGTATCAATGCTTCCATAGATTGTTTTATCTCTGCTTTAGATGGAGGGGATATTTTACCATCAAAAGTTTTAATTGGACCTTTCTCCATCCTTGCTAAACATTGTTTTATAATTGATACACTTTCCTTCATTTCCTCAATTCTACATAAATATCGATCATAACAATCACCATTTTTACCTACTGGAATTTTAAACTCTAACTGATCATAGCAATCGTAGGGTTGAGATTTTCTTAAATCCCACGGGATTCCTGAACCTCTAATCATTACACCACTAAAAGAGTAGTTTAGTGCATCATCTTTAGTTACCACTCCAATATCTACGTTTCTTTGCTTAAATATTCTATTATCAGTTAAAAGGTTCTCGAGATCATTTATTATTTTTGGAAAAGTTTCACAAAATTTCGATATATCTTTTTCTAAACCAGCTGGTAAATCTTGATGAACTCCACCTGCTCTGAAATAATTTGCATGTAATCTAGATCCAGATGCTCGTTCGTAAAAAGTCATTAATGTCTCTCTTTCCTCAAATCCCCATAATGATGGTGTTAAGGCACCCACATCTAAAGCTTGAGTAGTAACATTTAATATATGACTTAATATTCTTCCAATTTCACAAAACATAACTCTTATATATTGCGCTCTTATTGGAACATCGATATTTAAAATTTTTTCAATAGCTAAAGCAAAGGCATGCTCTTGATTCATAGGAGCAACATAATCTAGTCGATCAAAATATGGGACAGCCTGCATATAAGTTTTATTTTCAATTAATTTTTCTGTTCCTCGATGTAACAAACCAATATGTGGATCTGCTTTTTCTACAACCTCACCATCCAGTTCAAGAATTAGTCTTAACACACCATGAGCAGCGGGATGTTGTGGACCGAAATTCAAATTTAGATTTTTAATTTTTTTTGTCATTAGTTTCTGATATTTCTTTTATATATTTTGTTCCTTCCCAAGGACTTTCATAATCAAAATTTCTATAATTTTGTTCTAGTTTTACAGGTTCATTGATAACTTTTTTTTTCTCTTCGCTATATCTAACTTCTGAATGGCCAGTCAATGGGAAATCTTTTCTTAATGGGTGACCTTCAAAACCATAGTCAGTCAAAATTCTTCTTAAATCAGGATGATTTTTAAAATTTACGCCGTACATATCGAAAACTTCTCTTTCCATCCAATTAGCTGATGGAAATACAGATGTTAAAGATGAGATCAGCTCATTTTCATTGATGAAATAACTTAAGATCATTCTGTGATTAAACTCATGGCTTAAGAATAAATATACAATCTTAAATCTTTGAGTTTCCTCAGGATAATCTACAACTGTAATATCAATAAGCTGTCTAAACTTAGTATCTTTGTTTGTTTTTAAGAATAAAACAACATCAATTAAATCTTCTTTATCAATTTCAACATAAATTTGATCATGTTTAATTGAAGACTTATTAATTTTTGTCGTAAGTTCTGAATTTATTTTTTTCTCTAAATCAATTAAATTATTCATTTTACCTGTTAAAAGATCCCTTATTTCTAATTTTTTTTTGTAATTGCATTATTCCATATAACAATGCTTCAGCAGAAGGTGGACAGCCTGGTACATAAACATCAACGGGCACGATACGATCACAACCTCTTACGACAGAATATGAATAATGATAATAACCACCTCCATTGGCACAACTTCCCATTGATATAACATATCTTGGTTCTGGCATTTGATCATAAACTTTTCTTAAGGCTGGTGCCATCTTATTTGTTAAAGTACCTGCAACAATCATGACGTCAGATTGTCTAGGTGATCCTCTTGGAGCAGCACCAAACCTCTCCAGATCATATCTTGGCATAGCTGTTTGCATCATTTCAACAGCACAGCAAGCAAGACCAAAAGTCATCCAATGCAAAGACCCTGATCTTGACCAGTTTACTAAATTTTCTAATGAAGTGGTTATAAACCCATTCTTGCCAAAATCTTCCGCAAGTTGTTTAAATTCATCAGGTACTTGATCTAATTTATTGTTCATTTAAAAAAAATTTTATTCCCAGTCTAATGCACCTTTTTTCCATTCATAAATGAATCCAATTGTAAGTATGAATAAAAAAATCATCATTGACGTAAAACCTAAGATACCAATATTTCCTAAAGAAATTGCCCACGGAAATAAAAAAGCAATTTCAAGATCAAAAATAATAAATAAAATTGCGACTAAATAAAACCTAACGTCAAATTCCATTCTTGAATCTTGGAATGGTTCAAATCCACATTCATAAGCTGATAACTTCTCTGGGTCTGGATTTTTTGGAGATAGGATAAAATTAATTACTATAAATGCACAACTAAGTCCTAATGCTATAATTAGAAATAGTATAATGGGTAAATAATCTTTTAAAAATTCCGCTGTCATGGTGGAATATATATCATTTTTTAAAGCTAGATGAAGTGGTGTTAGGTCACATTATTCAAAATATACAGCTTAATTGTTAGCGATTATTAGCTTTAAATTAAATAAGTGGCGGGAGTGAAGGGACTCGAACCCTCGACCTATCGCGTGACAGGCGATCGCTCTAACCAACTGAGCTACACCCCCACTCTTGATTCTCTTGGTGGGCAGTAAAGGACTCGAACCTTTGACCCCCTCGGTGTAAACGAGATGCTCTACCAACTGAGCTAACCGCCCAAACCAAAACGTTGGTTATATCTTTTAGTAAAATAAGGTCAAGATCAATTAGTTGTTATAAATAAAAGATAATTTTTTAGAATCCACCTCTCCAATTATTTTTGGAGTTAAAATTATCTTTCTCTGTTTTTGACGTTGGTCTTGTAAGATAATAAGTGACAAAAATTACTATTAATAAAATTATATATAGTTCCATAAATAAATTCTCTACTGAATGCTTGCTTGAGACTTATCATCTTTTTTAGAAATATCTACTTCAACCCACTCTGTTTTTTTAAGCTCCTTAGTTAAAGCAATCTTTAAAACTTCATCAGCATACTCTACAGGGGTTATTTTAATTTCATCGATTATTTTTTTTGGCATATCAACTAAATCTTTCTCATTTTCTTTAGGAATTAAAACTTCTTTAATTCCCGCTCTATGTGCTGCAATAAGTTTTTCTTTTAAGCCACCAATTGGTAATACTTGACCTGTTAAAGTAACCTCACCTGTCATTGCAACATCTCTTTTAACTGGAATGTTTGTTATAGAAGATACTATGGAAGTAACCATACCAATTCCTGCAGATGGACCATCTTTTGGTGTAGCACCTTCTGGAACGTGAATATGAAAATCTTTTTTCTCAAACAATGGAGGTATTATTCCATACTCTAAGCATTTAGATCTAACAAAAGATTTTGCAGCTTTTACTGACTCTTGCATTACGTCTCCAAGCTTACCTGTTATTTGCATTCTTCCTTTTCCTGGCATTGTAGCAGTTTCAATTTTCAAAATTTCTCCACCATATTCAGTCCATGCCAATCCAGTAACTATTCCTACTCTATTTTCAGTTTCCAATTCACCCGATTTAAACTTGGGAACACCTAAAAAATCTGACAAATTTTCTTTATTAATCTTGACTTCTTTTTCCTCTCCAGAAACAACTTTCTTAACTACTTTTCTAGCAACTTTAGAAATTTCTCTTTCTAAATTTCTAACACCAGACTCCTTTGTGTAACTTCTGATAATTTCTTGAATAATGTCATTTTGTAAACTCATCTCTTTTTCTTTAACACCATTATCTTTAACTTGTTTTGGTAATAAATATTTGTTTGCAATATTTATTTTTTCATCTTCTGTATATCCAGCGAGTCTTATAACTTCCATTCTATCTAATAAAGGTGGAAGGATATTTAAAGTATTAGCTGTTGTAACAAACATAACATCAGATAAATCATAATCAACTTCAAGATAATGATCGTTAAAAGTCGTGTTCTGTTCAGGATCTAATGCTTCAAGTAATGCTGAAGAAGGGTCACCTCGGTAATCATTACCAATTTTATCAATCTCGTCTAAAAGAATTAACGGATTTTTTGTACCAGCTTTTTTCATCATTTGAATTATTTTACCAGGTAGAGAGCCTATATATGTTCTTCTGTGTCCTCTTATCTCTGCTTCATCTCTCATACCACCAACTGACATTCTCACGAATTCTCTATTAGTAGCTTTTGCTATTGATTTTCCCAAAGATGTTTTACCGACACCAGGAGGACCAACCAAACATAAAATAGGTCCTTTTATTTTTTCCATTCTTTTTTGAACAGCTAAAAATTCAATAATTCTCTCTTTTACTTTTTCTAAACCAAAGTGATCTTTATCTAAAATTTCTAAAGCTTTTTTAAGATCAATATCTACAGCACTTTTTTTATACCATGGAAGTTCTGTCATCCAATCTAAATAATTTCTTACAACTGTTGCCTCAGCTGACATTGGACTCATGTTTTTTAATTTTTTTAATTCTTGTAAGCATTTTTTTTCAACTTCTTTTGGCATTCTTGCTTTAATTATTGCTTTATTGAGACTAGTATTTTCGTCTTTTCCATCCTCAATTTCACCCAACTCTTTTTGGATAGCTTTCAATTGTTCATTTAAATAATATTCTCTTTGAGTTTTTTCCATTTGTGTTTTAACTCTGCCACGAATTCTTTTTTCAACACCAATTATGCTAGTCTCGTTCTCCATTATCTTGATTATTGAATTTAATCTTTTCTTAACATCTATGGTCTCAAAAATTTGTTGTTTCTCTGAAATAGTTGCGGTTATGTGAGATGCAATATTATCAGCAATCTGAGAAGGATCTTTTAATTGTTTAATAGAATTAATTGTTTCATTTGAAATTTTTTTGTTAATTGATGTTAATTTTTCTAATCTTCTTAAAGCTGTTGCTGCAAGTGGATATAAATCTTCATCTTTACTTAAGACATCGTTATAGTGAGTAAATTCACAAGTAATGAATTTTTCATTGTCCTTGAAATCTAAAATTTTAACTCTTTTTATTCCCTCCACTAAAACTTTTACTGTTCCATCTGGTAATTTTAAAAGTTGAAGAATACTACCTTCGCAACCATACATAAAAATGTCTGTCTTTTTTGGATCATCGATTTCTGAATTTTTTTGGGTTACTAAAATAATTTTTTTATCTTTTTTCATTACTTCATTAAGAGCAGAAATAGATTTATCTCTACCTACGAAGAGAGGAATCACCATGCTTGGGAACACCACTATGTCTCTAAGTGGTAATAGGGGTGATGAAATTTTGACGTCCATAAATAATAATATGGATATTATAAATTATATTGCAATACCTTTTTCTTATTTATTAAGGATATTACGCCGCTGAGGTCTTGCTAGGCTTTGATTTATCATCCGATTCTGAATGAACTATTATTGGTTGAGATTGACCTTTTACAGATGCAGCATCAACAATTACTTCTTTAATATTTTCTTGACTAGGTAAGTCATACATCGTCTTAAGCAAAATATTTTCTAAAATTGACCTTAAGCCCCTTGCCCCTGTTTTTTTTCTTATTGCTTTAAGAGCAATTTCTTTTAATGCACTTTCTTTAAAACTTAGTTTTGCACCATCTAATTTAAATAATTCTTGATATTGTTTTGTTAAAGAATTTTTTGGCTCTTGTAATATTTTAATTAAAGATTTTTCATCTAAATCATCTAAAGTAGCGATCATCGGTAATCGTCCAATAAATTCTGGGATAAGTCCATATCTTAATAAATCTTCAGGCTCTAAACCTTTCATCCATTCACCAGTTTTTTTATCTTGTGTATTTTTTACATCAGCACCAAAACCAATTGAGGTTCCCTTATCTCTTTGTGATATAATTTTATCTAATCCTGCAAAAGCACCACCACAAATAAATAAAATATTAGTTGTATCAACTTGTAAAAATTCTTGCTGTGGATGTTTTCTTCCACCTTGTGGTGGAACACTTGCTATTGTTCCTTCCATAATTTTTAAAAGCGCTTGTTGTACGCCTTCACCAGAAACATCTCTAGTTATAGATGGGTTCTCGGATTTTCTGCTAATTTTATCAACCTCATCTATATAAACAATTCCGCGTTGTGCTTTTTCAACATTATAGTCTGCTGCTTGTAATAATTTAAGAATAATATTTTCAACATCTTCACCAACATAACCTGCCTCGGTTAATGTAGTTGCATCAGCCATTGTAAATGGAACATCCAAAATTCTAGCGAGTGTTTGTGCCAATAAAGTTTTTCCACATCCGGTTGGTCCAACTAATAGAATATTTGATTTAGCAAGTTCTACATTTTTACTTGTTTTATTTTCATAATTAAGTCTTTTGTAATGATTGTGAACTGCAACAGATAAAACTTTTTTTGCATGAGATTGACCAATTACATAATCATCTAAAACAGAACAAATCTCTTTCGGTGAAGGTAGCCCATCTTGATGTTTTACAAAAGTATCTTTACTTTCCTCTTTGATGATATCCATACAAAGTTCAACACACTCATCGCATATAAAAACAGTTGGACCTGCAATAAGTTTTCTAACTTCATGTTGGCTCTTTCCACAGAAAGAACAATATAAAATATTTTTGTTATTTGTATTCATAGTTTTTATAACGAATCAATTCAATTACTCTATTATAAGAGACTTATGTTAATCAAGTTTCTAATAATTCGATGTCAATATCTTGTGTATTAAGATCTTTTTTCTACCACTTCATCTATCAAGCCAAATGACTTGGCAGCATCAGCAGTCATGAAGTTATCTCTTTCAAGCGCAGATTTGATTTCGTCTACTGATTTACCTGTATGTTTTGAATAAATTTCATTTAATCTTTTTTTTAAAGATAAAACTTCATTAGCATGAATCTCAATATCAGTTGCTTGTCCTTGAAAACCAGCAGATGGTTGATGAACCATTATTCTAGAATTTGGTAATGAAAATCTTTTACCTTTTTTTCCAGCTGAAAGTAAAAATGATCCCATTGATGCTGCTTGACCAATACATAATGTGGAAATATCTGGCTTTACATATTGCATTGTATCGTAGATACCAAGACCCGCAGTTACTAACCCCCCAGGACTATTTATATATAAATAAATTTCTTTTTTAGGATCTTCTGCCTCCAAAAATAAAAGTTGAGCAGTAACTAGAGAAGCAACATTATCATTAATTTGACCTGTTAGAAAAATTATTCTCTCTTTTAATAGTCTTGAATAAATATCATATGCTCTTTCTCCCTTACTTGATTGTTCAACAACCATAGGAACTAACGTGCTCATGTGTTCTGATATTTTATTTGTCATAAGTTGATTCGTTTTACTTATACAACTTGAGATTACTTTTTACTAACTTTTTTTGTTTTTTTAACTTGAGACTTTGTTTTTGATGTTTTTGTTTTAGTTTTGTTCGTTGAGGGTTTTTTAGTCTCAACCTTCTTTTCAGTTTTTTCTTTACCCTCATTAGCATGACTGTATTCTTGCATTTGAGATTGTTTCAAAATTTTTTCTGCCTCTTCTTTTGAAACTTCTTTCTTGTTTGGCTTTGCTTTTTCTTTTATCAATTTTAAAATTTTTTCCTCATAGACTGTACCTCTTAAGCTAGATAATGCTGAAGGATTTTTCTGATAAAAGTCCATGACCATTTTCTCTTGACCTGGCATCATTCTAATTTGTTTTTGGACTTCAGCCTGTAATTCTTGTTCTGTTACCTTGATTTGATTTTGCTCACCAAATTCATTTAAAACTAATCCAACTTTAATTCTTTTTTTTGCTATTTCTTCAAAATTATTCCTACTTTTTTTTGCATCTTCTTCAGACATTCCTTGAGAAAGAATTTTTACTTCTTCATCAATTAGATTCTCAGGAATTTCTGTAATCTTAAATTTTTCTATCTCTTTTAAGATTTGATTTTTAGAGAAACGCTCAAGAGAATTTTTATATTCGTCATTTATTTGTTTTGAAATTAAAGATTTAAGGTCTTTCAAATCTTTTGCACCAAAATTTTTTGCAAATTCATCATCGATTTTTACGGGTTCAGGATTTTTTAATAAAGTTATTTTGCATTTAAATTTTGCTTTTTTATTTACCAATTCTTTTTCAGGAAAATTTTCAGGCAAAGTAGCTTCAACAGTTTTTTCATCACCTACTTTGACACCCATCAGTTGTTTATCAAAACCTTTTAAAAATAAATCTTTACCCAAAGTTAATTGTGTATTTTTACCTTCACCACCTTTAAATGGTTTGTCGTCGATAGTGGCATTATAATCAAAGGCTATTAAATCACCTTCTTTTGCAATTATATCTTTTGGAGCTTCTTTAAAGTTTGGTTGATTTTTTGCTATTTCCTTTATTCTTTTATCTGCCTCAGTTTCATCTATTTTTACTGAATACTCATCAAACTTAATATTTTCTATTGGTTTTACTTCAACCTTTGGAAGCTCTGTTACTGATATAATATATTCAAGATCTTTATCTTCTCCGTAAGTTTTAAGATCCAGCTTAGGTTGACCTGCAGGTTTGATATTATTTTCTTGTAATGCTTTAGTCGAAGTGTCTTTTATAACTTTATCTAAAACTTCACCAAAAACTGCTTTTCCAAATTGTCTTTTTAAAATTTCCTTTGGTACTTTTCCAGGTCTAAAACCTTTAAGGTTTACAGTTCCTTTAATTTCTTCATACCTTTGATCCATATGAGTATTCATAGTTTTTTTATCTATGAATACTTTTAAATCTTTGTTTAAACCTTTTTTATTTTCTATCGTTACTTTCATAATTTATTGATGGTAGGGCGAAAAGGACTCGAACCTTCACAGATTGCTCTATCGGTTCCTAAGACTAACGTATGCCCCAGAACCCTGAACTACCAACACTCCTTTCTTCCTACTGCGTATCAATACATTGTTAATCGTATCACTAATCGTATCAATCGTATCAACAATGGTAGGGCGAAAAGGACTCGAACCTTCACCGATTGCTCGACCAGTTCCTAAGACTGGCGTGTCTACCAATTCCACCATCGCCCCAGATACATTAATTGGTGAACTTGTAGTAGACATCTTTTACTTTTTCAACACCTTTCTACTATTGTGACCTATCATAGAAGAAACATCAGCAGGTTTACTTTGCTTTCTTTTCTTTTCTTTGTAGGTTTCTAGTGAAGATATTGCGTCTTCAAGCAAATCATCTGTGCTGTGAGTATAGAAACTTAAAGTTGTTTCTATGCAAGTATGACCTGCTAAATCCATTACTTGCTTCGGTTGGACTTTAGCTTCAACCAATCTTGTAATGAATGTATGTCTAGTTGAGTAAGGTTGATATAGAGTTTTAACTGCGTCTCTACCTTTCCTATCTTTTACTATCTGCGTGAAGCCACACAATCTCATATACTTATTCCAAGCGTGTCTAATACTACTTCTACTTACAGGAAAGAACCTATTCTCTGCGTCTTGCATTGCAACAGGTTTTCTTCTTTTAAGTATTTCATATGCTCTTGCAGTTAGTGGGATACTAGACCAGTTCCCAGTTTTTGGTCTTTTGAACTCCAACCTTTTTGTCTTCCAGTTAATCCACTTTGGACATAAAGCAGTAAGTTCGTCTTCGTGTCTTACACCAGTATCAATTGCTACTGAAAAACAATCACTCCAAAAGTCGTCATTATTATCATCACACATTTGGATTAACTTGTCTTCATCATCAAGTGACAAAGGTGTTTTAGGTTTACTCTGGTTTCTAGGGTCGTCATAGATACCATAGTTTTTCTCATCTTCCATACAATCAGAACGACTAAATAGTCTTTTCTTGATTGCAAACTGGGTCATCTGTCTCCAAACACCCAATCTTTTATTGACAGAGTTTGAGTTCGCTGTGCCATACATATTCATTGGTCTCTTTTCAATGGTCTCTCTGCACCAATGCTTGAACTCAATCAATTGCCATTCCTCTCTATGTAAGTCTTCGATTGTAGGATTTTTAATTCCTTGATGTTCAAAGAAATCCATAGTGTCTTGAAAGTATTGCTTGACCAACTTCAGGTGTTTATCAGAACAAAGTCTGTAAACAGAACCTAACATTGCTTCAAACAATGCAGTCAAACTAGCGTCTTCCATCTTGATAGGTTGTTCAGCTTCAAGAAACTTTCTCGAACCTAGTCTAGCTGTCATCTGCTCTTTAACTGCAAGTGCTTCTTTCAGTCTTTTCTCAAACTGCTTTCTTGCACTTCCAATATCCATATCAGGTGTAATACCTAATCGGATTGTATGAGTTAAAGTTCTAATTTTTTTCTCTCCATTAGAGACAAAATTTTTAGACTTCTTAACCCATAAAGTATCGTCACCCCTGAAAGTAATACCACTTGGTAATGTTCCTTGCAGTTGTGCCTTTAGGTCTTTATTCATCATAATATATTTACTCCTTTCTATTTATGTGAACGTGCTTGTTTGTATTGTCTATCCACCAGTAGGCGTGGGCTATCTTTCCACTCCGAAGTTGTACCAATGAATAGCTTCTGAAGTTTTCTACCTAACATAGTTAGTCTTACATATGACAGCTTCTGGCTTCCGTGAGGATTGTTTATTCCCTCAATGAAACGCAGTTCTTTTAAGTCAGCTATCATTCTAGATAAACTAGATGTAGATATAACTACTCCAAAAAATTTATGATAATAGTCTCTTACTTGTAATGAACTAATAGGTTCACCATCAGGTAAAGCCATTATCACTTTGAAGACCAGAGTTAATTGTAATGGTATTCCATTTTTAAACTGGACTTCTTTTCTCGTACTTTTACTTATCTCTTGCAATATCACTTTGTCGAAGTGAATATTATTTGTTGTGCAATTGTACGACATTCTTCTCCTTTCTATTTAACTTTATTACCCTTAACTTATCTGGTTTGTTATGAGAGAGTTTTGTCTGTGATATGATATTTTCGATTTGATGTTTGTATGGGTCGAAGTCTTTCCACAACGGAATTACTTCTGTTGTTTCAATCAGACCTTGTCGTCTTATCTTATCGAAAGTATATGTGATACAGCAGTCACCTATCTTTAATGAAGAAGTCCTTTCATATTCATCTTCATTAATTAGTGTCTTGCTGAAGTAAGGTTGTTTAGCTACCTCTTGTTGGTAAACTAAACCATTGGGATATTCTGAACGTAAGTCGTAGATGTGATAATCAAAATCATTCACCTGTCTCCATAACTTACATCTGGTATACCACCATACTCCACAGCTTAACTTAGCTATACTCATAACTAGCTTAGTTATAGGTTTTGTACTTAACTTATTTTTTTCCATACTTAACTCCTATCTTTAATGGATTTTTGATTGTTGCACAAGTGATAATTGCACCTGTGAATTGATTGCAATTTAGACTCAATATAAACTGCGAAAAAATAGATAGAAAACTTATGTAGCTTTCCGACCTATTGTCTGTGACAACCAGAGACTGCATTACTCTAACTCGTCTTCTGGTGTTGAAAAGACAACGACCTTATGTTCTATGACAGGTCTTGCACCTAGTTCAGATTTTGCGTTAGCGAGTGCCACAGCAAGTTTATCTTTACCTTTAGTGTCAAGCATATGTCCAACATCAGGTGTTTCTTTGACGTGTGTTATAAACATATTCAATCCTATTATGTTTCAACTTCTAAAAAGAAGTTTGAGGTTAATAAAAATTCTTTGCTGTTAAAGGAACTAGCCGAGCAATAGAAAGAAAGTAAAGGTTGCCAGTTATTAACTTAATTCCAATCGTTGCAATTGGAACTACGGCTTTGTTCCTGCAAATCATTTAATCACAAAAATTTTATTTTTCTATGGTTCAACCCATAGTTAGTGACCGAAACCCAAACGGCTAACCGAAACCCTATCGGTCATTTTTTCACGTGAAGCTAGTTTAGTTTTTTCTTTGCTTCACTCTTTGTAATTCTTATCCATTGGTTGAAGTCTTCAATAAACCTTTTACTATTCTTCCAATTAATTCCATTAGCAATAGACCAGTCTTTTCTATACTGAGTACCAAAAAACCTATTCATAGAATAAGCATATTTACCTTTTGATAATGCTAAGTATTCATCAACTAAATCAGTGACTGCTTTACCTTGTTCTATAAGTCTTTGCTTTTGATACTTCTTTCTCGATACTTTTATATGTTCACATAGAACTTTAAATAAAGTAGCAGGATAGACACCAACAGCTTCTGCAAGAGCAATTACATTGTCATAATCTTTGACTACATAGTCTAATTTACCAGTCTTTAATTGACCTAAATATCTATCAGGAATATCTAACTTATCTTTAAGATTATTCCTTATCATATAAGCGTTAAGTCCTTGACCCTCTGAAAATTCCTCACCATCTGGTTCTGTATGTAATCCACTGGTTTTAATATTAAGAGCATTGCCTTTAATTTTGACAACCACATCACGTGTTTCTTTTGCTGTTTTTAGAATATCTTTTAATGCGTCTTGTTCAGGAAAATATGTAGAAGTCCTTAATCTTTTACCAATTGCCTGATATTGGTTTACTATATTTTGTAGTGGTTTGAATGGCTTTTCAATACCCTCTTTAAGTTTAAGAAGTCTTTTTCTTTCCTTATCCCAACCTAAAAATCCTTTATTGTTAGACATAAACATAGTTAATTTATGTAGGTTAGAATAGTCTAGTTTCTTACCCATATATTTATATGGTGGTTCTTGTTGGCTAGTTGCTATCATCATTAGCTGTCCATCAAGTAAAGGTTTTGTCCAATATAACTTGTCGTGCCTTTCTTTGGCTTTCTTTTCTTCTTTTAAAATCTTGTCTTTGTTCTTCTTCCAATCAGCAAGTGATAGACCTCTCATATCAGCAGACATCTTGTCTATCTTTCTTTCAATATCTAAACGCTTACGTTTAACTTCTGGTGGCTCTGGTACTTTGGCTAGAATACTATCTACAAGTTCATCTATATCTTTTTTGCTTGTTTTCTTTTTAACCATACTATTATGTATTTAACATATCCAATAGGTTTCTCAATAGAACATCAAAAGAATAAGCGATAAAACTTTGCAGAGTTAGAAAACAGATAATGAGAAAGATAAACGCAAAAAAATTTTTTAGAAAAAAAATCAAAAAATAAAGCAAAAGTCCACTCGTTAGTTGTAAAGACTAACGTAAAACCAAGTAATCATTAGGTTATACGCAGAAAAAACGTATCATTGATACGATATAGGTATACCCCCTCTGTTTTTTTGAAGACTACCCCTATGGGTAAAAATAAAAAATATACTATACGTAAAGGTTGTCAGATTTTTTCTTCAAATTTTTCATCAGCGAAAAACTTATCGTACAACGAATAGTCTACTGCGTAAGCTAAGAACTCCTCACAATTGTCTAGAATGAACTGACGAGCCACCTTAGACCTGTCTTTTGGTGGAACTTTAAGTTTCTCCTTACCATCTACTTGAATATCTGCCTGAACAACAAAATCTTTTATTATTTTCTCTAGCTTATTCTCTGCCTTATGTTTCTTAAAGAGAGCTTTGAGATATATTACTTTTGGTTTTTCCATAACTTTATTTACAATAAGATATACTTATAGTCAGATGTTGTTGGTTGTTCTTATTTCTGCATAAAGATTAACTATAAGTTTAATTATAGTAGTATCCTAATAGTGGCACTTAATTGAAAAACAACAAAATCAAACAACTTTAAGTGCATTTCTAACCATAGAAGCTATTTTCTTACTATACTTTGCTCTCTTTCTATTCTTTCTTTTCTTTGCTGTGCTTCTTGCGTATTCACTTGAAGATAACCTATTGATTACACTTTCAGGTAAATATCGTTCACCAGTGACACTAGACTTCTTTCCTGACTTGGTTCTCCACTTCTGAGCCGACCAGTTTTTTAAAGACTTCTGTGATGGTGCTAGAGCCATTATCTATAACCCCCACCTGCTTTCTTATATGCTTTAGCAAGTGCCTGTGCTTTACGCCCACTCCACTTACCACTAGGTGTACCATAAGAATTACTATTCATTATTCTTCTGAATATTCTTTTTCTTAATTCAGGTTTAGTATAATTACCTGCTTTATTTACTGATGATTTCTTCATATTTTAATCCAAGAATTTTCTGTTTTATCTCCAAAGTATTTATCTATTTCTGCATTAAAGAGTTCTTCTTTTCTCATTTTCATAGATAACTCTTGGTCTCTTGAAAGGTGTTTAACCCAATGATTACAAGCCACCTGTAAGCAATCTATTCTGTCGTCTTGTGATAAAGAATGTACTTCTTTTTGCAGTCTGCTTATTTGATAGAATAATTGATACCTCAATGCTGTTTCTTGTGGATACAACATATTAGTTTCTTCGTAGTCCTTTTTGACTACATATTTATCTACAATCAATCTATGCTGAGAAATGATAGGTTCTAATGTATCTAATATTCTTCTATGTTTATTAGAGGTTTGTCTTACCATTTCAGTCGTACAAGGATATTGCTTTATTAAATAAGGTTTTAATAATGCTTCAAACATTCCTTGACCGAAGTTTTCTTCAATAAGAATTTTGTTTACTTTATGCTTCTTAGCAACATCTACTAATTTAGATAATGTATGTTCAGAATAACCTGCATTGAAACCACCAATATCTAATAGATAAATATTACCATTAGCAAATTTTGTTATACAATAAGCTGTTTCATCACGACCTTTACCTGATGGGTCAATTGCCATTACACAACCAGAATAAGGAAGCCACTGACCTTGTATATTCATAGGTCTAAAATAAGCGTCTCCCTGTAATCCAACATTAGGTAAATCATTATGTTGTAATTCAGGACTAGAAGCCCAGATAACTTTTTCTGGTGCATTTTCAGGATTACAATTCATAACCACTAAATCTGATAATTTTAATGGAAACTTATTTAAATCACTTAACGTAGTATCTAATTGATACTGCATATTGAAACCTAGTCTTCCATAACTGGCTTCTCTTTCTAATAAATCTTTTTCGTCAAATCTTGTTGGGTCTGTGGGTTTACCTATTAAATTTATATCCCAAGTATTATTTATTATAGGTGCTAGATTAGAACCATAAGATTTTATTTGTTTCTCACTTGGGTATCTAGCAGTCCAATATCTAATCTTATAACCTCTCTCTTGAAGTTTATTATAAATACTTTGTTCAGTCTGTGGTGTACCAAGATAAACAATTCTAGAAGTATCTGGTTTAATTACAGCTTCAAATTCTTTTATAGCTTCAGATAACTTGTCTCTCATAAACTGAGTTTGAGTATTTCCTGAAGTTTCAATATCGTCAGCTACAACTAAGTCTGCACGTGAACCTGTAATCTGTGAAGTAATTCCTAAAGACTTAACACTAGGTTGCTGTGAAGCTGTTGCAGTATTTACATCAAAACTAATCTTTGATTGTCTTTGGTCGTCTCTTGGATACAAATGTTGAAGTATTGGTATTTCTGATAATAACCT
Source organism: uncultured Pelagibacteraceae bacterium (assembly GCA_902554995.1). Lineage (GTDB taxonomy): Bacteria > Pseudomonadota > Alphaproteobacteria > Pelagibacterales > Pelagibacteraceae > Pelagibacter. The sequence continues at coordinate 7,672 of CACDQT010000008.1, read as the reverse complement.
TAAACAGAAAGTACTAAAGTCGTCTGCTCTATTCTTAGAAGCAGATACAACAAGTATGTTTATATTGGGATTTAATAAAAGTCTCCAAAGTACATAACTTGCAGTAATCCAAGATTTCCCTACACCTCTAAAAGCAGAAACAATTATTCTACTATCACCATTAGCTATGTAATCTGCTATATCGTATTGTACTTTAGTTGGTTCAGGTAAATTTAAATGTTTCCAAGTGAGATATAAAAAATTTCTAAAATCAGTTAGTTTTGTTAGAAGTTTTTCGTTTTTCATCAAATGGTAGTTCCTCTATTAATTTACTTAATGGACTATCGTTAGTAGGCACTGCGTCTATCCCATTATCTCTAAGAAATTGTCTAGCTACATTTAGGTCACTAGATTTAGCTTCTGGGTCTTTTACTCTTTTAAGTAATTCTTCTGCTAGAACTCCGTGTAATTCTTTTAGTTTTTCACTCATTGATTTCTCTCTATTCTTATAATTTTCATATCATCACTTAGTTCTGCCTTTACTTTTGAACATATATAAAGAGCATTACTATTTCTGGTAGCTATACGTTTCTTTTCAATACATTTAGAAACACTAGGCATATAAGTCATTTCTGTTAGTTTTTGTTCTGTACCAACAAACATTAACAATGCCATTATTTCTACCATTAGTGATTACCATTTTTTCTAATTAATTTTTCTACGTCTTTTTGAAGTTTTTCTATTTTCTTGTTTGCTTCATTAAGCATAACTTGTGTGTGGACATTGTCGTCTAATTGAATTTGATGTTTCTCTAATAACTTTGCGTTCATTTCAATTAACATCAGCATTTCTAAATTTTTGGGTGTCTGTTCAGCTTTCTTTAATAAGTCAGCTTCCATCAATTGCTTTGAAGTTTCTAAAGTATTTAATCTTTCAACAATTCCAAAATAAGCCCACAAGCCAGAACAAATTACAAAAATCAAAGCGACTAAGTTCCTAATAGGTAAACTGAGGTTAGTCTCAGAATTTATTTTCATATTTTTGCACCTACTTCTCTACATTCAAACTTAACTACTATTTTGTTTTGATTTATGTAGTCAGTATCCCATTCTTCTAATTCTGCTAAATTTTGAAAAGTTTTTTGTGCAACACCATAACCTGCATTTATACAATCATAGTGTGATGTAAACTGCCAACCAGAAATAGAACTAGATGGACATTGTCCAGTGGCTACACTGCACATATACAGCACTAATAAATATTTCACTTATTTAAAATTTAAAAAACCAAGAATAGAAACAACTAAAGTTCCTATAAACACAAGTACAGCTACTGCACCTTTACCTTTGGATACGTCTTGTCTTAATGATTTAACTTCACGTTTTAGTTCATTTATGCTTTCATTGAGAGTTTTCATTCTCTCAGCACATAATTTTTCGTGTGAAGAAAGTCTTACACCTGCCGATAATTCAGCGTACTTAGATGGTGTAATCTTTTTTCTAGGCATTATAAGACTATTGTGTCAGCTTCTTCTTCAGTTAGTTTTTCACCTGCAACTAACTTTGCTTTTGCACTAGCTTTAAGATTTGCTCTTTCTTCATCTTTAGCAATTCTATCAGCTATTTCTTTTTCCAAATCTGCTGTTTCTTTTTGTCTTTCTGCCACTTCTTCAGCAGTTAGTTCAACAATTTGTACTTTGCCAGTTTCTTTATCTAATATATTTTTTGACATTTTATTCTCCTATTTTTTCCAACCATAAAGTTTAAAAACTGAACCATCTAAATAATATCCACTATTCAAATAAATTCTTAAACCAGTAAAGGCAGTATTGGTTCTCGTTTCTGTGTGAACTAAACTACCTGAAACGTGATAGCTGTCGCCATCATTTCCATTTGAACAATACAAAGAATTAGTTTTGTATGCAGATGAAGATGTTGGATTACAAAATTCTGCTCTTAACTCATAAGTTCTACCACTCATTTGTGACCAGTCTGAAAATCTCATTTGGTCAGATAAATTACTTCCGAAGTTGTGACCTTGTGATTGAGTATTTCCGTTATTGTGTCTGTAAGAATAGTCGTGTGCCCAAGCGTGAGTTGAGCTTGTATATGGTGTGTTAGACGCAGTTAGCCATCTCATTCTTGATTGAGCATTTGTTGAAACTCCAACAATACTTGCTTTCAAAAAATAAGAATAGTAAGCACTATCATCAAAATATCCGTGCATATCTAGTGTACTTGCATTTGACGAAGTTGTGACTTCTGCGAGTTTTACTATTTCAGAAGATATTGTTCCAAACTCATAACCATTTGCACCAGAATTTACTTTAAGAACTTGTCCTGCTGTTCCGATAGATTGTCCTGTAATGTTTCCTGAATTATTTTTTAATACAATCTGATTGTTTCCTATACCAGAAAGTTCACTAGCCACACCTTTAGCCATAAACTTCCAGTAGGTGCTATTTTCTGTTCCTGAAGTTGATGGGGCTTGGTTAGTTGATGTAGCTATTGCGATATAAGTTGAAGTGATACCATTGTCGGTATATTGAACAAAATCATCAACAGCATATGCAGTAGAATTAGACCAAACACCTTTATTAACAGGTTTAATCCTACCAAGATTTATAGTTGCCATATTATATTTTCTCCTTAATTATTGTTAGACACTTACAACCAAATCGCCATTAGCATTGATTGTGAATGTTAGATTTCGTGAAGCAAAAAAACTTTCGTCAAACAAATCAGCGTCTACGTTTGCAACTGATATATCGTCTACTCCACTATTTGTTGTAGTGATTTGTAAGTCTTCCTTGACACCATCACTATCGGTATCAACATATTTAAAACCATAGAACTCAGAAGTTCCTGCGTCACCAAAAACTAATTCAGTTCCATCATCTTTAACGACTAATCCTTTCTTCGCATTTCCTGTAAGATTGGATACAATGTCACTAAGGTCTCTAGCTTTACTAGGCATAATTTACTCCTGTGATTTTAAATGTTTTATGGTTTAGTTGGATAAACTAGGTTTTTAATATCTTCTTTTGTAGAAATACCACTTGGCAAATCTCTTAATTGTTGTCTATAAGTTTGCCATTCAGTTTTCTTTTCTTCAGATAAACCATTGTCAGAAATTTGTGTCCAATCACTATCTTTTAATAATTGGTCTCTATGTATTCTAACTTGTTCGTTTATTCTTCTTTCCAATTTCATAGCTTCAGTATCACCTGAAAATGAATTGAATTGATTTTCTTCTTCTGGTGTTAAATCAACTAACTCACCATTAACTATTTTTTTCATTATGATTTCACTCCATATAATACGACTTTACCTTGATTAGACCATTGAGAGGTGTTGTTTACACTACCACCATAATTTGAGTGCCAACCAAATCTAAAACCATTAAAAGCATTTACTCCTGATGTATCAAGAATATGACCACCCCATTCTCCAAAAGCACTTTGGTTATTATCTTGCCACCATATTCCTTTCCAATCAGCATTAGGATATTCAGCACCAGTGCCATTAGGATTGTATCTAATAGTGACATTCATATTTTGCTCTCCACTTGAATTTGAAGCACCTACTTGTCCAATTGGAAAATTATTAATACCTGCATTATGTCTAAGAGTTTCAGATGGACTACTTCCATTAGCTTTATACCATTCTTTTCCGTGTGACATATAGTTTGCAGTTGTATAAGGTGAGCCATTTTGCATTACTTGAAAATACATCATATGAACGTCTGTTTGTGACGCACAATTTATTATATCGATTACGTAATAATCATAAGTGCTATCTATAACTACTCCACCTGTTCCGTGAACAAAATCTATATTAACTGGATTTCCTGAAACTGATGTAGATTTAATTAAAGTTTGTTTTCCCCCTGATGGGTCACCAAATTCTAAAGCAGTTGCACCAGAATTAACTTTTAATGTTTGTCCTGCACTTCCGAGTGAAAGTGTGCCGTCATAAATTCCACCAGAACCAGAAGCGAGTATGTTCCACTTCGTAGCGTCAGTTGGAAGATTTCCTGTTGTTGAAGTCTTTGCAACATAAGAACTGCCGTTGTAATAAACTATGTCATCTAAAACATAGGCAGTACTATTGTCGTAAGTACCTTTGAATACAGGTTTTATTTTGCCTATATCTATTGTCGCCATAATTATATTTCTCCTTATATTGTTGCGATTAAGTTCCCAGTAGTTCCGTCAATGCTAAATGTAAATCCACTTGCACTAAACAGCGTATCCGTAAACGAATTGTACTGAGTGTTTGTTATGTTATCTGCACCTTGATTGGTCGTGATAACTTGTAAAGTATTATTAGCAGGTACTGGTGTATTCGCCTGTCCACCCATTCCACTATGGGAAGTGCAGTAGTAGTAAAGTTGTGGTGCTGAACTAGGAACAACATAAGTCAAAGTATTTGCTGACGTGTCTCTAGTGACCCCAGTGGTATACTCACTGCCCCCTGAGTGGCTACCCCCATTTGTCGTTGATAGAGCAAAAGGGTGTGCTGATGGGTAAGAAAAGATATACGTATTACCCTCTAATAATTCTAATGTTTGTTGTTGAACTCCATTTACAAAATATTTGTTTTGACCCCCAACACTTTGAACACTAATTGTGTATCTGATTGTTGAAGCTGTAAATGATTTTATAAATCCGTAAACTTCAGGTGAAGACGCTTGACCAAGAATAAAAGCGTTCCCAGAACTATTTACTTTTAATACTTTGTCTGCTTGTCCTGATACTGAAGATAATCCAGTTCCACCTTTTGATATTGGAACTACTGGTAATCTTGCAGTTGCTAAAATATCTGACGTGATTGAGTTTGCAGATATTGAAGCTACGTTGAACGTACCAAAAGTTAAAATATAAATTTCATCATTTAAAGAAGCACCAACGTCTAATACTAAACTAGAGCCGTCAGTTGCCGTATAATCTGATGGGTCAAGGTGAACACCATTTTTAAATACATTAATAAATCCACTATCGTAAGTTAATGTTGCACCACCAGTATCTGAGTGTGAAGCACCTGAGAAAGTCGTTTGGTTTGCAGTTGCAATATATTTAAATCTTCCTGACGTACCATTGACTGATGAACCTGCGTTAGCGAAAGCCGACCCTGAGTAGACTTTCATAATGTCATTCGTGGTATCATACCAGAGCATACCCTCAGTCGGATTGCTTGGTGCGTTAGCTGAAATTTTGTATTTAGAACCGAAGTTATTTACTGAAGCTATATTTCCTGCAACTGAATTTACATTTGCAATATCAGTTCCAACTAAATTTACATTGGCTATATTATTTGAAACAACATCAATTTCTGATACTGCTTCTTGTAAATCATTAGCAACCTCAATAACTTTATTAATGTCTGAACCTACATTATTAACATTTGTAATATTTGTAGCTACGACATTTATATTAGCTTGGTTTGTAGCAAGAGAACTTAATCCTGATATTCCTGCTAAAGTATTTATGTCTGCTTTATCACTAGGTGATAACCAAGTATTTTCTAAGTAATTCTTTGTGACTGCGTCTTGTCCTGCTGTTGGGTCAGCTACATTAATAATTCTTTTATTTAAAGCGTCAAATCTATCAGAGTTATCTAACTTCATAGCACTCTGACTTTCGTCATTTATTTCTTGTGCAATAAAGAAGTTTTGGTCTGCTGACTTATCTAAATCACTTTCAGTTAATACAGAGCCATCTTGAAAGTCTACAAGTCTAGCATTAGTAGGTGTTTCTCTTTTAATTAATACAACAACCCCATTTGCAGGATTGCTGTTCATAATTACATTGCTTCCTGATACTGAGAAAGCTGTTGTAGAAACTCCATCTAAAAATACTTTTACGTGTGTGCTATCTATAAAACTAAATGTTATAGCAAACGTACTTGTGTTTCCGTTAGCTGTGTAGCTAACTCTTGCATTAAATGACATATGTTATTCCTTAATTTGTTCCGAATTGGTAAAGTGGTAGCAACACATCACTATTTTGTCTGAGACCAGAATTGATGTATTGATTGTTTTTAATTGCTCTTTGAAAACTTACTTGTGCATTTAATCTATCATCTTCAATAGATTTAAAGTTTTGTAGTTCAGTCATAAGTTTTGCTTTAGCAATTCTTCTGTATCTTTTAATAGTGTCTACTAAGACTTTATGTTTCATACCTTTGTCTTTGCTTCTACTATCTATTGTGATTGGGTCAGATAAATTTTGGTATCCCTGACTTTTAATAATTTTTTCTAATTCTTTTTTAAGTTTTAAATCTTTTGAAATAAGTTCATTCCATCTATCATAAAGACTTTGACCTTTTTCATTTCTAAATTTAGTAGTATCTAACTTACCATCTAGAAATACATTTAAGTCAGGAACTGATTGACCTAATCTTATAAATTCTTCAGCAACAATATCTTCTTTAACTTCTGTTGTGCCTAGTGGATTAATCATTGTTCTAATTAATCTTTCACCAAAGTCACCACTATATTCAAGTTTTTCTCCAAAGATATTATGTTTGATTTGTACTTCAGCTAAACCAGACCTTTTCTTTAAATTATCTGTAATTGTTTTTGCTTCTCTAAAGTATGGGTCATTAACTAATTTTGTATAGATGTTTGGTATGTAAGAACCAATTTTATTTTGAAACCATCTTTCAGCAGTATATGTATCATCATCAGTTGCTATCTTAATTATCTCCATAAGTGACTGAAGATAAGTTTTACTAAATACGTTTCTTGTTAATGCAGACCAACTAGCACCTGTAAAGTTTTGTGCTTTCTGTAAAGTTGATAAACTATTTTCACCTGTTTGTGTCCAAAGAAGCATATTAGTAGCATTACCTAATCTTTCTAATTCTTCTCTAGTTGCTAAATCATAGTATCTATTGAAGTCTGCTACTATTCCAAACAATGCACCGAATGGGTCTAATCTTCCAAACGAATATTGTTTATCTCCAATTCTTACTGAGTAAGGTACAAAACCTAAATCTGTCTTAGCTAAGTTCTGTAAGTTTCTTGGTAAGTTTGCTTCTATCTCAGAAGATGGTTGTCCACCAGAAATTCTATCTTTAAATATTAAACCTGCCATTGTCATAGTTGCTAGACCTATGGCTTGTTTACCTCTGGCTTCTGCCATTCTATAAGCATTACCACTACGACCTACAAAGTCGTCTCTAAATTCTTTTCTTAATAATCCTGCTACTGGTATTCTATCCATTGTAGCTTTGAATAGATTTATAGGTGTTCTAACAAACGGAAGTACTTGTTTTAATATTGGATATTTATTTACAACATCTTGTACTTGTTTAGTTATACCTGATAAATTTTGTGTAAAGGTAGTTTCTTCTGCATATCTTAATGCGTCAGGATTTATACCAATAAGACCTGTTTCATCAAAACCTGCTCTTTCAAAGTTTACAACGTGTGCGTCAAACTCAGTAATAGGTTTTCTATTTTTAATATTTGTGCCAACTACTTTTGTTGTACTTTTATTTTTCTCAATAGCGTCTTTCACTGCTAGTTGATAAAGTTTTGCTCTGTAAGATATTTGTTTAAAGAACTCATCTTCTGCATTTAAAAATCTAGATGGTGTTCTTACAATTTTACCAAGAGTACCATCACCTGTTGCTTTTAATGGTGTATCTAATTTTGTTCTACCAGAAGCACCACCAATAATCGTATC
>CACDQT010000007.1 GCA_902554995.1 uncultured Pelagibacteraceae bacterium | reverse complement strand
AGGTATTTCATTAAAAGGTAATAAATATACCTGAGTGACATCTGTAAAATCTTTATCAAATATATCAGTATTTTTAGCTAGGTTATAAAGTTTACCATCACGTTGAACTAAATCATAACTCGACTTACTTTCTAAGTTTGGGTCAAGTTCTACTCTAACTACGTTAGTAGCTACTGGAATATTGTTATTTGTATCTCTTGTTAATGTAGATTTATAATGAGTGTTAAAGTGCCAACCTGCTGATTGAACTTCTCTAGAAATTTCTGATAAAACATTTTTAGCCATTGTTCCATCAACTGGTAAAGACCCACTTAAACTATTTAATGGACTTTCCCCAATTGTAGAAAGAATAACATTTACGGCTTCAAGTTCCGTACTTCTTGCTGTTGTTGTCATTATGGTAGAAAACTATCGAACCATTGGTCTATTTTCTTTCCTATCCATCTTCTTAATTTACAAAACCAACACATCATATTTCTAATCTCCTAAGACCACTGGCGTAGTCTCCCACGCCAGTAGTTATTTATTTATTACGATTTGTTAATTGATACTGCACATTCTGGTCTTAGAATGTTTGAACCAATCATCATTCTTGCAGTCATTAATGTTCCCATTCTTCTTGGGTCATAAGTACTTTCAAGAGTTAAGTCTTTTCTCTTTACAGAACCTATTGCACCTTTTTGGAAGATAGTCGCAACAATGTCTGAAGCGTTCACTAAGTAATCGTTGTTTTGTCCAGTTGCACTATCAGTAGACGAGTTTACATAACTTTCTACTGCTGTGTTTGATTTAATTACTGGAACACCACCGATAGCTACTACTGAACCTTTACCGAAGTCACCATTGTTAGCTGAGAAATCTCTGCTTACAAGTTTATCAACATTTGCTAACTTGTAGTAAATGTCTGGTGTGACAACCATAAATCTATCGTTTGACGGAACATCGTTCTCATCTAACTTTTGAATAGCTTCAAATACAGAAGCAATTAAGCTGTCCATATTTGTATCAGCGTCTGCGTCTACGATTTCAGTTCCTGCACCAGTTTCACCTGATATATTCGCTGAACTTCTTGACGCTTTGACTACTAATTGTAGTAAGTGCTTATCAACTTTTTTCGCTAATGCTCTGCCCATTTCAGTACTAAAAATACTTCTTACGTCAAAATGATTACGTAATTCATCTACTTCAGCAACGAATGTTGAAGCAATAAGCATATCATCAATGTTGATAATCTTTTCTGTTTGTTTAACAGACGAGCCAAGTATCTCATTTCCTGCTGTGTGATACTCTGCTGATATTTTACCAGTGACTGGGAAAGAAGCAGATTTACCACTTTGTATATTTCTTACAGAAGTCATATTCATCATTTGGTTTTCTCTACCAAAAGCAGATAATACTTCTCCTGAAAAGATTTTTAGGAAAAGAGCATTAGCGTCACCTGTTGCTAGGTTTTGACCTAGTCTTGTTGGTGTAGCGTTTGCCATAGTTTATTTTCTCCTTATTAACTATTTATTTATCTACCTATTTACTTTCATTCCTAAGTTGTCACTCGTAAGTGGCTAAGTTAGATTTTAATAAGTACACCCCTCTTATGAGAAGTGGTGTTCATTTATGAAATCTTTTGGACATTATTTTCCAAAATTCTTCTTCAGAAATTTTTTTCTTTTTCTTTCTACGAAATCTTCGTGCCGAGTTTCCACGACCTGAGAGACCAGTAGACTGGCGATAGTTTTTTATTTCCTTTGACATTAGCAAGTATAGGTTTCATTCTATCGAAGAACGCTTTTCTTCGTTTTGGGTCATCACGCTTAATACTCATATTTGCGTCACCAAATCTGATAGTCTTTATTTTATCGCCATCTTTAACAAAGACTTTAAATTTCTTATTACCTTTCGTTTCACGAATAATTTTATTTAATGGTTTTTTATCTTCCACCTCTATTACTCTTTTTAAATGTTCTCTTTTTATGTTTATTCATTGATGAAAACTTAGGTCTTCTTTTACTTTGGCTAGTCTTTTTAAATCTACTTGCTGTCTCGTGTTCTATTTTATTGAGAAGATTATTCTTCTTCTTCGCCACCTATTTAGTAATTTTTAATGCTTCTCGGTGTGCTACTTTAAAAGATTTTCCCTTATTCATTAAAGCGTTCATTATAGCCATATGTTTTTTGCTATGATGTTTATTAGCTTTCTTTAAGAGTTTCTTTTCTTTCCTATCTATACTCATTACTTAATTTTAAGTTTTTTCTTTTTATTCATAGCAATTGCAGATTGCTGTTTTTTAGATTTATTTTTCTTTTTCTTTTTTGTGTGATATGGCATTATTTTTTCTTCCTCACTTTGTTTAATGTAGACATTCCAAAACTTCCTGAGTACACAATAAGAATAGCCCACCAAAATTCTTGTGGTGCATTTCTTAATATTTCAAAACCTTTCTCCATAGTTGGTTGAGAAAAAGGTAGAAACAAAAACAAGAATATTAATGAAATTTTTATAGTTAAAATCTCATCTTTTATGGAATGTTCTTGTTGTTTGATTTGTTCAATAGAAACAGATTTTTCTGCTTCTATTTCTTTTGCTCTAATTATTTTATTCTTCTCCATCTTATGTTGAATAGCACCAATAGTTTTATCAGCTACTATTCTTGTCAAAGGATTTTTGAGAATAGGTAAAATAAAATTTAACATTAGATAACAGAACTTCTAGCTAGTTTATCTTCTACTTCTTTTCGATACGCAGGGTCTTTCGCATATCTTGGGTCATTCATTGCTTCTGTGACTTGTGCAACAGAACCAAAAGTATCTGTGTTAGTGACATTAACATCACCCTCAAATAAATTTTGTTGTGTATTATCAGGTGACATACCTGCTTTAGACATCAAACCTAATACTGCAATTTTTACTTGGTCTGTACTTCCATTGTCTATTGTATCATTGAAAGCGTCTTTCTCTGATTGTGTTAGATTTTTAGAAGACCAATCTAAAAGTTGTGCATAGTTATCTTGTCCACCAACAACCTTTTGAACTTCAGATACATCATTATCTGCAAGTGCTTTTTGACCTGCAATATAACCATCTACTAAGTCTTTAGATAAACCCATAGCGTCTAGTTCTTCATAACTTTTTTCTGACAATTGATTATTTTCTATGAACTCATCATAGTATTTATCTAATTGCTGAACTTCTTCAGGTTGAGTATTTTCTTCAACACTCTCTACTGGTTGTTCTTCCTGCTGTGGTGCTGACATTTTCTTTTCAAGTTCACCATATGCTTTCGCTAATTCTTCAGCAGACTTAAATTTTTCTGGCAACCAATTAGGTCTTACAGGTTGTTCAGAAGATTGTGTTGTATTTTCTGGTTGAGAAATATTAACACTCTCTCCATTATTATTAACTTGGCTCTCATTTACATTTACACCTTGTTTGGCTAAATCTTGTTGAGATTGTTCCAATGTCTTTTCGTTATTATCTGGGTTTATTTCTACTCGTTCAGTACTCATTTTTATTCTCCTTGTGTAAGTTGAACATTGCCCTCATCATCAATTCCTGCATTAACATTAGAGTTGGCTAATTGTTTTTGCATTTCTATCGCCACTCTTGGGTCAGCTATCATTTGCTGTGCAGTTTGCTGTTGTTGAGCTTGTTGTGTTTCTTGTTGGATTTGTTCTTCAGATTTAATTAATCCCTGAGTATCTATCTGATTTGCAATAGCAAATTTCTTAATAGCATTATCAAGATTAATATATTTACCAAGTGTTTCTGCACCAAGCGTTCCTGCAAGGTCAGACATAAATTGTAATAATTTAATTCTATCACTGGCTCTACCAAGTGCTTCCATTCCAACTATGATTTTTGTTTTCACAATATCTTTTGGAAGTTCTGGTAAAAGTTTCTTTTGCCTTAATGTAGCTAACTTTCTTGTTAGATAAGGCAATTGAAATTCTGTTGTTAATATTCCGTACACACCACCAAGTGCGTCTTGTAATTCGTTAGCAACTAAACTTACTTCTGTTGCTGTCACTCTTTCTGCTTGTCTTTGTACTGAAGCATTTAATAGAAAAGCAAATTGTAATCTTTGCTCTATTCTATTCATACTTTCTAAAGCAACTCTAAAGTCACCAAATTTATTTGCTTGTAAAACTGAAACGTCTCCTGCACTTCCCTCAATGATTGCACCATTGGGTGCTTTTGCCAGAGCCGAAGCCCTTGTCGTACCTGATGGATTTACCATTAAAAGCATTTTTGCTGAAGCAGAAGAACCCTCTAGTATAGAACGTGATAAACCCTCTAAAGATTTTAAGTCACCAAGATAACTTTCAACGTGACCTCTACCATAATTCATACCATCTATTCTGTTAAATCTTAAAGCTATGAATGGTGATTTATCTAAATCATAAGAAGTTTGTGCAACAATCTTACCTTTGACTTCTTGCATTACAGAAAATTTATTCTTTTCTCTTTTTACACAAGTAAATAAATTTATTGTTTTTTGTTCGTCAGTAATTTTATCACCAATAGCGTCTGCAAGTTTTTTAGGTAAAGTGTTTGGTGATAAACTTTCTTTAATAATAATTTTTAAAATCTTACCTTGATTATCTCTTTTAACTACGTAGTTCTCTAATCTATAAACTCTTAAACCATCTTCAGTTAATTTTAATAAAACATTTCCTGCAACAATTAATAATTTTAATGCTTCATAAAAAGCAACTCTATCATTATCACTTTCAATGCTATCCATTACAGCTTTTTCAATTTTTGCTAAACCTTGTTCGATTGTAGCTTTCTGTCTTGGGTCGCCTTGAATTGATTTATAAACTAAATCATCAACATCTAATCTAAAGAATGGTGCTTGTGGTGGAAATAAAGCTAACATTAATTTACTAGCTAAATTCATTACACCTCTAGAACCTACTGATTGATATGGTGTTGGATAATTTGTTGAAGCATTAGAACCTGCTTCTGGCACTAAATATGGAATTGTAAGTTCGGCACTATCTCTTGCTCTTTCTAAATATATCTCTCTGTCAATCTCCATCTTTTGGTATTGACTTTCGATAGACGCTTTATCGTCTATGATAGTATTACTACCAAACTCATATCTTTCCATTATGCACTCGGAATGTTAAGTCCACTTCTTGTAAGACCAGAAGTAGCTAGAGGTATTCTTAAACTTCCTCTACCAACTCGTCTTCTTGCTACTCTTGAAGCAATTGAAGTGTCTCTGCCTGACGCTTCCCCTGTTGCCGAAGTTGGTGCTACTTGTTTTGTAGTAGCATTTGAAACTTGTGGGCTTTGTTGTGGGATTGGCTCAGGTGCAGGTGGTGGACTGGGTGCTTTCACTGATACACACATATTAGTTTTCTCCTTGTAATTTAAACTTTTCGATTAAATGATTTACTACTGACCTTTGACCTGATTTATGAAAAATTTCTTTGTCTGTATCTTTCAAATCAGCACATTTGTCAGGAAATAAATTATCTAGATACCTTATAAGTTCTTCACTTATTGTCGGTATTTTTGGATTTTCGTTCATTAGATACTCCTAAAGAGGAACTTAATTCAGACCTTTTACTAGCTATCTCTCCTGCAATTGCTTGATAACCAACTGCGTCTACATAATCATCAATGTTATGTTCACCTGCTTGTGTTCTAGCAATCTTCAATAAAGACATTAGCTGTGCCACATCTTCAGGTGAAATAATAATTTGAAGTTTTGTTTTGTTTTGTAAATATGCACTCCAAAGTCTAGCGATATTCTCGTGGTTAATTATTTTATTTCCGTGAGTTTTATCCCTATCACCATTAACTAACTTTTCTGTCTTCTGTAAAATTTCGGTAGTGTTCATATTTATAACTCCATAGTTTAGGTTCTTGTTTTTTGTAATCGTATTCACCCTCTCTAAGTATTCTTGCTAGTCTACTTTGGTGATAAGCGTCATCTATTGAGTATCCATTTCTTGTATACTCCTGAAGTACAGCTTCCCACATTTCAGGAAGTTTCTTCTTACCATCTAATATTCTTGACGCTTTGACTGAACCGACACCTTTGCACCCTATGTATCCATCAGATTTATCACCTGTTAATACCTGAGTACAAAAGTTGTAGTCGGCTTTGTGACTATCTACGAACTCAAAGCTGTCATCTATAATGAAGCAATGCCAAGTAGGTATTGTTCGCATATCTTTGTCACCACTCACTACAACACAATTATCTTTATACTTGCCAGTGGCTAGTAATCCCAATGTGTCGTCACCCTCTAAGAAAGGATAGCTTAGAGTTCTATGAGTTTTCTCAATCCAATAACGAAGTGGTTTATAAGTTATTGGTTTACGAATTGCTTTTCTAAAAGATTTATATTCTAAATCTAATTCTTTTCTAAAATTAGAAACATCAGAAAATACAATTACTGCATTTGCTGAATTTGTATGTTTCATATAATAAGCAATTGATTGTTTCCAAAACTGCTTACATTTGTCTAAGTCACAATGTAGTGTCCATACATCGTCTTCCCACTGGATAGTTTCTTCTAAAGCAGAAGTAATCTTATAAGCGAGTAAGTCACCATCAACCAACATAGTCTTTAACTTATTGGCGTGAAACTCATTTAAGTTTTTCATATATTCTCCTCATTGATTTAATTGTTGCACGAGGAAGTACGTTAGTATCTGCAAACGTAATTTCCTTGTCGTCTTTGTTTATTGAATAGGAAGCAAACGTCTTAACTATTTTTTTATCTTTAGAATAAACGTATGCTTCAATTACACATTCTTCAGGTGTAAATTCTTTAAGTTCTTTTTCTGATTGCCAACCACTATTTGCTGTTGGGTCTAGAAAGACAATTTTATATTTTTTATATTTCATATTGTAGTAATGCTTCTTTCGGAACTATGTGACCTTTGCTTTCCCAGTTATCGCCACCTGCTTTAATGGGAAATTTCTTCATTAATTTTTTGAGAATTTTTGTAGGAATGAGAACCCAGACTTGGTCTTTACGTTCTTCTTTCCATAAACAAAAAGCAAAATAAATTGCTTTAGTATTCATTATTCCTGACGGCTTTCCGTTGTCTTCTATTTCAACAAAAACATTTCCTGTCTTTTGACAGACCCTATCTGTCTTTACTTCTACTAATTTGTTATTAAATATTTCTTGAAGTTCGTTTTCTTTCTCTTGTCCGAATTTTAAATCCAAGTCAAAATGAGGTCTTGCTTTAGTGTGTATCACTCCAATTCTGACCTACTTTAATCTCACCATCTAATGGACATCTGAAATTAAAATGGTCTTGTGTTTTCTTAAATATTGATTTTGTAATTTCTTTAAACTTTTCTAGTTTGTCTTTACTTACAACAAACTGAATTTCATCGTGGATATGAAGAACTTGTGCGTAGTCTTTACCCCAAATAAATCCTGCTTTATGCAATTCATCATTAAGAATAATTGTACCTTGTTTTACAAGTAGACTACCTGCTGATTGTATTAGTGTATTTAAAGAACTATGTTCTGCTCTACACATTAATTTTCTTTTATCTAAACCATTAACAAAACCAGTTCTTCTGTATTTAGAAACAACTGCGTCTTTTAAAGTTTTAAGTGCAGGTAATTTTTTCTCAAAAGTATCTCTTATTCTTTTGGCTTCGTCATAAGAGACGTTAAGTATCTCACCGAGTTTTTTATTTCCCCCACCATAAATGTAAGCATATATAAAAGTTTTAGCTTTAGAACGTGAGGATAGTCCGAGAGATTTTTGATTTTGGGTATGTATATCATCGGTAAGCAATTGTTTTTGAAAATATCCATTGTCGTAAACGCCCAAGTAATGAGAAAGCACACGCAACTCCAGACCACTAAAATCGACACCACACATAACCATATCGGCATTAGCAGTAAATAAGGAACGAAGTTCTTTACCATATGGTAAATCGCTTGAACAAACCTGTGCAAGGTTCGGTGAGTGATGAGTACATCTGCCAGTGATTGCCCCATTCGTAATAACTTGTCCATAAATTTTACCTCTTTTAATTTGTTTTAAATATGCTTGGTCTCCCTCTGCGAGTTGTCCAAGTCTTTTTTGTATCATTAAATATTCAGCAATAAGTTTTGCTTCAGGATAATCTAATGACTTTAAAATTTTTTCACTTACTTCAGGTTTACCAGAAGCAGTAAAGTCTTTTGGTTTCCAACCTAAAGTTTTCAATCTTGAAGCTATGTGGTCTCTAGAGTTAGGATTGAAAGTAATAGTCTTAACTTGTTTGACTGGTACTCCTGCTCTTATACCTCTTTTCTTATTATCTCTTTTATAAGTTTTATAACCTGTGACTTCTTCCCAAGACGGAAATACTAGAGCCAACTTGTCAGCTAACTCCAGTCTCCGTTTTGTTAGGATTGATAAAAGGTTCTCAGCAGAACTCTCATCAAAACACACACCGAACATTTCTTGTTGCCTAATCCAGTGTGCGAATTGATGTTCTAAGAGGATAGCTTCTTTAGAATAGTTTGTTTGTTTTATAAGTTCATATAACTTAAACGTGACCTCTACGTCTCTTTCACAATAGTCTTGCATTTCAAGAGACCAAACATCAAATGTAGAATGTTCTTGATAGTCACCTTTTCTTAAACCCAATCGGTAGCCCCAACTTTCAAGTGAGTGTCTACCGATTAGTTTAGGTGGTAGGTCTTTAACTTTAAAATCTAATTCCTGTCTGTTAGTCCAAATTAATCTAGAGCATAAAAGAGTATCAAGTATTTCACCCTTATATTTAAAGCCAAATACTTTCTCTAATGCAGGTAAATCGAAGCCCTGAATATTATGACCTATTAATAAAGTAGCTTTCTTTAGCAACTCTAGACCATCATTCAGATTGTCAGGATTATATGAATATACCTTTTTGGTTTCTATATCCTTGAAGACAATACAATGAATAACATCTAATTTATCTAGAAACCCATTGGTCTCTAGGTCAATTATAAGTTTCATTAATGTATTAAGTGAATAGTAATTTTTTCAGTGCTTGGTAAAAATTCTCTTACGCTTGATATTGCTTTTGAAATAACGTGTTGTGCTTCTGCGTCACCACAATAAATAACTGGGTGAACATTTTCATATTTGATGGAATTATAAATAGCCATCATAATAGTTTTACAAGTTAAGAATATTAACTGCTGTTGGTCTGTATCTAATTTTGTGTAATCTTCTTTGTGAACTAAAAAACTAAGAATAAACTTAGTAAGCATTTTATCATTCATCAAAGTTTCCCTCTGATAAACGACCTGTATCTTTGTTCCAAATTAAATCACAAGCAACACCAGTGTCACCTGTAAATCTATTTTTTAAAACTCTTGCAGTCATTATGTTATTCTCTGTTTCTGATTGTTGATTTCTTTCAAAGCCAATTACAGCGTCTGATAATTGTGCTAGTGAGTGTGAACCTCTGAGGTGTGATAAAGAAGTTTGAAGTCCGTCTTCGTGTCCTGTTTTACTATCAACTCTTTTCAAGTGTGATACTACAAACATTCCACAATTGATTTCTTCAACTAACTTTCTAAGGTTAGTCATAGTGTTATCAATTAATCTTCTTTCATCACCCTCAGAAATCCCAGAGATAACAATGGATATGTGGTCTAGAAAAATGAATTTGCAGTTTAAACCCTGCACCATAAATCTAATTCTATTTAATAAGTCTTCACTATCAGAACTCCCAAAGTGGTCGTAGAAACAAATCTTATCTTTTATTTTTTCCCACTCTTTAATTAGTTCTTCTGTTGGAATTGACTTTCTAACTTCTGGTATATGTATAGGTTTGTTTACAGCTAGTGATACAAGACCTCTTACACTTCTCTTAACACTTTCTTCTAGTGCTATGTATCCTACCTTGTGTCCTTTATTTATTAAATCAAAAGCAAGTTCTCTACAAACTTGTGACTTACCTGTGCCTGAACCTGCACATAATAAAACTAATTCTTTTGGTCTGATACCTGATAATTTTTTATTAAGTCCATCATAAGCATATGGAACACTCTCAACATAATCATCATTTAATAATAATTCTTTTGTATCAACACCCTCAATAATTCCTTGTGGTGTATAATGTTTAGCTTCAAAGATACTATCAATTATCTTTTGACCTTTACCTTGTTGTAATAATTCGTTTGCGTCTTTGCCTTGTACTTTTGCAATATAACATTTCTTAACTGGTAAAATATTTGCAACTTCAACACTGGCTTTCATACCTGCTTCATCAGTGTCAAACATCAAAACTATCTTTTCAAATTTAGATAGCCATTCTAATTCTTGTTTAATATATTTTTTTGCAGAAGCTGTACCACTTGGAATAGATACTACTGGATATTTATTATTGTTTACTTGTGAAACAGAAAGACAATCTAATTCACCCTCTGTAATAACAATAGTTCTTCCACCATCACGCCAGTTCTGTTGTCCAAATAAAGTAATCTTGTCTGTATCTCCAAACCATTTAAAGGACTTGTCAGGAAATCTTAGCTTCTGTGCTACCTTATTATATTGCTTGTCATAATAGTTAGCTATTTGTACTGGTCTTCCATCATATTCACCAACTTCATAATCAAATACTTTACAGGTATCTTCATTAATCCTACGCTTAGATAATGGTTCATATTCTCCTGTAATCATATTCCTTATTGTTTTTGGTTTTTCTATTTCTGGTTCATCACCACCTGCTGTGTATTTGTGGCAACCAAAACAATAAGTATGGTTCTCGTAAACTCCGAGATTGTCTCGACTGCCACATTCTTTACACGGCTTGTGATAAAGAAATTTTTCGTTAGTCGTCATTGTGTTCCAACTCTTGCAGGTCTGCGTCATCAGTTAGACCATCTTGGAACTTGTAATTTTTAATATCCTCGTTGAGCAAATATTCTCTTACATTAAAGTTAGGACAAGTCTTTGCTTCGTCTAACATATAGTGACCTACTATTTGTGCGTCAGGATATTTGACTAATAAATTTTCTAATTCTTTTTTTAATGCTTCCCATTGTTCAGCAGTAAAATTATCTTCTGGTTCTTTCCAGTTTTCTTCTTTAGCCCCACCGACTAAGCATAGTCCGTAAGAGCAATGATTATATCCTTTAACGTGGGCTTGAACGTCATCATCGGAACGCCCTTGTTCTACTTCTCCATTTCTTCTGATTACTTTTCCATAACCAATTTTTAACCACCCTCTTTCTCTGTGCCATCTGTCTATATCTTTTGCACCTATGTCCTGACTAGGTCTAGTCTGTGAACAATGCACAACAATATATTTAGTTTCTTCTCTCATATTAGTTTCCGTTTTGAATTGATTGAATTTCTTTGAGCCATTCTTTTGGGAATGTCTCTTTGGTTGATTGAATACAATGATATTTAAATCCAAATAAATCACACCACTTGGCGTAAGTTGTTTTAGATTTTTTACCTATCTTTGTTTTAGAATTAGAAAATATAAATCTAATATCTAAGTTTGGGTTTTGTGCTTTGATAGTTTTCATCTTCTTCCTATCAGCACTATTAAATGCACCTTTAGTTTCTATAACTAATTGTGAATTTTGAATTGGAAAATCTGGTGTGTAAGTCTTTTTAATTGCAGGTTGGAAGTAAACAATTTTCATTCCCTCATAAATAAAATTAACTTTTACTTTCTGAAGATAATTATAAACTGCTTCTTCCAATCCTGATTTTAAGACTACGCCATCAGAAGTCTTTACTCTCTTGAACTTCTGACGTTTCATTAGAGATAACTTCTGCTTTTGGTTCTGGCGTAGTTTCGTAGCCATCTTCTTTACTAAAAAGATTGCTGTCTTTACCCTCAACAAGAGAGATAACTTGTACTGCTTTTAATCTTGCTGTGATACCTGCACCAAGCATTGGTGTATAGTAAGGTACTAGATTGAAAGCCACACGCATTTTAGAACCACCCCAAATAATAGTACTCAATGGGATTGGGTTTTTCTTAGCGTCAAACAACTGGGGTCTTTGAGAAAACTTTTCTTTTGTTTTCTGATTAACTCCTGTTGCTTTCATTTTAAATTTAAAGAAAACATAATTGTCTTCTTCAGTGAAAGGTTTCGGTGCGTTCTTGATACCTTTTCCTTTATGGTTTTGTTCTGCTAATTTTAAGGCGTCTTCTATCGCTGAGTTATATAACTTCAGCATTGCAGTAGCGTCTGATTTAGCAACCTTTAAAGTCACCTTATACTCACCTGCTTCAGAAAATCTGACATCAGGTTTATTAAGATGTGGGTATATAGCTTCACCTATTTCACTTATGTTTGTCGTTTGTGACATAGATTTACTCCTATGGTTGTAGCTACGTTATGTAGCCATAAGTGGAACTTTATTTGCACAGGTGCAACGATTACACGCAAAAAAATATACTCTGCTTTACCAAAGATAAATCAAGGTTTCCTCTTTCTGGGATATGAGGAAATTTCTTAGCATTTTTTTCTGATAACATTTGCTTCATTTCCATAGCCCAGTTTGTAAGTACATCTTGTTCATACACTTCACAAAATGCTTCACGTATAGCTTCAGATAATTTATGAACATCTGGTGCAACACAACCAAAGCTATCGTGTATCAAACTAAAATTAGTGACACCTTTTTCTTTAGCTTTAATTACTGCTAATTGTAAAACACTTGCGTCTAAACTATGTATAAAGTTTGGACATATAGATTGTGCAGTTTTTCTTTTATCTATTTCTTCTGTATCAGATTGAATAGATAATTTAATTATACTATCACCCATCTTTGTCTTTACCCTTTTACTTTCTTTTTTGTAGCACATCATTTGTACTGGAAAGTTAAGAGGTTTAGGTGTTGTCCAAGTGACAGGTAAATTTTCAGAAGCAACTAATCTTGAAACATCTTTTAGGAATTTCATTATTTGTTTAGCACCAACAATAACATCATTAATACTAGACCAAACAATTGGTGTTAGATAATTAGTAGCTTTAAATAAATCTTTACCAAAGTTATGAGGTTTTTCATTTTCTCTATATTCTTTCTCAACGTGGTCTTGAATATATTGTCTACAAGAATATTGAGTAAGTGAATAAGGTAAACACATCACAGGTTTCTTACAAAGTTTTCTATCAATACCATAGTCCAACCACAGCTTCGCCATTGGGTCAGTCTTATCTCTTAGTTTCATAATTACTTTTTGTGCTACAATTCTATAAACATCTTCAGGTTTATTTGATGGAACTAGATTAGTAGCTTTACCACCTATCTCGTCTCTCATCATAGCTGAATAATGTTGTAGTCCTGAATTAGAACAATCAGATTGTATTGGTAATGTTGTAATAAAACTTGCGTCAAAATCTGTTTCAGCAAAGTCTTTTAATTCAAAGCACCAAGCCAAGAAACAAAATGGTTTATCAGCTTTAGCCCACTCAGTATTTGTAAGTGGTTCTTTTGCATATCCAATAAATGTATCAAGTCTTTCTCTGACCCATTCTTTTCTAGTTTGAATATCCTCTTTATCTACTTGTCCATATAGACCTGCACCTGCTATTGCAAAATCATCAAAAGAAATATTATCTTTCATTTGTTTTCCGTATTTAAATTTAATTAATGCTCTAGAATAATCTGCACCTTGTGGTGATAACATTGCAGGTTTTGGATAAATTCTACCTCTGAAGTCTAGCTGATATGGATAGAAGAAAGACCTATCTAAAAGTAATCTAGCTTCTTCAAGTATTTGTCTTACCTGAATGTATTTAGATTTAGACTTTGCTCTTTCTTTATAAACAAGACTAGCTTCTCTTTTCCATTTAATTAAATTTTCTTTGTAGGTTTCTGATTGCTCGTCATTATTTTCTACATCTACTGGCTTAACTGGTAATGGGATTTCTTGTGGATTAGTTGGTAGTTTACCAAGTGAACTATCAGTATTTATGAGTTTAAGAATAACCTCGTATATAGGTTTATTAATTACCCATTCTGTATCCTGCATAATATTTACTGCGTCATATACAGGTTTCATTTCGTGACCTCTGTTTTTAAGTTCTTCAAGGTATCTACGATTTGACGCTTTAACTAAGTTATAGTGCATTACTTTATCTCCTTTATATTTTCTGCTTTATTTTCGTAGTTATGTTTTCTTCCGTAATATCCACCAACAAAAGGATTGTATTCCCATTTTCTAGGTGGCATTAACATTGGAAGATACTTCGGTTGAAGTGCTTCATTTTTTATATTGAAGTTCCTGATTTCATCTATGATTTTTCTTGTGGCTTCTACATAGGTGATAGTCTTAAATTTATTTAGCTTTCTATTCTGGTGTTTGATTAGTCCTAGTTTAGATAGGTATTCAATCATCTTAACTCCAAGATGTAAGCGACCCTCTTTACCCCAGTCATTAAATACTAGGTCATTCTTATTCATCATATAGACCCAGACTTTAGACTTGTAATTATATCTATGCTTACCTTGTGGTATATTTTTATCAGCTAATCTTTTATTAACCTGATTGTACTTATCTTTATTCTGGTCTTTAAACATCGTTATTCTAGCTTCCATCATAAGTCCTGTGCCTATCTTGATAGCTAGTTTATTCATTGTGGTTTCATTTGAGATACCATCAATTACATTTTTGAGGACAATGAGAGAGCAGGTATCCCAGATATTAACTTCTTCCTTTAGCTTCTTATCTTTAAATGCAGTCTCAGGAAGACACTGAGCCAGTAGTTTCATTGCAGTTAATCTATTACCTGCACCACCAGTCTCCATAATCTTAATATCTCCGTGAATAAGCAAAGATAATTTAGTGATGTACTTTTGCTGTAATACCAGTCCGTGAAGTGTAGTACTCTCTTGACCCTTTGCTATTGCTTCTTTGATTGTCTTGTTAAATCTATCAATACCACCTTGTAGCATTGCTTCTTCAAACTCTAGTTCTTCTTGAATTTTTGCAGTGTAATCTGAGGTGTCTTTAAACTTACCACCTACTCCTACTTTAACTAATTCTTTTAGTTGTTCTGCTAAATCTAATTGTTGTTGGTTTAATACGTTGGACATAATGTGAACATTCTCCTTATTTTTTATTGCACTTGTGGTTGATACGTTGCTTTTTGATACGATTGGATACGAAACCATCGCACAGGTGCAACGATAGGTTTTTTAAAAAAAGGTAAGTAATAACAATTGTATTTCCCACCTGTGATAAGAAGAAAGTGTGGTGGTAGTTCCTAAGACCGACGCGTCTACCAATTCCGCCATCGCCCCACAAATCTTGGAATTTTATATATTATTGAAACTATTTGTCCAATGACATTTGTTGTAAAATTTATAATTTTTCCTCTATAATGATTATTATGATTGTTTCGCCATGTATAAGTATTTGTAAAACTGATCCTAAAACTGGCTATTGTTACGGTTGTGGCAGAAATAATGATGAAAAAAAAATTTGGAAACAAGAAGATACTTCGGAGCAATGGAAAAAAGAAAATCTTAAAATAATTAAAGCTAGATTGTCTGGATGGCAATTAGAAAGTTTTGAAGAGTCCTATACATATAAAATTGAAAATGGTATTTCTCTTTTTAAAAAAAATTTAAAAAATGAGTAGAACTACAATTGTATCAATAATTTACATAATTGGCCTTATCTTTGGAGCATTGTTTCTAAAAATATGGAGTGCAGACACCAATGTATACAAAGGTCTTTTGGGACTGGGCTGGACAGCTATATTTTTAATAAGTTTATTTTTAGCTGACAAACATGAAAAAAGTTAAATATTTTATCATTTTTTTATTACTCATTTTACCCATCCAAAGTTTAAAATCTGAGATCATAATAATGAGTGCTTGTGACGACAAACAAGATGAGTTTTTAAAAAATGAATACATACTTAATTTAAATCAATTAATCATGGTCAGAAATTATGTGTACAAAGAAAAAACTTATCAAAAATACAGATTAACAGATCTCAGTGTAAAAAAATCTAACTCATATGTAAGAAATATTTACGAGGAAAATGGAAAAATTTTAACTCACAAACATGGATATCCACAATTTTATACTCAAATACTTTTTGAAAAAGGCAAACAAGAAGTTTACATGAAAACTGTATTAAATGATGAAGAGGGAATTTCTAAAATTTCTACATGTAAAAAAGTGGAAAAATTTGATAGTGAAAGTTAATTTTTTTTACCTTTTTTTGTAAAGTTTCTTTTTTTTTGACCAAATCGACTTTGAGTAATGTTACTTCTGTGTCTTGCATAAGCTTGTTTTTGTGCTTGTTTCATAGCTCTCTTTGAGGACATAATCTTTAATAATCAATTTCTATACTATTCAACTTTTTAAAATTTTTATCAGCAATCACGATCTCTCCTGAGCTTGGTGCATAATTAATAGCTTCTGATATTACTACATAATGAGTGACTAACACTAAATTTTTATCACCATTCCAACTTTTTACGTAATCTTTAAGATTTTTCATTTGCATTTTTCTATTTTTTGCAAATTTTGCGCTGTAAAAAGAATTGAGAAAATTTTCCGTTTCATAATTTTTAAAAGCAATCAAAGCCGTTTCTTTACATCTGCACCATTCACTTGAAATTACTAATTTAATAGGAATATCATTTTCTTTAAAAAAATTTCCAATTTTTTTTGATTGCAATCTTCCTGATCGACTCAAATTTCTTTGCGTCTCACAATTATTGATATCAAAGTTTTGAGGATCCCCATTACCTGGGGCATAAGCATGTCTGATAAAAATTAAATTACCACCCTTTTGAAGATTGTTTATGATTTCTTTTTCGGTATCTGCATTTATTTCAATTGTTAAAGCGAGAAATATTATTATTATAATCTTAATTAATTTCATCAATGAGCATTAAATTCAAAAAATTAAATAACACAATAATTAAATGTAAAAAATGTCCGCGTTTATTTAATTTCATAAAAAAAATTTCATTAGAAAAACGAAAACAAAACATAAATGAAAAGTATTGGGGCAAGCCTGTTACTGGTTTTGGTGACATCAATGCAAAATTAATGATTATAGGTTTAGCTCCTGCAGCACATGGTGGCACTAGAACAGGCAGAGCTTTTACTGGAGATAAATCAGGCAATTTTTTATTTAAAAGTCTCCACAAGGTAAATATATCAAATCAAAATTTTTCAGAACATAAAAATGATGGGTTAAGATTAAAATCTACCTACATTACTAATATACTCAAATGTGTTCCTCCAGGAGATAAACCTAAAAATAATGAATTAATAAAATGTTCAAATTATTTTATAAGTGAATTAGAACAATTAAAAAAAGTTAGAGTAATTGTAGCATTAGGTAAAGTTGCTTTTGATAATTGTCTTAAAATATACAAAAAAAAGTTTAATATGAATAAAAAATTTGAATTTAAACACGGAAAAAAATATTTACTACCTGATAATAAAATATTAATTGCTTGTTATCATCCTAGCCCTAGAAATGTTAATACTAAAGTTGTAACACCTTTAATGATTAATAGTTTATTTAAAAAAGCAAAAAAATTTTCTACACTTTAATTGTGTCACAAAAGTAAGGTTTAAATTTTAAGTATATATCTTCAGGGATTTTGACAGGCTTACCATCTTTATTTATAAAAACTAAATGAACTTGTGCTTCAACTATAATATCTTCATCTTTTGTAATAATTTGGTTCATAAAAAAAGATGTTTTAGTTATAGATTTAACAAAAGATCTAATTGTCAATTCATCCTCTAAATAGGCTGATTTTTTATATTCAATGTTACAAGACTTAACGATTATTAATGAACCAAATTGTTCTTGAACTTTCTTATTACTAAAACCTATTGAAAATAAAGCCTCTGTTCTCGCTCTTTCTAAGTACTTTAAATAGTTAGCATAATAAACCACTCCAACAGAATCTGTATCCTCATAATAGACTTTTAATTTGTGAAAAAAATTTTCATGCATAAAAAAATTATATCAAATTATTATCTAATTTGCCGAAAAATAGATATTTTGAAAATATGCTATAGCCTTCATTTTGGAATTATCAGTATCAGACATTATAGCTAACCCATCTAATTCATTAACATCTAAATCATGGAATTTTTTAAAGTCTTCTTTGACGTTTGCTTTAACTGTAACCCACTGATTAAGATTATTTTTAGTAGTAGATAAAACATTATCTATGGACTTTTTGGTATAAGGGCTTGGTGAACTAAATCCAATTTCGTTATTACTTGAAAAAACATAGTTTATTGCCCTATTAGAAAGTGGTGTTGCACCAGTTTTTTTTACTGCAAATACTCTGGCTGCAAAATCGTGCCCTTTTTTTGTGTTTTCTTTAATGCCAGATAAATCTTTTTCAACTTTCCATGTAATGTTAATAAAAGGTGTCTTATTAAGATCAATTTTAACTTCTTTTCCTAAACCAGAAGCAGCGTTATCAGCAACAGATTTTAAAAAATTGCCATTTTCATTAGATCCAACCGAATAATTTGTTTTATTGTCCGCACCTCTTACCTTTCTGACATCAAGCTGTGAAAGTTCAGTTTGAGTAAATTCAAATACTTTTATTTCACTAGCTATACCAATCTCTGTGAATAAAAAGAGACTAATCAAAAGTTTTAAAACTATTTTCATAAATTTTTAAAAAAAATTGTTAATACATTATTTAGACAAAATTTAAACAATCAAAAATCAATTTCTATTCGTATATATTAATTATGAAGACAATTTCCATTTTTATTTTGTTAATTTACTGGTCAATTATGATTTTTGCTCCAGTTATGTCAAAAGATGTTAAATTTAGCAGAGCTAAACTCAATCAGACTAAAATAGTAGAAACTAAGCCACGAAATTAATAAGTTGAACGACCTCCACTGATGTCAAAAACTGCAGCGGTTGAAAATGTATTTTCCTCTGAAGATAACCAGCAGACTAAAGAGGTAAACTCCTCAACCTCTAGAAATCGTCCTCTTGGCACTTTTGATAACATTCTTTGGACGTGTTCTTTAGTCATTTGTTCCAAAATTCTGGTTTTAGCACCTGCGGGAGTAACTGCATTTACTGCTATGTTCTTATCTGCAAGCTCTTTCCCCAATGATTTTGTCAGTCCAATTGCTCCAGCTTTTCCAACACTATAAGCACTTGCGTTAGCATTACCATCTTTGCCTGCTACTGAAGCTACATTAACTATCCTGCCATAATTATTTTTAATCATATTCGGTACAATTGTTCGACAGCAATTAAATGTGCCCATTAAATTTATATCTACAACTTTTTTCCAGATCTCAATATCATATTCCCATAAGGTTGCAGTTGGACCAGTAATACCAGCGTTGTTAATCAATATATCAATATTTTTTTGTTTGGTGATTTCTTGGACACATTCTTCAACTTTTGAGTAATTTGAAATATCAACAATATTAAAACTTAAATTGGGACTTTTAATATCTTCAATTGCTTTTTCGACCATTTTCTGATCATTGTCCCAAATAATCACATTTGCACCAGACTTTATTAATCTTTTTGTAATGTCTAAACCAAAACCTTGTGCACCTCCGGTAACAATTGCAGCTCTGCCTTTAAAATCAAAAGAAATTTTATCCATAAAACTACTCTCTAGCTAGAAGGTAATAAACAAAAGCTGAAACAAAAGCACCAATAATCCAAGAGTAAGATTGTAAAAACATTAGATTTGTGTTCCAAATTGTTGAGGCAGAAAAAATAAATCCTAATATTAAAGAATAAACTCCTTTAAGATGCCATCCACCCGAATAATAATAAGTACCACTAGATTCAAGTGAATATATATCTTTATTTTCCAATTTTCCTTTTTTAATCATATAAAAATCAGCAATCATTAATCCAAATAAAGGACCAAAAAATGCACCAATTGTATCTATATAAGATAATACTCCGACTTGGCTTAAAAAAGTTAACCAAAAAACTCCTATAATAAACCCAAAAATAGCAATTACATAACTGGCACTTTTGAAAGAAAAAGATGAAGGATCAAAATTGATTAAAGTATATTGGGAAGGAATAAAGTTTGCTATTAAATTTGTTGATGCAGAGGCAATGATTATAAAAATTAAAGCTAAAGAAACCAAAAGAATATTATCTAACTTTCCAATGATATCTGTCGGGTTGGTTAAAATCATCTCCACATTTTGTTGATTTAAATTTTGGAATGCATCAGCACCTGTAACAATAAATAATGAAAAAAATGAAAAAATTATTAAATTTAAAATTAAGCTTAAATTACCTTTTCTTAGCTCTTGTTCATTTTTAACGTATCTAGAAAAGTCACCAAACGACAAGATTACGATAGAAAAAAAGGTAAACGTTGTGCCAGCAACTGTTATTATAGGACCTAGATTATTAACATCAAATATATTTTGAAAATCAAGTATATTGATAAATGATTTAGCAGTTAATTTTACATCAGATAAAAAAACAATGAAGAAAAACATTACCATTGCGGCATAAATTAAAAATGCTGAAAACTTAATTAATTTTTTGTTAAAGTTCATGCCCACACTAAATAAGTATGTTTGCAAAGTAATAGATATTATGATGGCAGCCCAATCAATAATATTTAGTCCTATGAAAAAAACTAATAAAATTTCTTTTTGTAAAATTGAATTATCGACTGAATACATTAAAACTCTAATAAGAAAACCAATCGCTTTTGATAAAAAATATGTTTGGATTCCAAACATAAATATTCCAACAATACTCCTCAATAATCCAAAAAATTGAGCACCTCTGAATCCCAATGACGATCTTAACAAAACAACAAATGGTAATCCAAATTTCTGAGAGGGTTTACCTATTAGATAAGAAAATATGTAAACAAAAAAAGTTCCTAAAATTGTTCCAAAAAGAACTACAGCAGTATTCAAGTTATAAATTAAGTACAAAGATGCAATTAGTGAAAATCCAATAACACTCTGTATATTAACCCCCCAAAAACAAAATAAGTCCTTCCAGTCCCAAGTTTTATTATTAGGGTTAACAGTTACTAAATCCCAGTTAATGAGAGTTTTTTTTGTTTTTTGCTGACTCACTTAGACAATATAAAACTTTAACATTCTACTGTCCATATAAGAGAGTTGGTAACCAAAGTGCAATTTTGGGAAATATAATGATCAAAACTAATCCTATCACTTGAAGAACCATAAACTGCATCATCCCATAATAGATATCTTTTAAATCCCATTCAGGAACAACTCCTTTTAAAAAGTATGCTGAGAGAGCTACAGGAGGTGATAGCCAGGCGGTTTGTAAATTAACGGCAACTAAGATTGCAAACCAAGTTAAATTAAATCCTAATGCCTCTACCAATGGTAAAATTATTGGAATAATAATCATAACAATCGGTACCCATTCTAGTGGCCAACCCAATAAAAAAATCATAACCATTATCATCGCTAGAATTAAATACTTGTTCATTTCTAGGCCTAATAAAAATTCAGTCAAAAGAGTTGGAGTTCCTAGTCTTGCAAAAACCGCACCAAAAAAATTTGATGCTGCAACTAACACCATTATCAAAGCTGTGATCTCTAAAGTTTTCACTAATGCTTCTTGAAGTTTTGAAAGAGTTAATTTTTTATATGCTAATGAGAGTAATAAAGCACCCATAGCTCCACAGCCCGCTGCTTCTGTTGGAGTTGCAAATCCAAATAAAATACTACCTAACGCAGCAAATACTAATGCCGCTGGAGGAACTAAACCTAAGAAAAATTCTATCCATACTTCTTTCATGCTTGCAGCTCTCATATCATCAGGTAAAACAGGTCCAAGTTTTGGATTAATCATGCATCTAATTGTAGTGTAAGCTGCATACAAACTTGCAAGAAGAATTCCTGGTAAAATCGCAGCTGCAAATAAATCTATAACTGGAATTTCCATAATAGGTCCCATTACAACAAGCATAATACTTGGTGGAATTAAAATTCCTAAAGTACCACCAGCAGTAATAGTGCCAGCAGCAAGTTTTACATCATAACCGGACCTATTCATTGACTTAGCAGCCATAATTCCAAGAATTGTGACTGATGCACCAACAATTCCTGTTGCCGCAGCAAATATAACTGAAACAAATAAAACCGCGTAATATAAAGACCCCTTAACTTTTGCTAGCATCATTTGAAATGCTGAGAACAACCTTTCCATCAATCCAGCTTGTTCCATCATAATACCCATAAAAACAAAGAGCGGGACGGCGGCGAGCGTTTGTTCGGTCATGACCATTGAAAATTGAAGGGTCATCAAATAAAAAACTAATTTTCCAAACCCAAGATAACCAAATACAAATCCTAGAAATATTAAAGTGAATGAAATGGGAAATCCTATAAAAATTGCAAACAGCATCACGCCAACTAAAATGAAACCTAAAATAGCTGGATCAATGAATTCTGCTATCATTTTTTCTCTCCTGGCCACTCACCTTTTTTAGCTGCCCAATAACTTTTTAGTAATTCTGAAAAACCTTGAATTAATAAAAAAATAATTCCAAGTAACAAACACGTTTTGATGGGCCACATATAGGGCATCCAAGTAGTATCCATCCCTCGTTCTCCTCTTCTGATTGACTCTTCAACAAAACCTATGGTCATATAAAGAAAAACAATTAGTCCTGGAAAATAAAATAAAAGATATAACCAGAAATCAATAAGACCTTGAGTTTTAGTTTTA
Organism: uncultured Pelagibacteraceae bacterium; assembly: GCA_902554995.1. Lineage (GTDB taxonomy): Bacteria > Pseudomonadota > Alphaproteobacteria > Pelagibacterales > Pelagibacteraceae > Pelagibacter. The sequence goes on along the minus strand of CACDQT010000007.1, from coordinate 5,875 downwards.
AAATTTCTGTATAAAAAATCTGCTCTTATATGCACCCCTCTAGAAAGAGCATATCCTGCACCAAGCATAAATAGTGCGCCATAAAGAAAACGGCTAATGTCGTAAGCCCAAATTGTTGGTGCTAAAAATAATTTTCTTGCAAGAACTTCATAGGTCATTGCAAAAATGAGTGGCATCAATATCCAACAAACAATACTACCAATCCACTTGCTGAATTTATCAATATTAACAATAGATTTAGCCATCCATGATGGCATATCTGTTGGCATTTTTCCTGATCCACCTCGCCTTTCGGCAATCATTTCATCAGAGATATCTAGTTTACCAGGTTCGTCTGCCATAAAATTTTAGTTAAAAAAATTAGAGCGGACTTTTAAAGTCCGCTCTAAAAAATCAAGATTGATTACTGATTACTTTAATGTTGCTGCGTGAGCCATTCCTAGCTTAGCATTAGACATTTGAGCACCACTCCAGAAAGGAACAGCAACATCAGCAAAATTTTTCATTGAAGTGTAAACTTCGTTAAAAAATTTATTATCTTTAGCATTCTTATTTAAAGACGCTTTTGCTGCAGCCATATATTCTGTGAAATAATCTGAAGGTGTATCCTCTAGAATTACTCCATGTTTAGTAGTTAGCTCTCTTAAAGCTTTACCATTCTCATAGATTCTGTAACTTAAAGATTTTGCTAATGAAGCATTAGCAGCTACTTCAAGTGACTTTTTCTCATGAGCACTCATAGCATTGTATGTTTTTCCAGTAATATAAAAGTCAGCATTTACGACTACTTGGTGTAAACCTTGTAAGTAATAGTGCTTTAACACTTTTTGAAAACCAAATGTTAAGTCTGGTTTTGGACAACACCACTCAGCAGCATCGATAGTTCCTGCTTCAAGAGCTGGAAGAATATCTCCACCACCCATTGCAACAGATGCTATACCAATGTCTTTATAAGTTTGTCCTGGAATTCCTGGAGGAGTTCTGAACTTATATTTTCTAAAGTCAGCCATATCTTTAATTGGTTTTGGAAACCAACCTAAAGCTTCTGGACCAACTGGTTGAATCATAAATCCTTTAATATCTCTTCCCATTTCTTTCCAAAGTTGGTCGTATAACTCTTTACCACCACCATATTGGAACCATGATAGGAATGCGATATTGTCGATACCTACTCCACCACCAGCTACTGGCGAACCAAATAACATAGCCGCAGGGTGATCACCTGACCAATAGTGAGTCCATGCGAAACCACAATCAATCAAACCTTTATCAACAGCATCTAGGGTTTCTTTAACTCCTACAACTGCACCAGCTGGTAAAATTTCAAATTTTAATGATCCACTTGTTAATTCAGTTACAGTGTCAGTAAAGTCCTTTAACATTTTAACTTCATCAGCTTTAGTGTTAAGAACAGTTTGACACTTTAATGTTTTTGCAGCGTTTGCACTTGAGGTAAAACCAAGCACTAGAATTGTTGCAAATAACATTGAAATGATTTTTTTCATTATTATTCCTCTCTGTAGTTAATTATAAGTGGTTTATACAATCAGAAAAACAAACCTGGCACAAGTGACAATTGATAAATATAAGTGTAAAAGCATTAAAAAGCTTAAACTAAAAAACGATTCAACTATTGATGGAAAATTTTGATTACATAATTATTGGAGCAGGATCTGCAGGATGTGTTCTAGCAAACAGACTTTCTGAAAATCCAAATACCAAAGTCGTATTAATTGAAGCTGGTGGAAAAGATAATTATCCATGGATACATATTCCTGTTGGATATTTTAAAACGATGCACAATCCCTCTGTTGATTGGTGTTATAAAACTGAGCCTGATGCTTCAATGAACAATAGATCAATCCGTTATCCAAGAGGCAAAACTTTAGGCGGTAGCTCTTCCATCAACGGACTACTTTATATTAGAGGACAAAGCAGAGATTATGATATTTGGCGACAATTAGGAAATACTGGTTGGGGTTGGGATGATGTTCTGCCATATTTTATAAAGGCAGAAAACCAAGAGAGAGGGAAAGATGAATTTCATGGTATTGGAGGGCCTCTATCAGTTTCTGATCAAAGAATTCAATTACCGTTATTGAATGAATTTCAAAATGCCGCTGAAGAGTTCGGAATTCCTAAAACAAAAGATTTTAATACAGGCAATAATCATGGATGTGGTTATTTTCAAGTTACTGAAAAAGATGGCTTTAGATGTAGTACATCAGTTGGATATTTAAACCCAATAAAAAATAGACAAAATTTAAAAACTATAACTAATGCTCATGTAAAAAAAATTAATTTTAAAGGTAAAACTGCAATAGGAATTGAATACTGGCGAGGTAATGAGCTTAAAAAAATTACTTGTAATAAAGAAATAATTTTATCATCAGGCTCAATAGGTTCACCTCAGATATTGCAAACTTCTGGTATAGGAAATTCTCAAAAATTAAAAAATTTAGGTATAGATGTCGTGCAAGAGTTAAAAGGTGTGGGTGAAAATTTACAAGACCACTTGATGTTTAGACCTATATATAAAATTCAAGGACTTAAATCATTAAATAAAAAGGTTAATAGTTTATTAGGAAAATTAATGATTGGTCTGGAATATGTTTTTAATCGAAGCGGACCAATGACAATGGGAGCGAGCCAAATGTGTATGTTTGCTAAAAGTGATCCCTCATTAGAATTACCAGATCTACAATGGCACGTACAACCAATGAGTATGGATACTCTAGGAGCAACTAAAAATCATGATTTTCATGCTTTCACACCTACTGTTTCAAATATTAGACCTACAAGTAGAGGTCATGTGAGTATTGTAGATAAAGACTCTAGAACATATGCAAAAATAAAAATGAATTATCTTTCAACCGATCACGACCGAATGATTGCAGCTAGAGGATTAAAACTTACAAGAAAAATTGTCATGGAATCTGAAACATTTAAAAAATATAAACCTGAGGAATATAGACCAGGTATTGATATTAATGATGATGAGGGTCTTGTAAAAGCAGGTTCAGATTTTGCACAAACAATTTTTCATCCAGTTGGCACATGTAAAATGGGTCAAGATGATATGGCTGTAGTTGATGAAAAACTAAAAGTAAAAGGAATTGAAAATTTAAGAGTAATTGATGCTTCTATAATGCCAAACATTACATCGGGTAATACTAATGCACCTACAATAATGATTGCAGAAAAAGGTGCAGATATGATACTTACCCATTGATGTTTGCTGAATTATTTACACCAGAACAATTAACTATATTAACTCAAATTATTTTAATCGATTTAGTCCTTGCAGGAGACAATGCAATAATAATTGGTATGGTTGCATCAAAATTTCCTTTAGAGCAAAGAAGAAAAATTATTATTTTTGGAATTGGTGGTGCGGTTGTTTTAAGAATTATTTTAACTTTACTGACTGCATATTTACTTCAAATAACTGGGCTAAGGCTTTTTGGAGGTTTGCTTCTTCTTTATATTGTCTACAAATTATATGTAGATGTTATTAAAGGCTCTGAAAATCATGATGATATAAAAGTTGATAATTCTAGTTTTTTCAAAGCGATTTGGACAATCCTCCTAGCAGATTTTACAATGAGCTTAGATAATGTTTTGGGAGTTGCAGGAGCAGCTGGAGATCATTATGGATTATTAGTATTTGGTTTGGTTCTATCAATTGCCTTAATGGCATTTGCAGCAACTTTAATATCAAATTGGATTAAGAAATATAAATGGATTGCTTGGGCAGGTTTGATTGCAATATTAATTGTTGCTATTGAATTGATTTACACAGATATTAAAATATTGTTTTTATAATGTATTTAAAAAATTACAATTTAAAGAATAAAACAGCAGTTGTCACTGGTGCTGGCAAAGGGATTGGAAGAGCTTGCGCAATAGCACTTGCGGAAGCTGGAGCAAATTTGATTATAATTAGTAGAACTAAAAAAGATTTAGATGATGTTTCAAAAAAGATTAAAAAATTAAAGTCAAAATGTAAATCTTATGTATGTGACATCACAAATTATAATGAAATTAAAGGCATTATAAATAAACAACCAAAAATAGATATTTTGATTAATAATGCTGGCAATAATATTCCTGAACATTTTACAAAAGTGAAGACTAAAAACATGGAATATCTTGTAAAGATTAATACGATGGCAACTTTTAACCTTGCTCAGCTGTGTGCTCTTAAGATGATAAAGTCAAAAAATAGAAAAAAAATTGGTGGTTCCATTGTCAACATGTCATCACAAATGGGTCATGTTGGAGGTCCTATTCGAAGTGTATACAACATGACTAAATTTGGTTTAGAAGGATTAACAAAAGGTATGTCAATTGATCTTGCCAAATATAACATCAGAGTAAATACAGTTTGCCCTACATTTGTGGTTACTCCTATGACAAAAAAATTTCTCAAAAGTAAAAAATTTAAAAAAGAAGTTTTAGGAAATATTCCGTTAGGAAAATTTGCTGAACTTTCTGATGTTTCAAGTGCAGCTGTTTTTCTTGCCTCTGATGCTGCAGCAATGATTACAGGTACTTCATTATTGGTTGATGGTGGATGGACTGCAAGATAATAACTAAATTATTTTTTTTAATTTTTTGTTTTGTACCTACACATTTAGTAGCAATAGAATTTACAGGAAAATTTCTACAAGGACATTTTATTATTGGACAGACTGATCCAACTGCAAAAATTATAATTGATAAAAAACAAGTCAAAGTATCAGAGGATGGTTTTTTTGTTTTTGGTCTAGATAGAGATAGAAAATTTGATTTAACAATTACAAAAATTATTAATGGAAAAAAAGATAAAATAACAAAGAAAGTTCTTAAAAGAAAATATAATATTCAAAGAATAGATGGTTTAGAAGAAAGTAAAGTCACACCTCCGGAGTCTGTTTATAAAAGAATAAAAGAAGAAAATAATAAAATTGGAAAAGCCAGAGCAATTAACTCAGATTTACCCTTTTTCAAAAATCAATTTATTATGCCAGTTGATGGCATCATTAGTGGTGTTTATGGAAGCCAAAGAATTTTAAATGGAAAACCGAAATGGCCTCACTATGGAATTGATATTGCTGCTAAACAAGGAACTATGATCAAGTCATCTGGATCAGGTATCGTTACAATGGCAGAAGATGATCTTTATTATACTGGTGGAACAATAATTATGGATCATGGTCATGGCATCTCAACTATTTATTCACATCTTGAGAATGTAATGGTTTCTGTTGGAGATAAAATAAATCAAGGAGATATAATTGGTACTGTTGGTTCAACTGGAAGGTCAACTGGTCCGCATCTCGATTTTAGAGTTAATTGGTTTCAGACTAGACTAGACCCTATGTCAGTAATAAATTAATATTTATGGAAGAAAAAATAAAACATAGAATTGAAACTTATTCAGAGTCTAAAAATTCTTTTTTTTACAAACTCATAAAGAAAATAATATTAGATGCGCGTAGGAATTTTTTTAAGCATTTCATACATTTTACAGAATATAATGATAATCAATCTTTATTAGATATAGGAACAACCCCTTCACTTGATAGTGAACAAAACATTATATTAGAGAAAACCAAAAATAATAAAAACATTACATGCTTATCAGATCAAGATTGTAGCATCTTAGAAAAAAAATATCCAAATATTAGAGATTTTATAATTGGAGACGGCACAAACACTAATTTTAAAGATATGTCATTTGATATTGTACATTCAAATGCAACTTTAGAGCACGTTGGTTCATACAATAATCAAATTGCTTTTGTTAAAGAAGCTTGGAGAGTATCTAAAAATCATGTTTTTATTCAAACTCCAAACAGATTTTATCCAATAGATTTTCATACTAACTTAC
>CACDQT010000006.1 GCA_902554995.1 uncultured Pelagibacteraceae bacterium | reverse complement strand
TAGAAAAGGTTAAAACAGTTCCTTATAAACATAATTATGGATATTTATTTACTAGCGGACCTAATACTTGGCATGGTATGGAAAAAAAGAAGATTATTAAGGAAAGAAGATGTATTCAGGTAAATTATGTCACCTTTCCCACTGATTGGAAAGTTGAGTGATTAACTTAATAAACTCGAATATAAACCAATAAAACTAAATACGCCCAATACTAAACAGATTCCTGTTACTGCTTTCAACTGGTCGCCATCCTCATGAATATTTGTTTTGTCATAAAGTTTCCAATAGGCACATTTATCTAGATTAGTAGTATTTGATTTTAAAATTTTTTTTTTGATAGGAAGTTTTAAAAGTTGAGCACTAAAAATTTCACTTTTTTTAGATGCGTCTTCGATAATATATTGACGAACTTCCGAACTCATATGAGTAAATTTTAAAAAATAAATTTGACGAATACAACCTAACGATTATTCATTTTGGGCAATTATAACTTAGAAAAAAAAAAATATACAACTTTTAATTGTAATATTATTTTAGTTCTTGCAGTGCAATGACATCAAGTTTTTTTGTTTTAAGAGATTTTATTGCTTCCAAACATGCTTGAGCAGTTGACATATTTGTACAATATGGAACTTTATTTTTTAAAGTTGCTCTTCTTAGTGCAATAGCATCGTTTATTCGATGCTCACTATTTCCTCCACCAGTATTGATTACAAGCGCTATTCTTTTTGAATCTAAAACATCTACTATGTGAGGGGTTCCACTGCTGACTTTATTTATAATTTTACATTTCATTCCATGTTTTCGAATGTACTCTGCAGTGCCTTTTGTTGCACTTAACTTAAAATTTAATTTAATTAAATCTTTAGCCAGACCTATCCCCTCATCCTTATGAGAGTTTTTTAAAGATATAAATGCAAGACCTTTTTTTGGAAGTGAATTCGCAGCAGCAATTTGACTTTTTGCAAATGCCATGCCAAAATTTTTATCAAACCCCATTACCTCACCAGTTGATTTCATTTCTGGACCAAGAAGTAAGTCACTATTTGGAAATTTATTAAAAGGAAATACTGCTTCTTTGACTGCATACATTCCTTTTGATTTTTCCCTCAAATTGAATTTCAATAATTTTTCACCAGCCATTACTCTTGATGCAATTTTTGCTAATGGCAAACCTTTTGCTTTAGATACAAAGGGCACAGTTCTACTAGCTCGAGGATTTACTTCAATCACATAAATTTCATCTTTTTTAATTGCAAATTGGATATTCATGAAACCTTTGACTTTTAAAGCTAACGCTAGTTTTTTAGTTTGATTTTCAATTTCCTTTACTAAAAATGGTTTAATAGATATTGGAGGCAAACTACAAGCAGAGTCCCCAGAATGAATACCAGCTTCTTCAATATGCTGCATAATACCAGCTACATATACCTCTTTACCATCGGATATTGCATCTACATCAACCTCCATTGCATGATCAATAAATTTGTCAATTAAAATTGGATTTTTTTCTGCAGCTTTAAAGGCTTCTTCAATAAAATTTTTTAATTGTCCTTTTTCATAAACTATTTCCATTGCTCTTCCACCTAAAACATATGAAGGTCTTACCATTAAAGGTAATCCAATTTTATCAGCAATCTTGATCGCTTTTTTATAAGTTTTGGCAATTCCACTTTCTGCTTGTTTCAATTTTAATTTATTCAATAAATTTCTAAATCTATCTCTATCCTCTGCTAAATCTATAGAGCTATATTGAGTTCCTAAAATAGGTAATTTGTTTTGATGTAAAAATTTAGCAAGTTTGATTGGAGTTTGTCCTCCAAACTGAGCAATTATACCAATTAGGTTTCCATTCATTTGCTCTTTTTTGATGATATTAAAAACGAATTCTTCTTTTAAAGGTTCAAAATAAAGTCGATCACTAGTATCGTAATCGGTAGAGACTGTCTCAGGATTACAATTTACCATGATTGTTTCAAAACCAGCGTCTTTTAAAGAAAAGCTTGCTTGACAACAACAATAATCAAATTCTATTCCTTGACCAATTCTATTCGGCCCTCCTCCTAGAATAATTATCTTTTTTTTACTAGTAGGCTCTGCTTCACACTCTGAAACTATAGAAAAGTTTCTTTGATAAGTTGAGTACATGTAGGGAGTGAAAGATTTAAATTCAGCAGCACAAGTATCAACTTTTTTATAAACAGGTAATATTTTTAGTGCTATCCTTTTTTTTCTAACAACGTCCTCAGAAAGATTTGTTAATTCTGATAATTTTTTGTCTGAGAAACCTATAGATTTAATCCTATTAAATTCTGTAAAATTTCTTGGCAATCCTATTTTTTTTAAATTTATTTCACAATCAACAATTTCTTTAATTTGACTTAGAAACCATGGGTCAATTTTTGATAATTTAAAAATCCTATCTAAACTGATTTTTTTTCTAACTCCTTCAGCAACAAGTAAAATTTTGTTTGGAATATTTTCTTTTAGTTTTCTTTCAATTTGTCGTCTTGATAAATTAAATATTCTATCAAGGCCCGAGAAACCAGTTTCTAATGATATCAAAGCTTTTTGAAGAGACTCTTTAAAATTTCTCCCTATTGCCATAGCTTCTCCAACAGATTTCATTGAAGTGCCAAGAGTGGCTGGAGAGGATGAAAATTTTTCAAAAGTAAATCTTGGTATCTTAGTAACTACATAATCTATACTTGGTTCAAAAGATGCAGGGGTAATTTTAGTAATTTCATTTTTAAGTTCATCTAAAGTATATCCGACAGCTAATTTTGCTGCTACTTTTGCAATTGGAAATCCTGTTGCTTTAGATGCCAAAGCTGATGATCTTGATACACGTGGGTTCATCTCGATTATAACCATTCGACCATTTTTAGGATTAATTGCGAATTGAACATTGGATCCACCTGTCTCAACCCCAATTTTTCTTAAACATGCGATAGATGCATTTCTCATGACCTGGTATTCTTTATCAGTGAGAGTTAGTGCTGGTGCAACTGTTACCGAGTCACCCGTATGTATCCCCATTGGATCAATATTCTCAATGGAGCAAATAATTATACAGTTATCTTTTTTATCTCTAACGACTTCCATCTCAAATTCTTTCCAACCCTCCAAGCATTCTTCAACCAAAACTTGGCTAACAGGAGACTCATGTAATCCATTTTTTAAAATTCTAAGATAATCCTTCTTTGTTTTTGCTATTCCTCCACCAAGCCCACCAAGTGTAAAAGCGGGTCTTATGATTGCAGGCAAACCAATTTTTTTTAGAACCTTTGAAGCCTGGTTATTATTGTTTACGATTTCGGATTTAGGTAAGTCTAAACCAATTTCTATCATATTTTTTCTAAATTTTTTTCTATCCTCAGCGTTTGAAATTGCCTTTGAATTAGCTCCAATAAGTTCAATTTTATATTTTTTTAAAATCCCTTTTTTTTCAGCCTCCATAGCTAGATTAAGAGCAGTTTGACCTCCCATTGTAGGTAGAATTGCATCAGGTCTCTCTTTTTTAAGAATTTTTTCTAAAACATCTAAAGTTATTGGTTCAACATAAGTTTTGTCTGCAACATCTGGATCTGTCATGATAGTTGCAGGATTAGAATTTATCAAAATTACCTTATAGCCCTCATCTTTAAGAGCTTTGCAAGCTTGTGTTCCTGAATAATCAAATTCACATGCTTGTCCGATGATGATTGGGCCAGCTCCAACAACTAATATTTTTTTAATGTCTTTTCTTTTTGGCATTTCTTTTTATGTTATGAATAAATTCTTGAAATAAATAAACACTATCTTGAGGCCCTGGATTGGACTCTGGATGATACTGAACAGAAAATACTGGTTTATTTTTTAATCTTATGCCTTCAATACTATCGTCGAATAAAGACTCATGGGTAACCTCAATATTTTTTGGCAATGTTTCTTTAACTACTTCAAAACCATGATTTTGACTAGTGATTTCAACATTATCATGAATTAAATTTTTTACCGGATGGTTAGCACCTCTATGACCCAATTTCATTTTTTTTGTTTTACCCCCAAGAGCTAGCGCAAGAATTTGATGACCTAAACAAATACCAAATATTGGTAAATTTTTTTTAATTAGATCTTTGATAATATTGATCGCGTATTTGCCAGTTGCTGCTGGATCTCCTGGACCATTAGATAAAAATATTCCATCAGGCTTAAGACTCAATATTCTTTCTGCAGAAGTCTTACATGGAACAACAGTAACTTTACAATTAAAGTTCGAAAAATACCTTAAAATATTTTTTTTTATTCCATAGTCAATTGCAACAACATGCAAAGACTTTTTTTTATTTTTCTCAAAACCAGTTTCTTTTTTCCAAGTTTTAAGCCCTTTCCAAATATAATTTTTTCTGGTGGATACGACCTCAGCAAGATCTAAATTTTTTAAACCACTCCATTTTATTGTTGTATTTGTAAGTTTGTTAATACTGAATTTTCCTTTATTTGAATAACAAATCGTACCTTTAGGAGCTCCTTCATCTCTAATGAAATTTGTAAGGTTTCTAGTATCCAATCCAGTGATACCAATAATTTTGTTTTTTTTAAGCCAATAATCTAAATGTGAAAATGATCTATAATTTGAGGGATTAGTTATTTCAGAATTAAAAATTACTCCTCTAGTCCAGATTTTATCCGACTCATGATCCTCATGATTTGTTCCAACATTTCCAATGTGAGGAAAAGTAAAATTAATAATTTGACCTGCATAAGAAGGGTCAGATATGATCTCTTGATAGCCTGTTAACGACGTATTAAAACACACTTCTCCTGTTGCAACACCTTCGTAACCAATTCCTATACCTTTAAAAACTTTCTTGTTTTCAAGAACTAAAATACCTGTATGTGTTTGTGAAATTTTTGAGCTATTATTTTTTGCTTTTTTGATCAATTACAACTCATGAGTTAAAGGTTAATACAATAAAAGGTTTATTATCGCAACAGAGATGTATTATAAAATTGTAAAAAAACAATTTTTCTTTTGAAGAATTTTTTCTTTAAAGTAGATTAAAAATTATGTCCTTAAAAGAGACCATAGAAACTGAATATAAAAAGTCGCTTAAATCAAAAGATAAAACTAAAATCTCAACTTACAGGTTAATTCTATCCTCCATCAAGGATTTGGATATCTTAAATAGATCTGGTCCAAATAAAAAGGAGACTGATGATGATGATATTAAAAAATTATTTAAGAAAATGATGAAACAAAGAGCCGAATCAATTGAAATTTATAAAAAAAATAATCGGTCTGATCTTTTGGAAGTTGAGCAAAATGAATATGATATTTTATCAAGTTTTTTACCAAAACAATTAAATGAGGAAGATACAAAAAAAATATGTGAAGAGATAATATCTAAAGTAGGTGCTAATTCAGTGAAAGATATGGGCAAAGTTATGGGAGAATTAAAAAAACAACATGCTGATGAGATTGATTTCTCCAAAGCAGGAGCGCTAATTAAACAGTTACTGAATAAGTAGTCATGAAATACCCAAAAGAATATCTAGAGGAAATTAAAACAAGATTAAAAGTTTCAACAGTAGTTTCAAAATATGTCAGTTTAAAAAAAAGAGGCAAAGAATATGTTGGTCTTTCGCCATTTAAAAATGAAAAAACCCCATCATTTACTGTAAATGATGAGAAAGAATTTTATCATTGTTTTGCGACATCCGAACATGGAAATATCTTTGACTTTGTAATGAAAACTCAAAATTTTAAATTTGGTGAGGCTGTAAAGCACTTAGCAAATTTAGCAGGTATGCAACCCTATATTTTTTCAAAACAAGACGAAGAAAGAGAAAAAAAATGGAAAATATACTCATCTATTTTTTTAGAATATGTAGACTTTTATCATAATCAACTTTTGAAAAATGAAAAATATTCTAAAGCAAGAGATTATCTAAAAAATAGATCACTTGACAAAGATCAAGTTAAAAAATTTAAAATTGGTTTTGTAGAAAAGAATCCAAATTTATTTGAAGAATTAAAAAAAAATTATCAAATTGATGATTTACTGGAGACAGGATTATTTTATTTAGATGAAAAAAAGAATATTTATGTTGAAAGGTTTAGAGGAAGATTAATTTTTCCAATCAATAATATTTCAGGACAACCAATTGCCTTAGGGGGAAGAATAATCGAAAAAAGTGATTTTCTTGCTAAGTATGTTAATTCTCCAGAAACATTATTCTTCAAAAAAGGATCTAACTTATACAATTTAGATTTAGCAAGAAAATTATCTAGTCAGTTTGACAATATTTTTTTAGTTGAGGGTTATATGGATGTAGTTGGTTTAAGTAAAAATGAAATAGAGAATGCTGTTGCTAATTTAGGTACTTCCTTAACAGATAAACAAATATTTACTCTTTATCAGTTTTTTAATGAAATTATCATCTGTTTCGATGGTGATGAGAGCGGTTACAAGGCAGCCTTAAGAGCTGCAGAAAATTCTATAAAAGATATGAAACCTGAAAAACAAATATCATTTTTATTTTTACCAGATCAAGAGGATCCAGATAGTTTTGTTAATAAAAATGGTAAAGAATATTTTTTTAATTATTCAAAACAAAATAAAATACCAATTCATCAATTTATATTTAATCATTATAAAAAAAATACTCAAAATAACCCTTCCTCCATGGCGATTTTTGAAAAAAAATTAAGATTCATAGCTAACACAATAAAAGATGATTATATTAAAAAATACGTCTTAGAATATTTCATAGAAAATATTTCTGGACTAACTCCATATACAAATCAAAATCAAAAAAACTTTTATGTAAAAAAAACTAGATCTTTAGATAAGACCAAAAAGCACTTCAACGAAAGTCAATCATTGTCAGGTGTAGAATTAAAAGAATTTTCATTAATTTATCTTGTTCTTGATAATTTGAATTTGATGCGAGATCATATCAATTTGCTTAAGGATGTAAAATTATTTTCTGAGGTAAATAAACAAATTTTTGAAAAAATTTTATTAAAATTAAACTTAGATACCAATTTGTCTGTTGATCAATTAGATATTGATACTCAATTAATTGATAAAATTACGAAATTTGCTCCCATTAAACACATTTTACAAAAAAAGAAATTTAATGAGGATCATGAAATTATTGAGCTATTAGAGGACATAACTCGTGATTTAAACAATTATGATTTAGAATTTAGGATAAAGGAATTAGAATCGAAATTTTCAAAAGATTTGAATGAGACGACATTTAATGAGCTAAAAGAGCTTAAAAAAAAGCAAAATATCAATTAACTCAATTAAATTAACAATGGATTTTCCTAAATTTGCCATTATATACATTCCTTCAAATATATTAGTGTGGAAAGAATAATTACAAAATCATTTGCTCGTTTAATGGGGCGTGGAACCCACAGGGGATTCATAACATATGAAGAATTAAGCAAATCTCTTGGAAAACGAAATCTTTCAGATCAAAATTTAGCCCAAGCGTTTATTCATATATTGGATGAAAAAATCACGTTAGTAGAAAAAAAATCTGATTTCAAAGTTTTAAGAAAAAAAGAGGGCTCCTCAAAAGATGAGGGAAAAACTATCGAAAAAAGTGATGACCCAATTCGAATGTATCTAAGAGAAATGGGTGGAGTCGAACTTTTATCCAGAGAAGGTGAAATTGCTATCGCAAAAAGAATAGAGGCTGGAAAGGATGTGATGTTAATTGCATTATCGCAAAGCCCAATTACTGCTCAACAATTTTTTGAGTGGAATGAAAAACTTCAAAAAGACGAAATCTTGGTTCGAGAAATTATTGATATTGACACTAATTATATGGAAGACGAGACAACAGGCCCAAGCGCAAAACAAAAAAATTCGGGTGAAGCTGATAATGAAGAGAATTCTGGTGAAGAGGGTGATGAGGATTTTAACCCAACACTAGCTGCGATGGAAACGGAAATAAAACCAAAAGTTCTTAAAACTGTCCACACCTTAACCAAAGATTACAACAAACTAATAAAATATCAAAAAGAAAAACTTAACTGTATTTTAAACTCAAAAATTTTTTCTCCAGCCAAAGAAAAAAGTTACGAGAAACTCGTAAAAGAAATTTTAGAGGATATTAAATCCCTTCAATTATCCCCGTCAGTTTTAGAGGGATTAGTTCAAAAACATTATGTAGAAAATAAAAAAATAATTTCTTTAGAAGGAAATTTAATGAGATTAGCCATGGATCATAAAATTCCAAGAAATGAATTTTTAAAATTTTATGTAGGAAACGAAATCAATCCAAATCTTAAAAAATTTCTAGATACTAACTCAACGTGGAAACAATTCTTTTCAAAAAATAAAGATAAATTTAAAGATATTCGTGAAAGATTAATTGAATTTAGTGATAAAATAGGAATGTCTGTAACAGATTTCAAAAAACTTGTAAGCAGAGTCCAAAAGGGTGAAAAAGAGTCAAGAATAGCAAAAAAAGAGATGGTTGAAGCTAACTTAAGATTAGTTATCTCGATTGCTAAAAAATATACAAATAGAGGGTTGCAGTTTTTGGACTTAATTCAAGAAGGAAACATAGGATTGATGAAAGCAGTAGATAAATTTGAATATAGAAGAGGTTACAAGTTTTCTACGTATGCCACATGGTGGATTAGACAAGCAATTACAAGATCAATAGCTGATCAAGCTAGAACAATAAGAATTCCTGTTCACATGATTGAAACAATTAATAAAATTGTGAGAACTCAAAGATTAATTTTAAGTGAATTTGGTAGAGAGGCAACCCCAGAGGAATTAGCAAAAAAACTAAGGATGCCATTAGATAAAGTTAGAAAAGTTTTAAAAATTTCTAAAGAGCCAGTATCTTTAGAAAAACCTGTTGGCGATGAGGAAGATAGCAGTTTAGGAGACTTTATAGAGGACACTAAAGCTTTAGCTCCTCTTGAGCAAGCAATTAAATCAAATTTAGGAGAAGCTACAACTAAAATTTTATCAACCTTGACACCAAGAGAGGAAAGAGTTTTAAGAATGAGATTTGGAGTTGGAATGAATACTGATCATACATTAGAGGAAGTTGGTTTGCAGTTTTCTGTTACTCGAGAAAGAATTCGTCAAATAGAAGCAAAAGCACTTAGAAAATTAAAACACCCTAGTAGATCAAAACAATTAAAAAGTTTCTTAGAAAGTTAAGATTGATTTTGGGCCGTTAGCTCAATAGTAGAGTACTGCATTGACATTGCAGGGGTAGTTGGAGCGTAACCAACACGGCCCACCATTGTGGGATTTGTTTATTGATTAAAATTATAAAACAAAGTAGAAAAGATTAATTCAGGGCCTGTAGCTCAGTTGGTTAGAGCAGTACACTCATAATGTATTGGTCCCAGGTTCGAGTCCTGGCGGGCCCACCAAATTTATTTTATTAATTTTTTGAAAATTCATCTAATGTTTTAAATAATGCGCTAATGTCATTGTCATTTGAGTTTAAAATAGATGCAAACTCTTCTTTTTGTGTTCTAGCTAAGCTTAAACCTTCAATAATTAAATCTCTGATCAACGGATTTTCTGTATTTTTAGTGTAAACTCTCCAATCAATTTTGACCTCAGGTCTTTCAGAAGTACCTTTTAAAAGGCTATTTACAATTGTGTAATTTTCACTAAGAACTTCTTTCGATAAAACATCAATTTCTGGATTTGTATATTCAGATAACCTACTAGAAAAGCTTTTTAGAAAATATTCCCTAAATAATCTTGAGTATTTCTTTTTTTGGTCATCATCTAGGTTTTTTCTCATAGATCCAAGTGTATAGAAACCGATACCTTTAATATCAACTGTCTCCTCAGCGATTATTTTAAGTTTTTCAATCTTTTCATCTTTTGATAAATTTTCAGAAAGTATTTTAGATGCTCTATTAACAGTTGATTGTACAAATACATCAGCCTCAATTGAGAAGGAGCTGCTTAATGTTAAAAAGTATAAAAAAATTACTAAAATAATTTTTTTTTTATCCATTCTTTAACTTTTACTGGCTTATCTCTTCCCAATCACTATCATCTTGGGTATTTACTATTTTTCTTGAGTTGAGAATTTTTTGTTGTCGATCTTGTAAGTATAAGCTTTTAACTGAAGCATAAAAGTCTAGTGAATTATTCTCTAAGTTTTCAATTGAGTCATAATTTTTGGCTCTAAAGTCCACACCAGATGCACCTTTTGAAAAATAATAATCTGAATTCTTAAAATATTGAGTGTCTTTATTGACTGTTATATTGTACCAAGGATCACCACCTAAGTAATTAAATGCCGAAGCGATCGTATCTCTAACTGTACTGGGACCTAAAACTGGCAGCACAATATAACATCCAGGACCAATACCTGCTTTAGCTAGAGATTGACCATAGTCTTCCTTTTCATAATTTGTCAGTCCTAGATACTGCGCAACATCAAAAATTCCTAAAATACCTAATGTTGTATTTATAATAAATCTTCCAGTGTTAATTCCAGCTTGTTTGTAATCTCCTTGCAAAACATTGTTGGGTATTGTTAATAAATGAGAAATATTTTCTAAAGAATTACTTACTCCAGTTTTAGCTGGTGAGGGGAGTTTTCTATACAATGATGCAACAGGTTTGAAAATCACCCCATCTAAAGTTTGATTAAATGCAAAAGTCACTCTATTAATCTTTTCAAAGCAATCTTTTACTTCCGTAGGTTCATTTTTTTTTAATATTAAATCTCCATCAGATCCAGCGTTGACATTTAGAGTTAACGCAAGGGTTGTAATTATAATAACTAAGAATTTTTTAATCATACAAATTTTATACTATAATAGACCATAAGGTAAAATAAGTATTAATTAAATATAAAAATGTATCAAAAAATAGGCTTAAAAATGGCCACAAACTATTCCCCAAATTTTAATTTACCCAAAAGGGGGAAAAACAGAATTAAATTTATTATAATTCATTATACAGGTATGAAAAAAGAATCTGCAGCTATTAAAAGACTGCAAGACCCAAAATCAAAAGTAAGCTCGCATTATTTGATTAAAAGAAATGGTGAAATAATAAATTTGGTTCCAGATCTTTTTGAAGCTTGGCATGCGGGAGTCTCGAGCTGGAAACATTTTAAATCTCTAAACAAAAATTCAATAGGTATTGAGATAACTAATCCAGGCCATCAATATGGTTATAAAAGATTTTCAAAAAAGCAAATATTTTCACTTCAAAAATTACTAAATATTTTATTAAAAAAATATAAAATTAAAAAAAACTATGTTCTTGGTCATTCAGATATATCTCCTGGTAGAAAAAAAGATCCAGGTGAAAAATTTCCATGGGAAGTGTTGGCCAAAAATGAATTAAGTTTTTGGCATAATCTTGATCGGAAAAAGATTAAAAAGTTTAGAAAAAAAAATCTTATTACCAGAAATGATAAAAATTCATTTTTAAAAAATCTGTATAAAATTGGCTATAATGACGTAAAAAAATTCAAACTTCAAAAAAACATTAAGTATCTTACACTAGCTTTTCAAAGACGATTTAGACCAAGTCTTGTTAATGGTAAGATTGATAAAGAGTGCCTATTAATCAGTAAAAACCTTCTTTAACAATAAAAATTTAGCTTGAAATTTCAAATTTTAGCAATAAATTGAAACAGCCAGATGAACGACTTATCGCTTTAAAAATTTTAAAGAGGAAAGTCCGGACTCTACAAAGATGCAGTGCCAGGTAATACCTGGCAGGGGCAACCCTAGGGATAGTGCCACAGAAAATATACCGCCTTAACAAGGCAAGGGTGAAAAGGTGTGGTAAGAGCACACCGGTTCTATTGGTAACAATGAACGCTGGAAAACCCCACTGAGAGCAAGACTAAGTAGAGATGATATAGTTGAAAAACTAAAAGCTATCTTTGGCTCGTCATCAGGGTTAGTTGCTTGAGCTCAAGAGTGATCTTGAGCCTAGACAAATGGTAAGTTTAAACGACAGAACCCGGCTTATAGTTCATCTGGCTTTTTATTGAAATTACATATCTATCCAATGTTCACGTTTTGACTCATTTTTGCTGTCAATTTGTATTTTTCAATTATAAATAGTATTTGTTGACTCATTCCCAAAAAACCCATAAGATCCCATAAATTCCCAAATAGGGGATTTATAGGACTTTATGGTTTATGTTTTTATCTACCTACGAAAACAAATTGGACAAAAAAGGAAGGGTGTCGGTGCCTGCAAGTTATAGATCATATTTGTCTAATTTAGGATATAATGGAGTAATTTGTTATCCATCATTTAACAATCAATCTATAGAGGCATGGCCTCAAGACAGAGTAGAAAAAATTTCAAATTCTATAGACTCTTTAAATCCTTTTGAGGAAAAAAGAGACTTTTTTGCAACATCAATTTTATCTGAAAGCACAAACTTACAATTTGATAGTGAAGGAAGAATTTCACTTACTTCAAAATTATTAAAACATGCAAAAATCAAAAATAGCATGGTCTTTGTTGGTCAGGGTAAAACATTCCAAATATGGGAACCAACAATATTCGAAAAATTTAAGGTCAATGCGAGAAAAAAAGCTAATTTAAATAGAGCCAGCCTTAAATGGGAGCATCAATTAAACAAATAACGGGGGATAACAAAATGACAATTAATTTTAAGGTACCAGAAATAAAAGAACTTCAACCAAGACTATTGGTTATGGGAATAGGTGGAGCGGGAGGAAATGCGATAAATGAAATGATTGATAATGGAATGCAAGGTGTTGAATTTATTGCGGTTAATACTGATGCTCAAGATTTAAAACATAGCAAAGCAAAATCTAAAATTCAAATAGGTTTAAATTTGACTAAAGGTTTAGGAGCAGGTGCAAAACTTGATATAGGTCAAGCCGCTGCTGATGAGTCTTTAAATGATATCGTAAATATTCTACAAGGTGCGAATATGGTCTTCATAGCTGCTGGTATGGGTGGTGGAACAGGTACAGGTGCTGCACATGTTATTGCAAGAGCTGCCAAGGAATTAAACATTTTAACAGTTGGAGTGGTTACATTACCATTCTTATATGAGGGTCCTTCAAGAATGAGAAGAGCTCAACAAGGTTTGGATGAACTAAGAAGACATGTTGATACAATTATAGTTATTCCAAATCAAAATTTATTCAAGATAGCTAATGAGCAAACTACATTTGAAGAGTCATTCAATCTTTCAAATAATGTCTTAATGCATGGTGTCCAGAGTATTACTGACTTAATGGTAAGACCAGGATTGATCAATCTTGATTTTGCTGATGTAGAGTCTGTTATGGCTTCAATGGGTAAAGCTATGATGGGTACCGGTGAGGCTGAAGGAGAAGGAAGATCTATGAAAGCAGCCGAGATGGCAATTAGTAATCCTTTAATTGATGATTACACATTAAAAGGAGCAAAAGGATTATTAGTTAATATTACTGGTGGAAAAGATCTTAAATTATTTGAAGTTGATGAAGCAGTCAATAAAGTGAGAGCAGAGGTAGATCCTGAAGCTGAATTAATTATTGGCGCTATAACAGATCCAGAACTTGATGGAAAAATGAGAGTTTCAATTGTAGCCACATCTTTAGATGGTCAACAACCAGAAACAAAATCAGTTATTAACATGGTACATCGTATACAAAATCGAAATCCTGGATATTCTGATTTTGGTACAACTGCAGGTACAACCTCTTTTAATTTCCAGAATACTAATTCTAACCCAATTTCTGATGGTGCAACTGCACTTAAACTTGAAAATGAGATAGTATCAGAAGGTATTCAGAGTCAATCAGTTGATGAAGTAAACAATCAGTATCATGAAGAATTATTAAAAAATCAAGAAGCTGAAAATATTGTAGAAAACATTTCAGATGACAGTGATACTTCTTTTTCACATGAAGCATTAAGCTCGTCTAATACTGAAGAATCTTCAAATGATTTAAAGGAATTTGGTGTTGATACAGATGAACCAGATCTATTTAATACAGAAAATCAAGCTTCAACATCTGAAGATTTGCTTGGATCATCAGATGAAGATCAAGAAGAGGACGATTTAGAAATACCTGCATTTTTACGAAGACAAAAAAATTAATGGTCTTCGAAAAAATAAATGGAAGCCACCATGGTATCGGATGCTCCAAAACATTATCCGGTATTGCTTAATGAAATAATTAGCATTATTACCCCTCAACATGGTGGCACATTTATTGATTGTACTTTTGGTCAAGGTGGTTACACAAAAAAAATTTTAAGTTATAAAGATACGCAGGTAATTGCAATTGACAGAGATATAGAAAGTAAAAAAATTGCAAATAAAATTTCTGAAAAGTTCTCAAACAGATTTATTTTCAAACATAAAAAGTTTAGTCAATTAGACAACCTCAAACTTAAAAATGAAAAAATCAGAGGGATAATCTTGGATTTAGGTTATTCTTTAACTCAAATCAAAGATCCAAAAAAAGGTTTATCATTTAATTCTGTTGGAGATCTAAATATGCAAATGGGTTTAAATAATTTTTCTGCAAGTGACGCAATAAATAATCTGGATGTTCATGAGCTAGAGAAAATTTTTAAATTTTTTGGTGAAGAATTAGAAGCCAAAAGAATAGCTTCTAATATTGTTAAAGAAAGAAGGATAAAAAAAATTGACACAAAAAAATTAGTCGAATTGGTAGAAAAATCAAAAAAAAGAAAAAATTTTAAGATAAATAACTCCACAAAAATTTTTCAAGCTCTTAGAATTTTTGTCAATAAAGAAATTAGTGAATTAATATATGGTTTAATTGCAGCTACAAAAGTATTAAAAAAAAATGGTATATTGGCAGTTGTAACTTTCCATTCACTAGAGGATAAAATCGTAAAATATTTTTTTAAAAGTTTATCTGAAAAAAAAAGTATATCTCGGTATATGCCAAATATAAATCAACCTGAAACATTATTTAGTATGGTTGAGAAAAAACCAATAACACCATCAGCTAAAGAATTAAGAGAAAATACTTCATCAAGATCAGCAAAACTCAGATACGTAATAAAGAAAAATGATTTTTATAATTTTGAGACAGATATATTTAAAAAATTTAAAACACTTTTAGATATTGAGAATTTTGGTGAAAAATTATGAAAAAATTTTTCGTTACACTCTTTGTATTTTCTTTAATTTTCTCAACGGCAATAGTTAAAAATTCAACAAAAAGGATTGATGATGAAATATTTGTCTTAAAAGAAAACATCAGAGATTTAAAAAAAAATTTAGAAAATACTAGATTGGAATTTGATTATTTGAGTTCTACTGAAAAATTACTTCAGTTTCAAAATCTTTACTTTGACAAAGAATTAATAAAATTTGATATCCAAGAAATTCAAACAATTACTAGAAAAAATAATGAAATCGAAATAGGTCAATTAAGTTTTAATAAAAATGAGTAATAAAAATTCACAAATTATTTTAGAGGATAATCGTAATGATTTTTCTTTTAAAAAAAATAAGTCAAATATTAATATTTCATTTAATAGGGTTTCATTTATTTTTTTTATCTTTTTTATCATTTTTATCATTTTTTCTATACACTTAGTACATCTTGGCTCTAGAGATTCTAAAAAAGTAATAAATGAAAATTTGGCTAGTATCTCCAATAAACTTTATAGAGCAGACATAATTGATAGAAATGGAAAATACCTAAGTAAGACAGTAAGTTCAATTGATATTGGCATAAGCACTAGAAAAGTTATTGATAAAAAAAAGTTATTAATAAATCTAAAATATATTTTTCCCAATAAAGATTTTGTTAAAATTGAAAATCAATTGAAAAATAAAAAATTTTTTTACTTAGAAAAAAAAATATCTGAAGAAAATTATGAAAAGGTAATGAAACTAGGCGACAAATCAATTCAACCTGAGGAAAAATTAACAAGAATTTATCCTGAAAAAAACTTATTTAGTCATATTCTTGGTCAAATTGATAATGATAATAACGGAGTCTCTGGTTTAGAAAAATCATTAGACGAAATTCTAAAAAATAGTAAAGAACCCATTAAGTTAACAGTAGATAAAGACCTACAATTTTTAATAAGAGAAGAGTTAATTAAATTCAACAAAATTTTTAATACTATTGGCAGTGCTGCAATTTTGATGGATGTAAATAATGGTGAAATACTATCTTTAGTTTCTCTTCCTGACTTTGATCCAAATCAGAGAAACAAAATCTCAGATACAAATTATATAAATAGAGTTACTAAAGGTGTCTATGAGTTTGGATCTGTATTTAAAACTTTCACATTAGCTGCTGCTCTTGATGAAAAAATTATCACTGCTAAGACAGAATATGTTGATTTGCCAAAATCTCTTATGTGTGCAGGATTTCCGATAAGAGAATACGACGAAAAAATCCCATCTAATCTAACTGCTGAACAAATATTAGTTCGTTCTGGTAATATAGGCTCAGTTAGAATTGTTCAGCAAGTAGGTGAAGAAAAATTTAAATCATTTTTATCCAAGATTGGTGTTTTAGAAAAAATTGACTTTGATATTGAGGAAGTTGGAAAACCAATACAATTCAATTGGGGAAAATGCCCACTTGCTACAGCATCATTTGGTCATGGCATTACAACTACATTGCTTCAATTAGCAAAAGCTTATTCTATTGTTGTTAATGGGGGTTATCAAATAAAACCAAAGTTGGTCAAAAATAACATCAATGAAAAAAAAGAAAAAATTTTAAGTCAAGACTTATCAAGAAAAATTTTACCAATCTTGAGAAAAATTGTTTCAACAAAAGATGGAACCGCATCACTGGCAAATGTTAATGGATATGAAATTGGTGGTAAAACAGGAACAGCCGAAAAAAGTGCCGACGGAGAGTATTCAAATAAGAAGATTAATTCTTTTGTGTCAGTATTTCCAACATCTAAACCAAAATTTGTTTTAGCCGTTATGTTAGATGAACCAAAAATAAATGAAAACTATATTTATCATTATAGAGATGGATCAAACATAAAGTATAAAGGGACACCTTTTAATACTGCTGGATGGACAACAGTTGAAGCTACGGGTCAAATTGTTGAAAAAATTGGGCCTATTTTAGCCACAAAATATAGTGAATTTAATTTCTAAATGTTACTTAAAGATTATTTCCCAAATATTGGAAAAAAATATGAAAAGACTTTTTTTTCTGACATCTGTTTTGAGAGTTCAAAAGTAAAAAAAGATAATGTCTTTTTTGCAATTAAAGGCACAAATATTGATGGAAATAATTTCATATTAGATGCAATAAACAAAGGCTCAAAAATTATTGTAACTGAAAAGAAAATAACAAAATTTCCAAATGGAGTATTAATTATTCATTCAAAAAATGTGAGAAAATTATTAGCTGAAGTTTCATTTAAAATTTATAATAAAAAACCATCAAATTTAATAGCAATTACAGGAACTAATGGAAAGTCTTCCGTGGCTGATTTTTATTATCAAATATTAAAATTTAATAAAAGAAAAGTTGCATCAATTGGAACTTTGGGTGTTAAATCAAACAACAAATATATCAATTTATCCAATACAACCATCGACCCAATTCAATTGGGGAAGATATTAAATTATCTTAAAAATCATAAAGTGGAAGATGTAATACTGGAGGCTTCAAGTCATGGTTTAAGTCAAAATAGGTTAGATGGTTTAAAATTTAATTCAGGAATATTTACAAATTTATCTCAAGATCATTTAGATTATCACAAAAATTTAAAAGATTATTTAATCGCAAAACTCTATCTTTTTGAGAAACTTCTATCTATTAAAGGCAATGTAATTACTGATGAAAAAATACCTGAATTTAGAAACATAAAAAAAATTGCATTAAAGAGAAATTTAAAGATTAATTCTATAAATAACCCAAAAAATCATTTTAAAATTTTATCTCATTATTTTTTAGGCGAGAAACAAATATTAATAATCAAATATAAAAACTTAATCAAAAATATTAAGCTCAATCTTATAGGTAAAATACAACTCAAGAACATAATGATGGCAATTATAGCTGCTCAAAAAAGTAATCTAAGCTTAAATAAAATTTTGGGAGTTATTCCAAAAATAAGATCTGTTGAGGGAAGACTAGAAAAAATTGGCAATATTAAAAATAAATCTAAAGTTATCTTGGATTACGCACACACACCAGACGCATTAAAAATATCTCTTCTTTCACTAAGAGAACAATTTCCTAATAAAAAAATTGTTCTTTTGTTTGGTTGTGGTGGAAATAGAGATCAAAATAAAAGATCAAAAATGGGTAAAATAGCTTCATTGTATGCTGATCAAATATATTTGACAGATGATAATCCTAGATTGGAAAATCCTAATAAAATTAGAAAAGATATTAAAAGAGGAATAAATAGTAAAAAGATATCAGAAATTTCTGATAGAGCAAAGGCAATTTCTGAAGCAATTAAAAATTTAACTACAGGCAATATCTTATTAGTTGCTGGCAAGGGTCATGAAAAAATTCAAGAAATTGGTAATCGAAAAATTTATTTTTCAGATAAAAAAATAATTTTAAACGCAATTAAATTAAAAAATTTGAATTTATCAAGTAATTTGAAATTAAATCTTATTAAAGAGTCATCTGGTGATAAAAAATTAAATACAAGTTTAACTCTGGGACAAGCTAGAATTAATTCAAAAGAAGTAAAAAAAAATGACATTTTTTTCGCTATACGAGGCAGGAAAAATGATGGAAATAAGTTTGTAGAAGAAGCTCTGAAGAAAAAAGCTTCTATAGTAGTTGTAAATAAAATTAAAAAAAAATTAGATTCTAAAAAACAAATAAAAGTAATAAATGCATTGAAATTTTTGACTGAAACATCAACTATTTTCAGAGAGAATATAGATGCAAAAATAATTGCAATAACAGGGAGCTGTGGAAAAACTACACTTAAGGAATTATTAGGCAAAACTTTAAAAAAAATTTCTAAAACAACTATTTCCCCAAAATCTTATAATAACAAATATGGGGTTCCATTAAGCCTTTTTAATTTGAGAAAGAACGATAATTATGGAGTTTTGGAAGTCGGCATGGATAAAAAAGGGGAAATTGATTATTTATCAAAAATTATCAAACCAGACATAAGCGTTATAACTAATATAAATTATGCTCATGCTAAAAATTTTAAGAGTATAAAAGATATTGCACTTGCAAAATCTGAAATAATTTCAAATACGAAACAAAATGGTTTTGTGATTTTAAATGCAGATGATAATTTTTTTAGATTACATCACAAAATAGCTACCAAAAAAAATATTAATACAATTTCATTTGGAATAAAAAATCATAAATCTGATGTGAAGTTAATTAATATTGTTAAAATTGATAATAATTTTAAAATAAATATCAAAGCTAAAGATTTTATCAAAAGTTTTGTGATTTCTAATAATTTTCAAAATAACATTTATAATATTTTAGCTGCTTTAGCGGTTATGAGTATAAATATTGATATTACAAAATTAGATAAAAAAGTTTTTTTTAATTTTACAACCCCCCAAGGGAGAGGAGATTTATCAAGAATAAAAATAAATAAAAAAAACATAAACCTAATAGATGAAAGTTATAATTCCAATCCTTTATCCCTTAAATCTGCGATATTAAATTTTGATAAAGTAAAGACCAAAAAATTCAAAAAGTATCTCTTACTTGGTGATATGTTAGAACTTGGAACTCATTCCAAAAAACTTCACCAGTCAATTGTTCCAATAATTAATAAAACAAAAATTGATAAAATTTTCTTTAAGGGAAAATATATGAGTCAAATATTCAAAAAGATTGTAAAATCAAAAAGAGGTAAAGTTTTTAGAACTAACACTCAAATGATTAAATTTATTAAAAATGATTTGAATAATAATGATTATTTAATGGTTAAAGCCTCAAATGCGACAGGTTTTAATATGATGATAAATGATTTAAAAGGAATTAAGTAGATGCTTTATCAATTTTTATTAAACTATGTAGATACGTTTGGATTTTTGAATGTTTTTAAATACTTAACTTTCAGAACTGGTTTATCTGTTTTCACATCACTCATAATAGTTTTAATAATTGGAGGCCCGTTTATAAAATTCTTCTCAAATCAAAAAATTTTAAATCCCATAAGAGATGACGGACCTGAAGATCATATAATTAAAAAAATTGGTACACCAACTATGGGTGGATTAATTATTCTATTAGGTTTACTCATTTCAGTAATTTTGTGGGCAGACTTATCAAATATTAATATTTTGTTTTGTGTGTACGTTGCTGTTTCATTTGGACTTTTAGGAGCATTTGATGATTATAAAAAGATTAAGTATAGTAATTCTTCAGGAATTTCATCTAAATTTAAAATAATTTTACAAATTGTATTATCAATTATTGGTGTTGTTATTTATGTAAATTTTATAGATTACCAAAATATAACTAATTTATATTTTCCATTTTTTAAAAACTTAATCATTAATCTTGGTTGGTTTTTTATTCCTTTTGCAATATTTGTAATTATTGGTTCATCTAATGCTGTTAATTTGACAGATGGTTTAGATGGTTTGGCAACTGTTCCAGTAATTTTAGTGGCAGCATGCTTTGCATTTATTAGTTATGTAACTGGTAATATTGTATTTTCAGATTATCTACAAATTCCTTACATAGAAGGAACTGGAGAGGTAGCAATATTTTGTGGAGCTATAATAGGTTCATGTCTTGGATTTTTATGGTTTAACGCACCTCCAGCAAAAATTTTTATGGGCGATACTGGTTCATTGTCTTTAGGAGGGTCTTTAGGAGCTGTTGGAATAATAACAAAACATGAAATAGTTTTAGCAATCACCGGAGGCCTGTTTGTATTGGAAGCGGTTTCTGTAATGGTTCAAGTTATTTCATTTAAACTTACTGGAAAAAGAATTTTTAAGATGGCTCCTATCCACCATCACTTTGAGAAAAAAGGTTGGCCAGAATCGACTGTTGTAATAAGGTTTTGGATCATTTCTATAATTCTTGCAATGATAGGATTAGCTACTTTAAAACTGAGATGAAAAAAAAAATTGAAAATATTTTTTTGAAAAAAAAAATATTAATCTATGGTCTTGGAAAAAGTGGAATATCATCTTTTAGATTTTTAAGAAATAAAGCTGATATTTATTTATTTGATGATTTAAAAAACATAAATCCGAAACAAATTTCAAAATTAAAATTATCAAAAATCAAATTTGATATAATCATTATTAGCCCAGGTATCAATATTTATAATTGTAAGTTATCTAAATTTCTTAAACTTAATAAAAAAAAAATTTATACAGATTTAGATGTCTTTTTTACTTTTTTTAAAAACGAATGCATTACTATTACAGGTACCAATGGAAAATCTACTACTGCGAAAATTTTATATGAAGTTTTAAAAGATCAAAAAAAAGATGTGAGACTTATTGGAAACTTTGGTAACCCTCCATTAAATGAAAAAAAAATATCAAAAAAAACAATTTTTGTAATAGAGGCATCTTCTTACCAGCTAGATTATAGTCGGTTATTTAGTTCAAAATATTCAATAATCTTGAATATTAAACCTGATCATCTTGAAAGACATAAAACTCTTCAAAATTATGTTGATGCAAAATTTAAACTATTAGATTCTCAATCCAAAAGTTGTTTAGCATTTGTAAAAAGCGATGACGAGCTAATTTCGAGAAAATTAAAAGCTAAAAAATTTAATTGTAAAATTGTTAAAGTAAATACAAAAAAAAATTATAATAATTTTCTGGAAATCAAAAATAAATATTTTTTAACTGAGTCAAATAGAGAAAATCTATCCTTTATTATAGAATTGGCAAAAAAACTAAAACTAAAAAAATATCTTTTACAAAAAACGATTAAAAATTTTAAGGGTTTGAAATATCGCCAACAAATTATTCTTCAAAAGAGGAATCTCACTATTATAAATGACTCAAAATCTACAAGTTTTTCATCTTCTGTCGGAATGTTTAATAAATCCTCCGACATATTATGGTTATTGGGTGGTATTTATAAAAAAGGTGACAAATTAGAATTAAAAAAAAAAGATTTAAGTAATGTTACCGCTTTTATTTATGGAGAAAATAAAAATCTTTTTATCAAACAGCTTAGAAATAAAGTAAAATTTGAAAATTATATAAATTTAGAAGATGCAGTGAAAAACGTTTTTTCTATAATCAAAACAAAAAGATCTATTAAATATACGATATTATTTAGCCCTTGTGCAGCTTCGTTTGATAGTTTTAAAAACTTCGAAGAAAGAGGTTTATATTTTAATCGATTAGTAAAAAGATTTATGTATGGAAAATAAGAATACTTTATTCAGTATTTATTATGATTGGTGGAAAAATATTGATAAGTTTCTATTTTCACTGATTGTTTTATTATTTTTAACAGGTCTTTTTTTTTCCTTAGTTTCCACATCATTAATTGCCTCTGATAAATTAGATACAAATGATTACCAATTTTTTTTTAAACATTTAGTTTTTATTTTGTTAGGGATAATTATAATTTTTTTATTATCCTCAATCAAAAAAGAACAACTTCTCAAATATTCTTCTCTATTCTTTTTCTTATCATTAATATTTTTAATTTTGGTGCCTATAATTGGAGTAGAAGTTAAGGGTTCAAAAAGATGGATAGATTTATACTTCTTACCCAGATTTCAGCCGATAGAATTAGTAAAGCCATTTCTTATAATTTTTACTAGCTTGATATTGTGTAGCCAGAAATTTAGCAACATTTACATAAAATATTTATTTTCATTTATAGTTACTTTAGCTATTGCTTTATTACTATCATTACAGCCAGATATAGGACAAACTCTTTTAATTTTTTTTTGTTGGTCAGTTTTAATTTTTACTTCGGGTGTAAGTATATTTTTACTTTTTTTTTTATTTTCATCGATTATATTAATATTTTTTTACTTAATTTTTTTTGTTTCAAAATTTGCATACATTAAAAATAGATTAATTTCTTTTTTAGATTCTGAAACTGGAACTTACAATTTTCAATCAGACAAAGCTTTAGAGTCTATTACGAGTGGAGGCTTTTTTGGGAAAGGTATTGGAGAGGGGACTTTAAAAAATAGAGTTCCAGAGGCTCATACAGATTATATCATTTCAGTAATTTCTGAGGAGTTTGGTGTAATTGCCATAATTTTAATCTTTTTATTGTTTTTAATGTTTATTTACTCAGTGTTTAAAAAAGTTAATTTTGAAAATAATGAAACTATCAAATTAATTTTAGTTGGATCTATAAGCCTTATATTAATGCAAACTATAATTCATATTGGAGTAAATATTAGATTATTTCCTACAACTGGTATGACATTACCATTTATAAGTTATGGTGGTTCCTCAATAATTAGTGTTTCAATTTTATCTGGGATAATTTTGAACTTTACAAAACGAAATCTAAATTAAAATGGATAAAAATTACTTGATAACTACAGGAGGATCAGGGGGTCATGTAATCCCAGCAGTAATACTTTATGAACATTTATCTAGAGATGCAAAAGTAATAATCACAACTGATAAGAGGGGTTTAAAATATTTAAATGACGGAAATTATCAATTAAGAATTATTGATACCCCAAGGTTAAATAATATATTTTTATTTCCAATCAATTTAATATTAGTAATTATACTGACAATAAAATCGTTTTTATTATTAAAAAAAAATAATATTGAAAAATTATTTTCTACTGGGGGTTATATGTCTCTTCCATTGTTATTAGCAGCAAAATTCTTAAAATTAAAGATTTACCTTTTAGAACCCAATCAAGTTTTGGGAAGAGCAAATAAATTTTTTTTAAGCTCATGTAAAAAAATAATTTGTTACAAAGAAAAAATAAAAAATTTTCCACCAAAATATAAAAGTAAAATTGAAACTATATTTCCCTTGGTAAGAGAAAAATTTTATAGTTTAAAACAAAAAAATTTTAACTATAAAAAATTAGATTTATTGATTGTCGGAGGAAGTCAAGGAGCGAATATCTTTGATATTAATCTCAAAAATAAAATTGTTAATATTTCGAAAAAACACTCAATTAGAATTTTACATCAAACAAACGAAAAAAATATTTTCAATTTAAAAAATTTCTATGATAAAAATAATGTTGAATGTTTAATCTTCAGTTTCAATAAAAACTTTGAAGAAATAATTAATAATTCTGATGTATGTATAACTAGATCAGGTGCTTCAACTTTAGCTGAATTATCTTTGTTAAACATACCATTTATTGCAGTGCCATTACCAAATTCTAAGGACAATCATCAATTCGAAAATGCTTTATTTTATAAAGAAAAAGAATGTTGCTGGATACTTAATCAAGAGACATTTGAGGATGATATTGAGCAACTTTTGAACAATATATTATCTGATAATTCTGAATTCTTGCAAAAAAAGGAAAACTTAAAAAAACTAAATTACAAAAATACTTGGACTAATGTACATCAAAAAATATTAAATATAATTAATGAAAATTGAATTAGCAAAAACTGAGGTTATTCACTTCATTGGTATCGGTGGTATTGGTATGAGCGGACTTTCTTTAATTATGAAAGGGAAAGGATTTAAAGTGCAAGGTAGTGACGTATCATCAAATAAAAATATAGATAGATTGAAAAAAGAAAAAATAAAAGTTTTTATTGGTCAAAAAAAACAAAATTTAAAGAATGCTACAATAGCAGTTATTTCCTCAGCAATAAAAAAAAATAATTCAGAATACATTGAAGCTAGAAGAAAAAAACTTCCAATTATCACCCGAGGAAGAATGTTAGCTCACATTGTTTCTCTTATGAAAAATATTGTTGTGGTTGGTTCACATGGCAAGACTACAACAACTTCTTTAATTACCTCAATACTGCAAAAAACCAAATTAGATCCAACAATTATTAATGGAGGGGTAATTAACTCTATCAAAAATACTGCTAAGTTAGGAAAGAGTGATTGGACAGTTTTAGAAGCAGATGAGTCTGATGGAAGTTTCCTTCATATACCTCCTACTTATTCAATTATTACAAATATTGATAGAGAACATATGGATTTTTACAAATCTATGGATGACTTAGAGAAATATTTTATTAATTTTATAAAAAAAGTTCCCTCTTTTGGAAAATCATTTATTTGTTTAGATGACCCTGTAAATAATAAAATAATTAAAAAATTAAAGAATAGAAATTTTTATACCTATGGACTTGATTCAAAATCAAACTTTTTAATTAAGAATATTAATCAAAACAAAACCTTCACAGAATTTGACATATCAGTAAATGTCCCAAATAAGAAAAGAATAAAGATTAAAAAAATAAGAATTCCATTACTAGGTGTTCATAACGTAAGAAATTCTGTTGCAGCTACTGCTGTTGCAATTACTATTGGTATTTCAATTTCTGATATTAAAAAAGGATTAAAAAAATTTAAAGGTGTTCAAAGAAGATTTAATAAAATATTTACTTACAACAATATTGATTTTTATGATGATTACGCTCATCATCCAACTGAAATAAAAGTAGTTTTGGATGGTGTTAACAAGGTTTATAAAAATTATGAAAAAGTTTGTATTTTTCAACCACATAGAGTGACAAGACTTAAAGATTTGAGAAAAGAATTCTCCCTTGCATTTAAGAATGCCGATATTGTTGTTTTATGCCCTGTATATTCAGCGGGAGAAAAAATAAAGTTGGGATTTAATTATATAAATTTTGCTAAGGAGATAATAAAAAATTCAAAAGTAAAATTATTTTTAGTAAATGATAATTTTCAACTAGCTAAATTTATAAAAAGAAATATGAGTGGGAAAAAAATCGTAATTGGAATGGGTGCAGGTTCCATCTCTAATTGGATGAGGGAACTGCCAAGATTAATATAATGGAATTAAACAAATTAAAAAAATTGTTTGGAGAATTTGATGAAAATGTAAGATTTGAGTACGATCTTAAAAAAAAAAATTGGTTCAATATTGGTGGAAAAACAAAAGTTTTTTTTAAAGCCAACAATCTTCATGAACTGATTAAATTTTTGAAAATAGTAAATAATCAGGAAAAAATATTTATTCTTGGAGCAGGTTCTAACACTTTAATATCTGATGATTTATTTGATGGTATAGTTATAAAATTAGGAAAAAATTTTAATAATATCTCACTTCTTGGAGATAATGTAATAATTGCTGGAAGTGCCGTGACTGATAAGTCATTATCAGATTTTGCTGTAAAAAACAGTCTCAGCGGATTTGAATTTTTATCTTGTATACCAGGCACAATAGGAGGTGGAATTAGAATGAACGCAGGTTGTTTTAACAAAGAATTTAAAGATATATTGATATCAGTTCAAGCAATCGATAAATCTGGAAACATCATTACCATCCCAAGTAAAGAAATAAAATTTGAGTATAGAAAAAGTAATTTATCCAATGATTTAATCTTTTTAAGTGCTTCATTTAAAGGGTTAAAATCTAGTCCTTCTCAAATTAAAAATGAAATTGAGAATTTAGTAAAAAAAAAAGAAAAAGCACAACCTACTAGAATTAAAACTAGTGGGAGCACTTTTAAAAATCCTAAATCACAAACTAATAAGAAAGTTTGGGAGTTAATTAAAGAGTCAGTTCCTTTAGACAAAAGTTTCGGGGATGCATGTATTTCAGAAAAACATTGTAATTTTTTTGTAAATAAAGGTAGCGCTTCTTTTAATGATATGAACAATTTAATTGAATTTGTATCAAAAGAGGTTTTAGAAAAAACCGGTGTAAAATTAGAAAAAGAAATTAAGATTTTAAAATAAATTGAGAAAAATATTAATAATTTCAGGTGGTATTTCAAAAGAAAGAGCAATCAGCCTTGATACTGGAAGACAAGTAGCTAAGGAACTAAAAAAAAATAATTATTTTGTAAAAATAACAGAGCCAAATTTTCAGTTATTTGATGTTATTAAAAAATTTAAACCAAACAAAATTTTCAACGCGTTACACGGTCAGTTTGGTGAGGATGGCTATATACAAACAGTATTAGAGAGTTTTAAAATTCCTTATACTCATTCAGGTGTGATTTCATCATCGATAGCAATGGATAAAGTGTTATCTAAAAAGATTTTTATAAAAAATAAAATATTGACTCCAAGGTTCCTCACCTTTTCTTTTGGTGAAGATGAAAAAAATATTCTTCAAAACATTGAAAAAAAACTGAAATTTCCAGTTGTGATAAAACCAATCAATGAGGGTTCAAGTGTAAATGTGTTTATATGTACAAAAAAAAATATTAAAAAAAAATTGAAGTTTTTAGAAGGTTATAAAAAAATAATTATTGAAGAATTTATCCCTGGTAGAGAGATACAGGCTGCATTGATAGGCTCTAAAAAACTTGGTGCAATTGAATTAAAACCAAAAAGAAAATTTTATGATTATCAAGCAAAATATAATCCAAAAGCAAAAACGAAACATATTATACCAGTGGATTTACCAAAAAAAAAATATGAACAAATAATGAAAATTTCTTCTAAAGCACATAGTTTAATAGGTTGTCGAGGAG
Organism: uncultured Pelagibacteraceae bacterium; assembly: GCA_902554995.1. Classification (GTDB taxonomy): domain Bacteria; phylum Pseudomonadota; class Alphaproteobacteria; order Pelagibacterales; family Pelagibacteraceae; genus Pelagibacter. Next base: position 8,271 of record CACDQT010000006.1, on the reverse strand, counting down.
TTACCCGTTCAGATTTTAAATATTACAAGGGTAAGTTTTATCTTTTAGAAATTAATACTCAGCCAGGAATGACAAAACTTTCTTTAGTGCCTGAGATTGCTGCATTTCGTGGTATAAGTTTTATTAAACTTATTGAATTAATTTTAAAAGATGCTTCAACAAATAAATAAGAAAATTATTTTTTATATTTCTTTAGTAATCATTTTAGGCACTTTCAATAACAAAAATTTGAAAAATTTTGATCTTCCTAAAATTGATATAGTTAATATAGAAGGAATAGAATTTAATAATAATGAATTTCTAAAAATTACGAATTTAATAAAATTAAATAATCTATTATCTATTCAAAAATCCCAGATAAAAGAAATATTAAACTCTAATAATTTAATTGAAGAATATGAAGTATTTAAAAAATATCCGTCTTCTCTTGAAATCAAAATTGAAAAAACAAATATTTTAGCATCTACCAATATAAATGGAAAAAATTATTTAGTTGGATCTAATGGGAAATTTATTAATACCAAAGATTATTCTCAAAATTTACCTTTTATTTTTGGAAATTTTAAAACAGAAAAATTCTTAGAATTAAAAAATATTATTCTTCAAACTGAATTTGAATATAATAACATAAAAAATTTTTACTATTTTCCTTCGGGTAGATGGGACATTGAAATGATCTCAGGAGTTTTAATTAAATTACCAATCACAGGAATAAAAGAGACATTAAATTTATCAATCGATTTACTTGATGATATAGAATTTAGTAATATAAAAATTTTGGATATACGTCAAAAAAATCAAATTGTTATAAATGATTAGAGAAGCAGATTTTCAAACTTATCTTTATCTAAATAATACTCAATATATAATTTATGTTACTGACAATAAAACAAATGAGAAAATTTATTCTGAAAAATTAGCAATAGAAGAAAATTCTACAGAATTAAAATTTAGTAAAATGGATGAATTTTTAGATTCTAACATATTAAAAATTGAAAAAAAATTGGATAGTTTTATTAAAAACATATACGTTATTTTGGATAGTAAGGAATTTCTCTCAATAAAATTGTCAATCAAAAAAGATAATAATGGTAATCTTATAAATTCAGATACTTTAATTCACCCATTAAATGATTTAAAAAATTTATGTCAATCGAGCTTACAAAATCAAAAAATTGTACATTTTCTTATAGAAAAATATGTGATTGATAATAAATTTTACACAACTTTACCAGAAAATACTAATTGCAATATTTTTTCTTTAGATACAGAATTTATCTGTCTTTCAAAAAATTTAATTGAAAGCATAGAAAAGATATTAAAAAAATATCACATCTCGTTAAATCAAATTTTAAGTGCTAGCTATGTAGAAAAATTCAAAGACAATACAGATGGCACTATTTTTGCAACAGCCAGTAGAATTATTTCAGGCCTTAATAGCAATGAGGTTTTGTTAATTAGTAAAATTAACAAAAAACAAGGCTTTTTTGAGAGATTTTTTAATTTTTTTAATTAATTAGTAGTTTATCGTAATATTTGTTGTTTTCAGTTTTTTTTCCTTACATATTAAAAGTTTTTCCATGTCATTGTTAAGTCAAAAAACTTTAAAAAAAACAGCAACTTTTAGTGGAGTTGGACTCCATAATGGTAAATTAGCCAAAGTATTAGTAAAGCCCTCTCAACCAAATACAGGAATTGTTTTTAAAAGAATAGATTTACGATCAAACAATTATGTTTACCCAAGTTTTACTAACGTCACTAATACGTTATTAAATACAACTATATCTAACGAGCACGGAGTAAAAGTACAAACTATTGAACATTTAATGGGTGCTTTATTTGGATTGGGGATTGATAATGCACTAGTAGAAATAAACAATGAAGAAGTACCAATTTTAGATGGTTCAGCCAAAGAATTTATAGAAATTTTAAAAAGTTGTGGATTAGAAAAAAGTGAAGCGCCTATTAAGATAATCAAAATACAAAAAAAAATAACATATCGTCATGGTAAGAAATTTATTTCCATAGAGCCATCTAAGTTAAGTTTGGATATTAATTTTAAATTGAAGTTTGAAGATAGTTTGATTGGAAATCAAGAAAATAAAGTGAACGTGTATGAAGACGATTTGATAGATATTTTCAACTCAAGAACATTTTGTTTATTCGATGATGTAAAAAAAATCAAAGAAAAAGGACTTGCAAAAGGTGGGAGTTTAGATAATGCAATCGTTGTTAAAGGTAATAAAATCTTAAATTCTGAAAAGCTTAGAAATCCAAAAGAATTTGTAAATCACAAAATATTAGATTGTATTGGAGACTTATACACAAGTGGATATAGAATAATTGGTAGTGTAAATTGTTCTCAAGGTGGTCATTTTTTAACAAACCAGCTGTTAAAGAAAGTGTTTGAAAATAAAGAGAACTTTTCAATAATCGAGATTCAAGAAAGAAATCTGCCTCACACAATTCTAAATAAAACCTTATTAAGATCGATTGCTTAACATATATTGATCTTTAAAATTCTTAGTTAAGTCTGTATAAAACAGATATGTTTAGATTTAAGATTTTTTTATTTCTCATTAGCTTAATTTTGTTAAATTCATGTTCTAAAGAACCACCAAAAAAATCAATAATAAAAGAAAAAAATTTGGAACTTCAAGTTGAAGAGGCTTATAGTGAGGGGAAAAAAGCTTTAAACGATGGTGACGTATTGTATGCAGCAAAAAAGTTTAATGAGGCAGAGATCTTATTTCCGCAAGCAAAATCTGCACCTCAATCAGCATTAATGGCTGCATATTCATATTACACTCAAGATTATTATGGTGATGCTATAGCTGAATTAAAAAGATTTATAAAAGTATATCCCTATCATAAAGATTTAGGATATGTGTACTACTTGTTAGCAATTTGTTATTATGAACAAATTGTTGACGAAAAAAAAGACTTGCAATCAATTGTAAATGCTAAAGAAAATTTTAATATAATTTTAAAAAATTATCCTAATACAGAATATGCAATTGATGCAGAATTTAAAATAGATTTAATTGATGATATTCTTGCAGCTAAAGAGATGTATTTGGGAAGATATTATTTTGATAGAAAAAAATGGATCCCTGCAATCAATAGATTTAGAGAAATAATAGATAAATATGACACCACAATCTATGCAGAAGAAGCCTTACATAGGTTGGTTGAAGTACATTATACAATTGGTTTAATTGAAGAAGCTGAAAAATATGCTCAATTATTAGGATATAATTATCAATCCTCAAAATGGTATGAAAATTCTTATAGTTTGTTTGATAAAACTTATGAAAAGAGAAAAAAAGAAAGATTTAAAACTTATAAGAAAAAAAGTGGTGGTTTAATAAAAAGATTTAAAACTCTATTAGAATGAGATGGATAGAAATAAAATTAAAAAAGATTACAATGAAAAAATTAAAAAATTATTAAAGCTAAATAAATTTTATTACGACTTAAATAAACCTTTAGTTAATGATCATGAGTATGATCAAATTAAAGCTGATATATTATCTTTAGAAAAAAAATATGGTTTTTTAGAAAGTGCAAATTCACCCTCTAAAACAGTAGGTTTTAAACCATCTAAAACTTTTAAAAAAGTTTTACACAAAGTCCCCATGCTTTCTCTCTCAAATGCATTTAGCGAAGAAGACTTAATAAATTTTGAAAAAAAAATCAATAATTTTCTAGATCAAAAAAGTTCCAACGAGTTAGAGTATAGTGCAGAACCTAAAATTGATGGTATTTCCGCTTCATTAATTTATAAAAAAAGAAAATTTGTGACTGGACTTTCTAGAGGTGATGGAAAAGAAGGAGAGGATATAACACAGAATTTGTTGACGATTAACGACATTCCTAAAAATATTTCAGCTAAAAATTTCCCTGACGAAATAGATATTCGGGGTGAAGTATTTATCCAAAATAAAGATTTTGAGAGTTTAAAAGACAAGTTTGCTAATCCAAGAAATGCTGCATCTGGATCATTAAGACAAAAAAATCCTCAAGATACTCAGAAAATTCCTTTAAAATTTATCGCTTACACATTTGGGTATGTAAATAATTTAGAAACTAAAAATCAAGGGGACTATTTACAACAATTAAAGGCGTGGGGATTTAAAACAAATCCATTTAATAAAACTATAAAAGGTATTAAAAATTTAATGAAAAATTACCACGAGATTGAAAAAAAAAGAAATGAAATTGATTTTGATATTGATGGTATTGTTTATAAAGTAAATAATTTTGATTTACAAAAACGCTTAGGTAATGTTGCAAATTCTCCTCGTTGGGCAATTGCGCATAAGTTTTCTGCCAACAAAGGTATTTCAAAAATTTTGAATATTGAAATTCAAGTAGGTAGGACTGGAGCACTAACACCTGTTGCAAAAATAAAACCAATCAACATTGGTGGTGTAGTTGTATCAAATGCATCACTTCATAATGAGGATGAAATTACAAGAAAAGATATTAGAATAGGCGATATAGTTGTTGTTGAGAGAGCAGGAGATGTTATTCCACATATCATAGAGGTAGATTTAAAAAAAAGAAATAAAAATTCTAAAAGATATATTTTTCCTATTAAGTGTCCTTCTTGTGGAGGTAAAACAATTAAAGAATACAATTCAATTACAAAAAAAAATGATGCAGTAAGAAGATGTTCAAGTGAGGGGTATGATTGCGATAAGATGACTATAGAAAAAATTAAGCATTTTGTGTCAAAAGAAGCTTTTAACATTGATGGTTTTGGCAAAAAGATTGTAGAAAATTTTTGGAAACTTAAAATGATTAAATTACCACAAGATATTTTTGGGCTCAATTATGAAAAGATAAAAACAATGGATGGTTGGGGACAACAATCTGTTGCTAATTTAAAATATGCAATTGAAGAAAAGAAAAATATTTCTTTTGAAAAATTTATATATGCTCTTGGGATAAGACATATTGGTTTTGAAAATGCTAAATTAATTGCGAAAACACTTAAAAGTCCAGAAAAGTTTTTAAATCTCTCTAAAGAAAAAGAAATTGATGATTTGTTAAATATTGATGGGATCGGTGAAACTCAAATAACTTCTTTAAAAAGATTTTTTTTAAACAAGACTAATTTAAAGGTAATTCAAGATCTTCAAAAAATTTTAAATATTAAAAAAACAATTGAAATTAAAACTGATGGTTTATTAAGAGATAAGATATTTATGTTTACCGGAAAATTAACCGGCATGAGTAGAGCAGAGGCCAAGTCCTTAATAGAAAAAAATTCAGGAACAATAATCAGTAATGTTTCAAAAAAACTTAATTATCTTATAATTGGAGAGAAACCCACTAAAAGGAAAGTTGAAGCTGCAAAAGAGCTAAAAATAAAAATTATAGATCAATCAGAATTATATAAATTAGTGAATAAAAGTAGCTAACCATCTTCTTTCACTTGGATTTAAATATTTATTAAGTTTTGTGTAAATATTTAGATTATATCTCCATAGGTAGCTTTCTTCATCATCTGTTAATAAATCAAAATTTATTAAATCTTTATCAATTGGTGCTAAAGTTAAATTTTCAAAGTACAATTTATTTTTATCTTTTTTAACGTAAATCAAATTTTCTATACGAATGCCAAATTTATCTTTTTTATAATATCCTGGTTCATTACTTAAAATCATTCCCTCAAGTAACTTTATCTTATTAAACTTAGAGATGCCTTGGGGTCCCTCATGTACATTTAAAAAAAAACCTACACCATGTCCGGTTCCATGTTGGTAATCTAAGTTAATCTCTTTTAAAAATTTTCTTGCTCTATTATCTATCAGATTACCAGAGGGATATTTATTTAAATCAGATTTTATAACTGCAATATGACCTTTTAATACTCGTGTGAAAATATTTTTTATATTCTTTTTGGGTTTTGAGAAACAAATTGTTCTAGTTACATCTGTAGTACCATATTTATATTGTCCACCAGAGTCACATAAAAAAATATCTTTTTTATTAATTTTTTTTGTGTTTTTTTTTGTTGCTCTATAATGAACAATGGCGCCATTCTCTCCGGCACCAGCAATAGTATTAAAACTTGGATATAAATACTCTTTATTTTTTTTTCTAAAATTTTCTAATTTATTTTGTGCCTCAAACTCAGTAATTTTCTTTTTGTTAATATTTTTGATCCAATGAATAAATTTTGTTAATGCGACACCATCAAAAATATGACTCTTTAACATATTTTTGATTTCTGTTTTGTTTTTTAATGATTTGAGTAAATAAATTGGATCCTCTTTTTTTAAAATTTTGAATTTTTTTCTTATTAAATTTTCAAAAAAAATTGAGCAAGTATTTCTATCTATTATGATTTTTTTACCTTTAAGATTTAAAATAAATTTATTAAAATTCTTTGGTTCAATTATTTGATTAGATTTCAATTTTTTTTCCTTTATTAACTTTGAAACCTTTTTTTTATTAGTAATTAAATAAAATCTTTTTTTATTATCTATGATTAAATGACAATTAGGAATGGGACTATTTGGATTGTCATATCCTCTTATATTAAGAAGCCATGCAACATTTTCAGGTGCTGTGATAAATAAATAATCTGATTTATTTTTGTTTAAGTATTTTCTTATTTTTGTTATTTTAGTTTTATAGTTTTCTCCAACTATTTTGTTATTAAGAGAAAAAAAAGGTTTGTTTAATTGAAATTTAGGTTTATGAATTTGATCAATTAAATTTGAATCTATGCTTTTTACTTTATTATTCTTGTAAAAAAATTTATTAATTTGTATAGATGTAAATAACTTTGGGTCAAAACCTATTGATAAATTTTTGAACAAATTACAATTAATAATTTTAGGTAAATCTATAATTTTGAAGTTTTTACCTGACTCTCTTTTTGCTTGTATAGTGTATCTCCCATCAACAAATAAATAGTTTTTCTTTTTAAGGATGATTGAATAACCGGCAGAGCCAGAAAAGTTTGAGATAGTTTTAAGCCTATCATTTGCAGCGTATTCTGAAAAAAATTCGTCATTTTTAGGAATAATATATCCATCTACATTGTATTTCTTAAATTTACTAATCAATTTGTTTATTTGATTATTAATCATTTAATTCTTTTTTGATATCTTAACCATCCAGGACTATTCATACCGCTTTCATTTTCAATATCTTGATTAAATTCAAATTCTTCTATCTCTTCTTTGGTTTCATCAAAAAAAGAATTTTTTTCTAGATATTTATCTGGTAGTTCGTCAATAAATCTTGACGCCATACTATCTATCCAATCACCCTGGTAAAACCTGTTCATCGAAAAAGATACTACTACTTTTTTTTTAGCTCTAGTTAAACCGACATAGGCCAACCTTCTTTCTTCTTCTAAACCACTCTGGCCCTTTTCTTCGATAGATTTTTGGTGGGGAAAAAGTCCTTCTTCCCAACCAGGTAAAAAAATTACATCAAACTCAAGACCTTTTGCGGCATGCATAGTCATCATATTAACTTTTTCACCCTCCCATTCTTGATCAATTGAAGTTGCAAGAGAAACATGATCTAAAAAACTTTCTAAATTATCAAATTCTTTCATAGCGCTTAATAATTCTTTTATATTTTCAAGTCTATTCTCATTTTCTAGGTCTTTTTTATTTTTAAGCATTGCTGAGTATCCAGACTCATCAAGAATAGTTTGTAACAATTTAACATGACCCATTTTTTTTATTATTAGATCACTTCTCCATTTTGAAATTAAATCTAAAAAGGACAATAAACCAATTCTAGCTTTAGGTTTGATCAAGTTTTCCTCTATCATTTTTCGAGATGAAATCTCTAAACAATCTTTTTGTTTTTTTGCAAATTCATGAATGCTTTTTATGGAACTTTCACCAACTGATCGCTTTGGATTATTAACAATTCTTTCAAAAGCCAGATCATCTTTTTCTTGATAAACTAATCTTAAATAGGCAACACAATCTTTTATTTCGGCTCTTTCATAAAATTTTATTCCTCCTAAAATTCTGTAAGGTAGTCCAATTTTTAAAAATCTTTCTTCAAATTCCCTGGTCTGAAATATTGCTCTCACAAGAATAGTAATATTATTAAATGAATATTCTTTTTTTATTTTTTCAATTTCATCTGAAATACCAATAGCTTCATCTTTTCCATTTTTGTAACAATTTAATTTAACTAGTTCACCCTCTTGCAAAGTTGTTTTTAATGTTTTTCCAACTCTATTTTCATTATTAGCTATCAAGCTTGATGCTACTGCAAGAATAT
>CACDQT010000005.1 GCA_902554995.1 uncultured Pelagibacteraceae bacterium | reverse complement strand
TTGTTAACAAATAGAGGAATATAATGAGAAAATTAATTATTGCTGCGTTTATATTTGTATCAAGTTTTACAACAAATGTTTTTGCAGAAGTAAAAATGGGAATAATTTTAGGATTCACTGGTCCTATAGAATCTCTTACACCTGCTATGGCTGCATCTGCAGAGCTTGCTTTTAAAGAAGCATCTGACTCAGGTTCACTATTAGGTGGAGAAAAAATTTCAGTAGTAAGAGCAGACTCAACTTGTGTTGATTCAGCAGCGGCAACAGCGGCAGCTGAGGGTGTTATTGCACAAGGTGTAGCTGCAATCATGGGTGCTGATTGTTCAGGTGTAACAGGTGCTATTGCATCAAATGTTGCTGTACCAAATGGTGTAGTAATGATTTCACCTTCTGCAACATCTCCAGGATTAACAACTTTAGATGATAAAGGGTATTTCTTTAGAACTGCTCCATCAGATGCTAGAGGTGGACAAATTCTTGCAGATATTACTAAGGATAGAAAAGTAAAAAGCGTAGCTATTACTTATACAAACAACGATTATGGTAAAGGTTTAGCTGATGTTTATAAAGCAGCAGTGGAAGCTCACGGAATAAAAGTAACTACAGTAAATGCTCATGAAGATGGAAAAGCAGATTATTCTTCTGAGGTTGCAACACTAGCTTCAGCAGGTGGTGATGCAGTAGCTGTTATTGGATATCTTGACCAAGGTGGAAAAGGTATTATTCAAGCTTCTTTAGACTCTGGTGCATTTGATAGATTTATTCTGTCAGATGGTATGATCGGTCAATCATTAGTTGATGCATTTGGAAAAGATTTAAGAAAATCTTTTGGTTCAATGCCCGGATCAACTGGAAAAGGTGCTGGTGTTTTTGCTGGTGTAGCAAAAGCTGCTGGTATTGATAGTTCTGGTCCTTACACTGGAGAGTCATACGATGCAGCTGCTTTAATTGTTTTAGCAATGCAAGCAGGTAATTCAGCTGACAGAGCGTCAATAGCAAAAAATGTAATGGATGTTGCTAACGGCCCTGGAACAAAAATTTATCCAGGTGAACTAAAAAAAGGTTTAGATTTATTAGCTAAAGGTAAAAAAGTTGACTATGAAGGTGCAACAGGAGTTACTTTTACTAGCGTCGGTGAAGCTGAAGGTTCTTTCCTAGAACAAGAAGTTAAAGGCGGAAAATTCAAAACTAAAAAACAAAGATAATTTATCTTAAAATTAAAACCCCTGACATTTTTATGTTAGGGGTTTTTTTTTAAAAAAATAAATATTTATCAGCCATATATAAAGCCCAAGCAAAAGCTGCACCTAAAATTATATATTTCATCTTTCTTATTTTATTTCTATTTTTTCTGGAAGTATACCTTTTGGTCTATATCTCATTATCAATAACAGGCCTATTCCCATCATCAAAAATCTAAAATATGGGACACTTTCAATTAAATGAACTTTTAAAAAGTGAGTGTCAGCTAAACCAGCTGTTGTTAAATTAACTAAATATAACCCAATAGGCGCTGACTCAATCCATAAAAACCAAACCACAAAGCCTCCTAGAATTGCACCAAAATTATTACCGCTGCCACCTACAATGACCATCACCCAAATTAAAAAAGTATATCGCATAGGTCTGTAGCTACCTGGTGTGAATAATCCATCTTGGGTTACTAACATAGCACCAGCAATTCCCACTATAGCAGAACCTAAAACAAAAATTAGCAAATGTTGTTTCACCACATTTTTGCCCATTGCATTTGCTGCCTCCTCGTTATCTCTAATAGCTCTCATCATTCTACCCCACGGAGAGTAAAGAGCTTTTTGAGTTAAAATTAATAGAATGATAACAACAATTAAAAACAAACCTGAATAACAAAGTTTTACAAAAATTGATGATCCTTCAATGACAAATTGATTTAAAGCAGCTTGTCTCTCGGTTAAATCTGTTATTAAATTTAATTTACTTAGGTTAAATTTTTCAACTAAATTTATAAACCAATCTGTTTGCTGTAAATTAACCTCATAAGGTGCAGGGCGCTTCAATCCAATAACATTTTTAACACCTCTGGTGAGCCAATCTTCGTGTTTAATTATTGCTATAACGATTTCTGATATTAATAAAGTGGCTATCGCCAAATAATCTGCCCTTAAACCTAAAGCAACTTTACCAATTACAAATGCTAACCCACCTGCAAATAGAGCACCAACGATCCAAGAAAAAATAATTGGCAGACCAAATCCGCCAAGAAATCCTGTTTTTGCAGGATTTACTTCCTCTATTGCCTCAATCCCAGGTTCAGATACAAATCTTATGATTATTATTCCTGCAATTATAATAGTTGCAATAATATAGGTTCTAACTTTTGATTTTTCATATTTTTTTAGTACGTATCTAACGGCTAATACCATTCCTATTATTAGTAAAAGACTTAATAGAATATTAGATCCACCTGCACTCCATGCTTCTTGAACCGGATCAACTGATATTAAAACTGCCGCTAAACCACCGAGGGCAGTATAGCCCATTATACCAAAGTTAATAAGACCAGCATAACCCCATTGAATATTAGCACCCATTGTCATGACAGCTGAAATCAAACAAAGATTAAAAATTGATAAAGCAATATTCCAAGATTGAAAAATTCCAACGAGAATAATTAATCCCATCATTATAGTATAAGCTGCAATTACATTTAAATTTTTTCTCATAATATTTTTCCTTTGAAAATTCCAGATGGTCGGTAAAGCAGCACAATGACTAGAATTGAAAATGATACTGCAAATTTATAATCTGTTGATAGTAATTGTACTAAAGTATTTGGCTCTAAACTTTCAGGCAATAGATACATGAAAAATTTTTTATAAGCATAAGTTAAAAGAATTTCAGAAAATGCGATTACATATCCACCTAAAAATGCACCAAAAGGATTTCCTATACCACCAACAATAGCTGCAGCAAAAATTGGAAGCATATTATTGAAATAAGTAAATGGTTTAAAACTTTTATCTAAACCATATAATGCTCCACCGATGGTTGCCAACACGCCTGCTATTATCCAAGTAATCATAACAATCTTTTTTGGGTCAATTCCAGACAATAAAGCAAGATCTTCATTATCAGAATAAGCTCTCATACTTTTTCCTGTTTTTGTTTTATTTAAAAACCAAAAAAGAGCTGAAACTAAAATTAATGTTACAACTATTGTAATTACTTGGGTTGATTTGATTGCAAGGCCTTCATTAAGACCAGTCATTTCTTTAAACTCACCAGCTTTAATCAAAAATTTTTCACCATCAAAAAATCTTCTATCAGATGGACCAATGATTATTCGAACAACGGCTTGGGTAACGAACATTACTCCAATACTCACCATTGCTAATTGAACAGGGGGGCTTTTGCTTACTCTATAATATTTGAAAACAAATTTATCTATCAAAAGCATATAACCAACCATAAATATAATAGCAAAAGGGATTGCGATAAGAGCAGTTGGTAAAATGCCCAAACTTATTCCTAAAGATTGAAAATACCATGTAAACAAAATTGTAACCATGGTTCCAAAAGACATCATATCTCCTGTAGCAAAGTTTGCGAACCTTAAAATCCCATATATCAACGTTACAAAAATTGCACCTAAAGCTAATTGAGATCCATAAGCTAATGCTGGTACAAAAATATAATTTAATAAAAGTACAATCGCATTTATATAATCCATATCAACCGCCTAAAAATGAACTTCTTACTCTTGGATCATTTAGTAATTCTTTTCCTGATCCTGAATAACGATTTTCTCCAGTGACCAATACATAACCTCTGTCTGAAATACTTAGTGCTTGTTTGGCATTTTGTTCCACCATAAGTATTGCAACATTTGTACGTTTAACTTTTACAATATGATCAAACAATTCATCCATTACAATTGGTGAAACTCCTGCAGTTGGCTCATCTAACATTAAAACTGATGGTTTGATCATTAGTGCCCTTCCAAGTGCAACTTGTTGTCTTTGCCCTCCTGATAATTCACCAACTAATTGATTTCTTTTTTCACTTAATATTGGAAACAACTCATAGATCTCATTGATTACTGAATTATAACTTTCATTAATTAAGAAGGCTCCCATTTCTAAATTTTCCTCAACAGTCATTCCTGCAAAAACATTTTTCGTTTGAGGTACAAATGAAATTCCTGACTTAACTCTATCTTGTGGAGACAATTGTGTAATATCTTTACCATCAATTATTACTGAGCCAGATTTTAAATTTAATAAACCTAACATTGCTTTCATTGCAGTCGATTTTCCCGCACCATTAGGACCTAAGATTGAAACAATTTCTCCTTTGTCGACATTCACTGAACACGAATTAATAATGTCTGGACCATTTCCATATCCACCAGTCATCTTATTTCCCTCAAAAAATGCCATTATCAATTATCCTTAATTTTTGATCCCCTGCCCAAATAACTTTCAATTACTTTTTCGTCTTTTTTTGCATCCTCCACTGAACCTTCAAATAATACTGAACCTTCAGCCATTACAATCACAGGATCACATAATCTTCCTATGAAATCCATGTCGTGTTCAATCATACAAAATGTATATCCCTTTTCTTTATTTAGTTTTTCAATAGCTGTGCCAAGGTCTTTCAGTAGTGTTCTATTCACACCTGCACCCACTTCATCTAATAGAACTAACTTTGCATCTACCATCATTGTTCGACCAAGCTCCAATAATTTTTTTTGACCACCAGATAAATTTCCTGCTAGCTCATTTCTTAAATGTCCTAAATTTAAAAACTCTATAACTTCAATGGCTTTTTGCTTAATAATATTTTCTTCTTTCATGATTAATGAGGGTTTAAATATAGCATTTATCAATTGTTCACCTGACTGATTACCAGGAACCATCATTAAATTTTCTAAAACTGATAAATTTGTAAATTCATGTGCAATTTGAAAGGTTCTAAGTAAACCTTTTGAAAATAATTCATAAGCAGGTACATCAGTTATATTTTCGTTGTTAAACATGACACTACCAGCTGAACATTTTAGATTTCCAGCAATCAAATTAAATAAGGTAGTTTTTCCTGATCCATTAGGACCGATTATTCCAGTTATAGTTCCCTTCTTAACTTTAAGTGAACAATCTGATACCGCTGCTAATCCACCAAAATATTTTGATAGATTGTTTATTTCTAAAATATTTTCTGGCATTAATTATTTGTTAAGTCTTTGGTAAATTTTATTTAGTGTATTTACTACAGATTTATAGGCCCCTCTCTTACTCATTTCTTTTAAACCTTGTTCATTTAAACCTTTTGGAGTTTGAGATTCTTTAACTAAATGTTTTAAATCTTTTTTTGAATTTACAACTGCATCTTCAGATAAGGCTAAAAATAAAGTTGTTATATATTTCTGTGCATCAGATCTTTTGATACCTTTTTTTATCAACCAAGTACTCATCACATTTAATATTTCATAATAAGATGCCATCATCCCTGACGTTGACCAAAAATTAATTGATAATTTTTCATTTTTAATTTCAATAGTAGATCCAATTTTATTAAAAAAATTTTTAACCTTTCTATTTGGTGGGCAAATAGGCACTGGTCCTTTTTTAAGAGAAATTGGCGGAAGTGGAATAGCTCTTACTAAGTCAACTTTTACTTTTATCATTTTTCGAAGTTCTGAGAGATTTATAGTTGAGATAAAACTTATAATTGTTTGACTAGATCTAAATCTTAAATTTTTAATAATTTTCTGACCAACTGTTGGTGTGACGGCCAAAAAGATCCAATCACAATTATCAACAATTTTTTGATTATCCCTTTCAATAAATATCTTTTTAAACCTTTTTTTTAGTCCTTTTGCAATAAGACTATTTCGTGATGAAATAAATATTTTTTTATAATTAATTTTTGAAGAACATATTCCAGATATAACCGAAGATGTTATTTTTCCAGTTCCTATAAAACCTAATTTCATAAATATCTTTTAGTGATTAATTTATATTAATTAATAAAAAAAGAACCTCTAATTCGCAACAACTCTCTACTTAAATCTTTATGTTCTTTAAAGGCTTTTCTGCCATGAAGCCAAAAATAATTATTTGCTACTACAGATGATCCCACCGGAAGTTTAGTTATAACCTTCTTATTACTTTCCTCTAAACTATCAGATAATTTTTGTAAAAAAGTACCTTGTTTCATATTTTTAGGTTCTGGAAATTGATCAATATATGAAATTTGTGCTCTTCCATCTTTATCAGATGAAAATACTGGATGTTCAACTTTATAATCTATATTTTTACTTTTCGGAGAACCCCAAAGAAAATTTTCTTTTCCGACAGGATCATTGAATAATTCATCACAATGCTCCCAATCATCGAGATGAAGCATGGCAGTTTCTCCACCCTCAACATTTTTTTCCTCTATTTTTGACATTAACAACCAGTCAGTTTTTTCTTTAACATAAGTTCCATCAGTATGAAGGTCCATATTTTTATAAGCCTTTCTTAAATAAGAGTCGCTTTTATCCTCATGCTTAACATGAAATCTAGCATAGTATTTACCAGCCATTGCATCATGATTAGGGTTCCCAACAAGATGCGCAACAGCAGTTGAAAGCTTTACTAAAAAACTATCATCAATTTTAGATATTAAATTTTTAGGTTTAATAATAAAACAACCTGTATTTCGATCTCTAATAATTTTATTAATAAATTTAGATAATTTATTATTACTTAGATCATCTAGACTTTTTGCGATAGTAAATCTGGTAAACGGTTTATATTCTAATGCAGTAATATCAAACTTATTAAAAGGAAAGATAAGTTTGTTTAAAATTTCATCTCCAATATCTATGTTAATTATTCTTGAAGATTGCTTATTTTCATAAATTTCAAATCCGTCAATTTTTTCAATCATAAATAACTGCTAAAAAGTGTAAGTATGATAGCAGAGAAAATTGTTGGGTAAACTAAATTTTTTTTAGTTATAAAAAAAAGCCCAATTGATAAAATTATTACAATTAGTCTTACTAAGTAATCTATTTCAGATAATAATCCTGATGGGAAAATTACAATCCTAGCTATTAATGCTGCCAACGTCGAGTATGCTAAGCAATTAAACCATCTAAATATTTTGGAAGTTTCTTTAATATTTTCTGAACTTACAACACCTAAAAATCTGGATAAAAATGTCGCTAATGAAGTTACTAAGATTACAAAAAAAATATTACCTGTCATTAATTTCTCCAATAAAAAATGCAATTGTTCCAGCCACAAAACCACCAAATAAAATACACCACTCTGGAGAGATAAAATAAAAAGCTGGACCTAAAATTGCACCAAGGATGATTGATAAACTAATTTTAATAGTTTTCATCGCTCCCACCATCATACAAGTAAAATAAATTGGATTAATTATTGCTAACCCAATTAACATATCTCTATTTAAAAAGTCTGATGCAATATAGCCGATAAATGTAGAGAAAATTGCTACCGACCAGGTTGCTGTACCAATACCTATCCAAAAATCTATTCTTGCTTCTTTTTTTATTTGTTCATAATTATCTTTCATTATTAGCCACGATGAGACGGCAATGAAGTGACATGATAAATAATATTTCCATTTAGGTTGTGTTTGGTGCATCAACAAAGGCATTAATGAAACTGTCATTGGATACAATCTTGCATTTACTAACCAAACAGCAATGAAGATATTTATTAATGATGATCCAATTATCAATGACTCTGCCATTACTAATGAACCTGGTAATGCGTAAGTTAAAAAAGTTGAAAAAAGACTTTCTTGAATTGTAAAACCAATATTTTTTAAAAGAGCCCCAATTGCTATAAAGCTAGCTCCCAAGGCTATAGCTGGACTTCCAACACCCTTAATAGATGCGAAACCTTTAAAAAAATATTTTGAATCAATCATTAACCGCCCAGGAATAGGCGTCCCACATCAGGATTATTTAAGAGTTCATCTCCTTTACCTGCTATTGCAGTTTGTCCTGACACTAAAACATAACCAATGTCAGCAAACTCTAGACCTTTCTTTGCATTTTGCTCAACAAGAATAATTGTTTTTTTTTCATTTTGTTGAAGGTCTCTTAAAATTTCAAACACCATTTCAATATATCTTGGCTCTAAGCCAATCGAAGGTTCATCAACTAATAAAACTGATGGTTTCATAACAAGCGCTCTTGAAATTTCCAATAATCTTCTTTCACCACCAGACAAAACTTTTGCAGGTTGATTTCTTCTATTTCTTAATCTTTCATACTTCTCAAGAATTCTTTCAGCTTCTTGAAATGACTCCTCTGTTTTATCTTTGATAAATCCACCCATTAAAAGGTTTTCTTCAACTGTCATATCTGGGAAAACAGAATTATCTTGTAAAATATATGCAATACCAACTGATTTTAATTTTTCAGCTGGTGATAAATTGGTTATCTCTTTTCCATCAATTTCTATTTTCCCAGAAAATATATTTGTAAATCCATAAATTGAGTGAAGAATAGTTGATTTACCAGCACCATTTGGACCTATTAAACAAAGTGATTGAGCCTTGCTAACATAAAGATCAAAGTTATGTAAAATTTCCATTTTCCCATAGCCAGCATTCATATTTTTAATTGTAAGATGAATGTCATTAGGTGAAAGTTTTTTTAAATCATCTGCTTGAGGAGCTTTTCCTAATACTTCGTATTGATTAGACATTATTGTGCCCCCAGGTATGCATCGATTACTCTTTTATCATTTTTAATCTCATCTGGTGTTCCATTCGCAAGCATTTTACCATGAGCTAAACAATAAATACTTTCTGCTAATTGCATAATAACTCTCATATTATGTTCGATAACTAAAAGAGTTATCCCAAAATCTTGGTTTACTTTAATTAACCTATCTATTATTCCATTGATCAACGTTGGATTAATACCTGCAGTTGGTTCATCTAATAAAAGCATTTCTGGTTCATTCATCAAAGCCATTGCCAACTCAAGTAATTTTTGCTGACCAAAAGATAAGTCGCCAGCTCTTAATTTTCTTTTTTGATAAAGTCCTACAAAATTTAAAAGATTTTCTGCCTTCTCGGTTAAATTTTGAGGAATTTTTGAGAATATTTTTAATATACTTTCATCACTACCTTTGTGACTGATTAACATATTATCTACACAATTTAATTTTCCATAAATTCTTGTTTGTTGAAAAGTTCTTAATAAACCAAGTTTAGCAATTACAGGAACAGGTAATTCAGATACTTCTTTACCATTAAATTTAATTGACCCCTGGTCTATTGGATAAGTACCAACAATCGAGTTAAATAAAGTTGTTTTTCCTGAACCATTTGGACCAATTAGTCCAAATATTTTTCCCTTTTCTACTGACATTGAAATGTCAACATTAGCCTTAACACCGCCAAAAGATTTGCTTACATTATTTACTTCTAAAATACTCATTTCAGTTCTACCTGTGCTTTACGATCTGCCTCATCAACAACTTCGCCAAATCGTTCAGGATATTTTTCTCTCAACCATCCCATAATTCCCTCTGGGAAATAAATAACAATGACAACGATCAAAACACCTAAAGCAACATATTGCCAACCTAAAAAAAATGTCCAAAATCCTTCTTTGAAAATATGAAATACAGTTGCTCCAATCACAGGACCCCATAAAGTTCCCTTACCACCAAGGATCGCCATCAAAACCATAAATACTCCCATCTCTCTTCCATCAAAAGCAACATCTGTTGAATCTATGTAGCCAACAAGTCCACCCATTATACCTCCTGCTAAACCGCAGAAAAATGCTGAAACCATCCAACCAATTATTTTATATTTCATTGTCTCAATTCCCATCGCCTCAGCTTTGTCTTCATTATCCCTGATCGCATTAAGAATTAATCTAAATCGTGTTGAGTAAATCGCTCTCACTGCTATAAATGTAAGGACAAGCGCACCAAAACTTAAAAAATAAAAAAATTCTCCTCTTGCCTCTAAACCACCAACGTTTGGAAAAGGTGGTGTGGTAAAACCTTGCCCTGCTCCAATAATCTCTATACCACCAGAAATTTCTCCTGCAGCAACGCCTAAACCTAAAGTACAAATTGCAAAATAATGTCCTCTTAATCCTAAAATGGCATAACCAATTAATCCTGCAACAATAGTTGGAACAACAGCGGCCACTACAAGTCCAGCTGCCATTCCTTGAAAGAATTGTGTGGGCGTATGTACAAAAGTTTTTTCTCCTCCGCTTTCTGTCCACTCTGCTAAAGGGAAAAACATGCCAACCTGTACAGAGGCGCATAAATACATTCCTAAACCATAGAATAAAATGTTCCCAAACGTATTGTATCCCATTTCACCACCCTGAATATTCCAAGTGGTGGCTAAAACAATCAATACACACAATATAGATAATTGAACTTTAAATGCTGGAAACACAAAAGGTGCAGCGAGTCCAAATATTAAAATTGCTGCATATAATATGACATTTTTATTCATTATTTTAGATACTCTCTTTTTCTTGAAAGTTTAAATCTTCTATAAACAAGAATTAAAACTAATAATAAAAACACTGAACCTATTCTAAATTCTGTACCTAATATATAGTCAGCAAACTCTTCAAATACACCAAGACCCATTCCAGACATTGCAACACCAGGTAAGTTGCCAAGTCCAGCAACAATAACAATCATGAATGATCTAATTGTATATGGTAATCCCATATAAGGATGAATCGTAAAAGTTATTGAAATCAGCGCTCCTGCAACACCACATAGAGCAGCATTTAATCCAAAAGTTGCTGCATAAACTTTTTCTGTATCTACACCTAAAATCTTTGCAGCTCTTGCGTTTTGAGCTGTTGCTCTGATTGCTCGACCAAGTTTTGATTTTTTCATATAAATTACTAAACCAATAGCAAAAACGATACTAACGAATGCCGAAAATATTTTTGAGTTTGGCAAAACTACTGCGCTATCAAATAAAAATGTAGTGCCATAACCTGAATTTGCTAAGACAACATCTGCACCAAATGCAAAGTTCATTAGCTGCATAAAAAGAATACTTATACCGAATGTAGCAAGAATTGAGATAAACAGGTCTCTATCAACGACTTTATTGATTACTAATTTATAAATTCCGACACCAACAAAATACATTATTATTGGGGATACAATTACCCCCCATGCTGGATGAATTCCATAAAGATACATGAAGTATGCAATATAGCCACCAAGAATAACTAGATCACCTTGGGCAATGTTTATGATATTCATCACCCCCCATTGCAAAGCCATACCATAAGCAATTAACGCAAATAAAATTCCAAGTAGTATCCCGTCCAAGCAAGCTTGAACAGTTATCATCGGATACTGAAAAACCATGAAATCCATAATTTACCTCTAAAAAAAATACCCCCTAGAATTTAGGGGGTATTTAAAGATTTGCAATTATCTGTCAGACCACTTAGGAATTGGGTGAATCAATTTAGCTGAAGCCCACTTCAGTGGAGCTACAACTTTATTTTCACATTTCCCAGCGCCATCACACATTACTTGGAAAAGTACCATCGGCTTGTCAACATTTTGACCACCCGGTGCGAACTTAATATTTCCATAGAATGTTTGCATGTTCGTAGCTGCAAGAGCATCTCTTACTTTCTTTTGATCGAAAGAATTCGCTCTTTCAAAAGCATCCTTGAACACTAACAATGCTGCAGAAGACTCTGCTGATTGATATGGCGGATCATATCCAAACTCTTTTTGGAAGTCTGCCGCATACGTCATACCATCTTTAAAGAAGTTATCTTTATAAGTTAGTGTTTTATGCCATTGAGAAGCACATAATGCATACTGAGAATTTTTACCATGTTGTTTTGATAATTTCGCAGCATCACAATGTGTCATTGCTAACATTGGAACATCAACTTTCATTTCAGCAATTTGTCTGATTGCAGTTAATGCACCTTTTGTGTGTCCTGATACCACAAGAACATCTGGCTTCATTTGTTTTACTTTAACTAATGTAGCAGCCATATCGTTAAGCTCTTTTGGCAGCTTATCGTCGATTATAATCTCAGATCCAGTTTCTTTCGCTGCATCTAAAATACCTAATCTTACGTCTTGTGAAAAAGCATCTTGTTCAAATGCTTGTGCAATTCTTACACCTTTTCCACCATTTAACTCAACCGCTGTTCTAATAGCTACATCAAGATATAAGTTAGCTGGAGCTAAAACTGCAAATAGATATTTGTAACCTTTAGTAAACAAAGATCTAGACGCACCATTTGCCTCCACCATTGGTACACCATATTTTTCTGTAACAGGTGCAATTGCTTTAGTTAAACCTGAACTATAAGGCCCAAGCATAAACTCTACACCATCTTGTGAGATTAATCTTTCTGCTAATTGAGCCGCTCTTTTTGGGTTTGATTCATCATCATAATAAATGATTTCAAACTTATAAGTTTTTCCACCAACTTTAACACCACCCATGCTATTAATTCTATCAACAGCCATGTTATAACCGTTTTGTGTATGAACACCATTAGATGAATATTTTCCAGTCAATGAAATAGCAGCACCTAAAACAATTTTATCACCAACGACTTTTGCAAATGAAACAACCGAAGTTGAAAGTAAAATTGCTACTGCAGAAATAAAACTCAAGATTATCTTGTTTATTTTCATTTTATTTCCTTTTGTTATTAATTAATTAATACTTAATTAAATAAATAATTTTGTTTTATTGCAAGAGGCAAAAACAACTTTGGATATGTTTAATATTGTTGTGTAACAATAATAATTAACGCAATAATTACTAAAACACTCGCTGAGATTGTATTAATTGTTTTTGGATTTGCTTTGATCCATGTAATTAATTTTTGTGCTAGCAAAGCATAACCAATCAAAGATACAAAATCTAAAACAACATAAGTTGTTATTAAAATAAAGAATTGAACAATATAATTGTTATTAAAGTCAATAAACTGGGGAAATATTAAAGGAAAGAACAACCATGCCTTAGGACTTGTTCCTGCAACTAAAAAACCATCTTTATAAAAAGAAAAAACACTTTTGGTGCTAATTATTTTTGAATTTACATCTTTTGGTGAAGATTTGTACACATCATAAGCTAAATACATCAAATAAATTACCCCAACCCACTTAAAAAAGTTTAAAAAGTTCGGATTATCCGACAAAAAAGTTCCGATAACAAAAATTACTAAGGTTGCTTGAAATAAATTTGCTGAAACATCACCCAGAGCTGTCCAAATACAATTTTTAACACCATAATTCATTGAATAAGAAATAATAACTATCCGAGGGGTACCTGGTGTGATGAATAGAAAAATTATGATCTGTAAAAAAAGGATAAAATCCAAGGGGAGCATAAAAAAAAAGATAGTCCTAAAAAACCGGGAGCTAAAGATGGCTAAGTAGGACTATCAAATCACACTATAACAGATCCTAAAAAAAATGCATTATTGATTTTTTTCAAATATAAAGGATTTATGAAAAAAAAAGGTCACAGGCCAATTACCCGCGTCAAAAATCCTGAGCCAAATCATGAAGATCCAGATTGGGTCATCTGGGCAGCTTGGGCCGATAGGATCACTTTTGAAGATATCGAAAAAAAAACTGGTTACCGGGAATCTGATGTTATTAAGATAATGAGAAAATCTCTCAAACCATCCTCATTTAGATTATGGAGAAAAAGAGTTCATCAAAAAAGTATCAAACACAGAAAAAAATTTGAATATTCAAGAAAACAAATAACTAGTAAAATAAAAAAAGGTGATTATCTATAACTTATGAAAAAAATTACAATCTATACTGGTCCAATGTGTAATTATTGTGAAGCTGCTAAAAGATTACTCACAAGAAATAATGCAACTTATGAAGAAATTAATGTTGCAAAGGTTGAAGGTGCAAAAGATGAAATGATTCAAAAAGCAAATGGTAAAAGAACTATTCCTCAAATATTTTTTGATGACCAACACATTGGTGGTTATGATGAGGTTAGAGCGTTAGAAAAAGAAAATAAACTTCAAGAGCTTTTAAAATAATATATTTAAAAAACTTTTCTTAAATTCAAAGCGATTTCATCAAATGTTTCAGGTCGCATTGCATTATTATTTAGTAAATAAAAATCAATATCCAAACCATTAACATTTTTAGTATAAATATATTTTGATTTTAAAATGTCATCACCTTCAATTTTAAAAGCAAAATTAGAATTTTTTTGTGGTAGATAACCTATTGCTAGATGAATTTTATTTGTATAACCAACTCTATGTTTATAATTGTGTTCAACAATAAAAAATAAACTAAAGTTATTATCATAAATAATATCAACACCTAATTCACCATTAATATTATGTAATGCTCCAGAATTTAATTCGGTATCATATTTAGTTGAGCTATCACTCATGTAGGAATACTTGATGTTAGATGATCGATGTAAGTTGGCTTGATATTCAATCTTACCATGTCTTTTCATTTTATATTTTTTATTATTTAATGTTTCAACTGAAGCTAGAGATAATCTTAAATTTCTTGACTGAATACTTTGTTTATCAAATCTCATTGCAGTTTTTCCACTTTCTGAATAGCTACTCAACAATGTATAACCTAAATCAATTTGAGCAGCAGGAATTAAGGTAAGCTCATCTTTTTTAATTTCCTCTTTCAATTTTAAAGTTCCATAAATTTGTTTACCATTTCTATTTCCAATTAATTTATTTCCATCTAAAACACTTGAGATATCTGAATAAAGTGCACCAATACCAACAACCGCATCTAAAAATCTATTGTCATCTTTTACTGGAGTAGTTGAATAATAGGTTAAATTGTAAGTATCTGTATCTAACCTGCTTCCATCAATACCAACTTTCACGTCATTTTCACTATATCTAAACGCTAGCCCCTTAATCTCTCCATCATCAGTAAACTTGTCAGCACCAATGGTGATACCATCGGTATAGATTTTTTTCTTAGATGAAGTATCGGTTTCTCGAACTTTACCAAAAGCTAAACTTCCCTCAGACCAATAAAAGATATCTTTGTTTTTACTTTTTTCTTTAGGAGATGTTGAAACTTGAATAGCCTCAGCTAGAGAAGCTAACATTTCATTAGAAAAATTAAGTTTAATATTTCTAAAGCTTAAATCTTGAAGATCTTTATTTCGTCTAATCCATTTTAAACGATTGAGCGCTGTGTCTGTTGAGTGTTCAATTGTTCTGTTTGCAATATTAACTTGAGCTTCAGCCACTCCTCTTCTATCTCCTTCAGTGATCTCTGTACATTTTCCAGCAAAAAGATTGAACGGACAAGGTAAGTGATACTCTTTAACTAAATCATCAATTCCTGCAACATACATTCTTAACCCGGAGGGACTAAAGTCTATACTACTGGCGTCAGTCTCGGTATCCCTTGCACCACCATCAAAAGAAGCTGTCGCAATATTAAAACCCTCAGATAAAGTATATTGATTAACAGCATTTACTTGTGAGTCTACCATAAACAATCTTGTACCACTTTGATTGAACACTATACCATTATGTGTAGATCCATTCAAAAGTGTTGTCACTGCAGCAGATCTTATAAAATTAGCTCCACCCGAAAGATCAAAACTTTTGTTTAATGAATATTGATGCAAGCCAAACGCTTGCTCAGTAATAATCATAATTTTGCCATCAGGACTAAAAGTTAGACCATTTAAAAAGCTAGTAAGTTGCGGTGAAACATCAATAAAATTTCCAGTATACGTTACTGATGCCGATGATATATCGAAATTTGTAGAGAGCGAGTATTCAAATACTTTTCTTTCTCCTCTTCCAGCAATAAACATTTTTGATCCATCATTGTTAAACTTAACTTTAAAAGGTTTACTAGATTGACCACTAACTGATAGGCTTTGGACAAAAGAAGCTGTCGATATGTTGTAAGGTGTTGATAAAATATATTCAAATACACTTCTTGTTTGTTGTTCAACCGTAAACATTTTTTTTCCATCATTACTAAATGTAATATCTCTAGGATCGGTTGTTTGAGCTGAAGTATCGAATCTTCGTATTTCATAGTTGGAAGTAGAAAGTGTGTCACCACTTGCTATAAAATTCGCATACGCGTTTTGAGAAAAAAAATAAGTTATTAGAGTCAAAAAATAAAATAAAAATATGTAGATTTTATTTTTTTTCATAATCACTTTATAAAAAATATATTTGAAATTTGAAAATATTAAAATGTACCAGAAATTTCTAAATTTGCACCATAATCGGGGATTTTACTAAATAGACTATAATCAGTATCTATTTTTAGTTTAAAATTACCAAAGTTTTTTAAATAACTAATCTCAGTATTATTATTATTTGTAGGATCATAAATCACATCAAAATTAGCTTGATTAACTTGTTTTTTTCCTAATTTAAATAATAAACTATCTGAGTAAGCACTATTACTAAGACTTTGGAATCTTTCATAGTTTATTGCAAAAGTGTATCCATTTACATTCATATATTCGAACCCAATATTTCCCCTAATATTATGCAAAGAATGTTTTTTTATAGTTTTTCTTACTGTTGTATTGTCAATGTGATTTTTATAAAAATGATCAATATCTGGAGTTAAATCAAAAATATATTCTACAAAACCATTTCTGTTTAGAGTTTTATTATCTAGATATACAGTGTCATCAAACTTAAAACCCCCCGAAGCATTTCCAGTTTTAAAAGTCAGTCTTTCATGAACATCTACGCTGTTTGTGGCGGAAGTACCGAAATCCGTATACTCTGAAAGTTGGGTAATACCAATCTCAAATTTACCAAATGGAGTTAAATTATGTCTAGTATATTCGTTTTCATTTTCATAAATCATTGACGTAAAAATTTGTCTGCCGTATCTTTCTCCTGTAACTGTATTTTTAACTAATTGATCAATGCTTAAAAAGCTTGCACCAATTAGAGTATTAAGATTTGATTTTCCATCTAGAGGTAAACTTCCATACATATTTAAAGTATATGCTTGGGCGTCTAATTTACTTCCTAAACCAGTATCAATTTTGACATCATCATTGCCATATCGAAAAGCTAAGCCAAAAATTTTATTATCAATTAATTTATCAGCTCCAAACATAATACCTCTTGTTCTAATGTCTTTTGGTTTAATGAAACCTTTTTCTCCTACTCTGCCAAATGAAATATCAACGTGAGACCAGTGAGACCAATTCCTCATATTCTTAAAAGGATTTTTATCTTTTAAGGATGCATGAATAAATTGATTATTATTAAGTGAGTTTTCTAAATTATGTTTTAAAGAGTTCTCTAACTTATGCTTAAATGAAGCTAAAATTGGATTATTGATATCTAGTTTAATATTATGACTGTTTAAATTTCTTTTTTCCTCATTTCTACGTAACCAATCGAATCTTTTGAAAATTGTATTTGAATTTTGATAAATTATATTTTTAGCAATTTCCGCTTGAGCCCCTATTGCTGTAGCAACATCTGCTTCACAAATTACAATTCCAAAAGGGCAACTTAGATCATACTCAAAAACTTTATTCTTTAAGGTACTAGCCCAAGTAACCTGATAAAATTTCATACCATTTTTCGCAAAACGCATACCTCCTGCTGATCCATCAGCTCCTGCAGCACTAAAAACATTCGCTACACTTCCAACGAAAGTTGCTGTTGAAGTATCAAAACCAGTACTTAACTTATAAACATAAATCTTATTATTTGTTGATGCTTCGTTTGACTCAATAACATACATTCTTGTACCATCATCATCAAAATCAAAATCTTGTATTGTTGCAGAATTTTCGGTTATTGCAAAAAAATTTCCAAAACTTGCTGAACCTGGCAAAAAGGGAGTGCTTAGATTAAATTCAGCAATACCAACTGTACCGTTGACATCCATCAAGAACATTTTTGTTCCATCGTTATTAAAACGTATACCATGAGACCTACGAGCACTATCCGAGCCACCTTCACCAGCTGCAAAGGTTGCCCAATCTACCCCATCATCTGCATCTTTTGAAAAATTAGATATATCATAAGGAGTCGATAAACTATGGACATTCATATTCCCAGCCATATCTATTGCATATAGTTTTGTACCATCGCTATTAAATGTGTGACCTTCCAATCGATTACTTACTAAAAAATCACCACTATCGCCACTATTTACATTTAAAGTAACTATTGAAGCAGTATCTATTGATGACACATTAAATGGAATACTTAAATCATACTGGGTTATAACAGGCGAAGTTCCATACTGAGAAAAGTGTATTCTGGTTCCATCTGGAGTTAAAGTTACTCCAATCGCTTGATTTACATTAGTAGTGTCTGCTGAGCGTACAAAAGTTGGTTTAACTTCTGCTTTCAAATGTGTAAATTGAAATACAAGTAAAAATAATATTAGACCATTTATTATTTTTTGCATAACTCATATTATAATTTAAAAAATATCAATAAAGTCAAAAGTTAAAAGTCTTTCTTTAAAAAAATATTAATTTCTATACCATAAAAATGATTATTTTTTTTAAGTAATATTTTGGTTATTCGCTTTTAAACTAGAAAGTTCCAGAAATCTCTAGACTTGCCCCATAGTCTGGAATTTTATCAAATAAACTATAGTTAGAATTTAATTTTAAATTAAGATTACCAAGATTTTTATTGAAGCTGATATTGGCATAATTTTGACTGAGAGGATCAAAATCTAGGGCAAAATTATTTCCATCCATTTCTTTTGAACGACTAATTTTAATTATAAATCTCTCTGTAATACCTTTACTCTCATTTAATGATCCTTTAAGTGCAAATGTTTTTTCATACATAGGCGATAGAGTAAGACCGTCGGGATAAATCAGTTCAAAACCTAAACTGGTTCTTAAATTTGGTCTATGATATGCTCCATCAATTGTATCCGTATTAACTTGATTGGAACCTACTATGGAATAATTGTAGTCAATATCACGAGACATATCATAATAAAATTCCATTCCTCCCATCGGTTGAAAGGTTTTATCATTTATTGTTATCTGATCTGCCTCAAATAAAAATCCACTAGAAATTTGTCCAGTTGTAAACGTATCTTCATCGTATCTTATGTTTTGCGTAGGTGAATTGATTGCATCACTTAAAAAATCTGTATATTCACCTAATCTTGTAATTCCAAAAGTAAATTTAGTTGTAGGTGTTAGATTTAATTTACCATAGGTATTTTTGGTTCTAAAATCTATAGCAGTAAACAATTGTTTACCGTATCTTTTTCCTGATTTTTTTCCTAAATAATGACTATCTATTTTGAGTGCACTTAGGCCTAAAACTGCATTTAAATAATTTTCTTTATCCTTTGGCATGATGCCATATAAATTTAAAGTTAAAGAGTCCATGTGAATATTTTGTTGAGAACGGGCAATGTTGGATCTGCCATTGCCATATCTTATTGCCCAACCAAAAAATTTATTATCACTGAATTTTCTATCAGCACCAAGTGTTATTCCTTCATTTCTGATATTTTTTTCATTTTCAAACCCTAGTTTATCAAAGTGACTTAACGATAAATCTGCCAAACTCCATAAAGACCATTTAGACTTTTTCTGATCTTTTTTTGGGGTACTTACAAGAGTAGCTATCTTTTTTTTAGCAACTGGTTCCAAACTCATTGCTAAACTCTTCAATAAAGGATTTGGATAATTTATGTTTATGTTGTGGCTGGTGAAGTTTTCTTCATCTCTATTTCTTTTGATCCATTCAAATCTGTAAAAAATTGAAGAGATATTCAAAGCAATATTTTGTTTAGCTAATTCAACCTGTGATCCAATACTTGCAGTTGGGTCTGATACACAAGCTACTAATCCATAAGGACACTCTAATTGATATGAATTTATTTGGTCTACACTGTTCATAGGAGGTGCTATATCTACAATAAACACCTTCATTCCATCATTCGAAAAAACAAATCCTACTGGATATCCTAACCCACTTGCTTTATTTCCAAAATTATTAACATCATAGTTCCCAACAAGTGTAGCTGTTGATACGTCAAATTTCTTTTCTAAAGTAAATTGATAGATATCAGATGTGTCAGTGGTGTTACCCGCAGTGTTTTGAATCAAAACAAACATTGCATGACCAGACTTACTAAATTCAATATCTCTTCCATAATTAGTACCAGCTGGTAATGTAACACCAATATCAGTTAAATCGACTTGATGTATCTGTGTAATAGAGCTAATGTCGTAAGGACCAGGTAATTGATAAGTTGTTACTAACGGAGTATTGCTAGTATAACGTATAGTAAAAAGTTTTTTACCATCATCACTAAATGCAAAATTATGTAATTCAGCGTTAGGAATAACACTATCAACAAATGTAGCTGTTTTAAATTCATTCGGTGTAGATAAATCAAATCTATAAATTTTTCCAGCTGAACTGGCGAAAAAAAATTTTCTACCCTCATCAGCAACTACCATGGCACGTAATCTAGTATTCAATGTATCACCAGCCAAGACACCTACTCTAAAAGAATCAATAAAGTTACAATCGACATCTCCAAGAATATTTCTTTTGGATCTAGAAACGTCAAACGGCTCCAAAAGTCTATTCATAGAAAGATTACCATATTGGTTGGGAGTAGGCTTGGGATGATCTTCCATATCCCAGTTTGCGGTAAATACTTGTAATCCATCTGTGCTAAAAGCAACATCAAGAGGATCTTCTGTTGAGTCTTTTTCCATTGTGTACTCTCCAGCAGAATTCTGACAACTTGAATTATGTTTGGGTATTCTTCCATCTAACCAAGTAACCGTTAAAGCCGCTGCAAAAGCAAGTGTAGAAAAAAAAATCCCTAAAAGGATTAAAAATACATTTGTTTTAAGAGAACCTTTTAATACAGATTTTAAGATTTTTTTTGATTTTAATTCTCTAAAAACTTTCATAGGACAAATTTATATTTTGATTAATAGACGAGTCAAAAAAATAATTTTGTTTAAAAAAAGTGATAAAATGATGATATTTATCGAAGAATACTGAGAGGATCGTAGTAACAGCCTATTTCTTCTATCGTCTCAAAAAATATTTTGTTGATTTCTGCAGAATGAATAGTTGGACAAATTCTTTCTGCCTCTAAATTATTTGCATATTCTTTTTTTACTTCATTAATTGCTAATGAACTTGATAAAGAAGTTGTTGCTTGGACGAAACTTCCCGTATGAGCTAGTGTTAAGGCGGGGCTTACCATTGCGGAGTATTGAGTACAGTTACTCAACAGAGGTAATAAGAATAGTAATAAAAAGATTCGTTTCACAACTGCAATTTACATAAAAATGATTAATTTTAAACAACCAATTTATTCAATTTGGGTTTCAAATTATTTCTTCTTTATCAGCTCAGTATTATTAATGTTAATTGCCATACAAGTTATGTCATCCCTTAACTTTTCTGCACCCCAGTTAAGCTCTTTTTCGATAGCTTCAACGATAGACTTTGGTGTGACCTGTGACATTTCATTAATAATTTTTTGTACTCCTTCAGCCCCTAACTCTTCCCCATTTTTCATATACCCTTCAGTTACTCCATCCGTATAAACTACAAAAGTTTTATCTTTAAGATTAATAGTATTTGATTTGACCATCGTTTCAGTGAAATATTTTACAATACCAATTGGTGGCATTTCAGATTTGATATATTCATAATTTTTATTTTCATCAAAAGTAAGAATGCTTTCATGACCTGCATTAATAAAAACTAATTCTCCTGTTTTAATATTTAATTTGCCAAAAACAGCAGTGACAAACATTCCTTTAAATTTTGCCTCCACTAATTCATTATTGACACCAAAGACAACTTTTTCTAAAGGAAATTTTAAATTAGTAAGTGTTCTAAAAATTGAGGATGCTTTTGCCATATACATTCCAGCTTTAACTCCTTTGCCGGATACATCAGCTAAGGTGAAAAAATATTCCTCAGGTGTTGCTCTGACAACGTCAAAATAATCTCCCGAAACATCTCTTGCTGGAACGTTTTTGGCAAAAATAAAATTCTCAAACTTTGAAATATCTGGGAATAAGCTTTTTTGAACTCCGGCAGCAAGTTCTCGCTCTTTTAAAAGTTTAGCCTCTTTTTGTAAGTTAGCTAAAGCCATTTTATTTTCTTCTATAAACCTAAAATAAAGCCCTGTTAAAAATGTTATTGTGACAATGAAAATTGGATAACTAAAATCTACTAACTCTGATCTAAATTTATAAATTGAAAAACCAATAATAATGATTGCTAAAATATTACCAAAGAAGATTGATAAACTATATTTCGGTTTAATTTTTTGAGATAAAATAAAAGTTAAAAGAGCAATGATAATAGAAAAGATTAGCTCAAATATATAAGTGTTTGGATTTCTAATTAAATATGATTGATCTAAAATATTTTCAATGACATTAGCATGAACTTCTACTCCGGGAATAGTTACACCGAGTGGTGTTTTAACTAAATCGAATAAACCTTGGGCTGATGCACCAATTAAAACGTATTTATTCTCAAAAAAACTTTTTTCAAAATTACCATCATAAACATCGCCGGCTGAAATATATTGTTTTTTTTGTGATTTTTTATATTTAATCCAGATAATACCGTTAGGATCAGACTCTACTTTATAAGGTCTAGCACTAATTCTTTGAATACCCACCTCATTTAATTCGACGTAAATATTTTTTTGTTTTGATCCAACTCGAACCATTTCTAAGCCCATGGTTGGATATATCTTTTTATTAAACTGAACTATTAAAGGAAGGGATCTAATAATACCATCGAGTTGATCTAAAAAAGAAATGGATCCTAAACCTTGAACATTTTTTTCTAATTTTTCTAATGAACCTATTGAATAAGGATAAGCGTAAGTGAATTCCTCAGGCTTGCCTCCTTTTGATAGAAATCGTGCTTTTGCTTTTCTGTTATAGCTCGCATGAGAAGGTACGTTACTGCCTAATACTGCAATAATTGATTTTGACTCTTTTAATTTTTCAGCGAATAAATCATCTGGACCTTTAAGATTTTGTAATTCAGAAACATCTGATGGAATTAAATTATATGATTTTATTATTTCATCAGGAGATTGTTTATCTTTTTCAGTGAAAAATATATCAAAACCGATTGCTTTTGGATTTGAAGTATTTAGTTGATCTAAAATTTTTGCAAAAACTGTTCTGTTCCACGGAAATTGCCCGAACTTACCAAGGCTTTGTTCATCAATATCAATGATAACTACTTCACTCTCTTTTTCTTCAGCAAAAATTTTTTGATACAAATCAAAACTCAAATAAGAAACTGACTTAATAAATGCTGGATTTAAAATTTTAAGAAAAATTAATAAGGTTAGTACAATTAAGAAAACAAAATAATTTAAATTTTTTTGTACAAAAGCTTCCACAAAGTGAAATTTATATCTAATTTAAGTAATGTAAATGAAACTTATTAAGAACTAGCTAATTACTTCTTTTTTCTTCTTTTCTTTTTAGCTCTTTTCTTCTTAGCAGCTCTTTTCTTTTTAACGATCTTTCTTTTCTTCGCTACTTTTTTCTTAATTTTCTTTTTAGGTTTTTTCTTTTTTACTACTTTCTTTTTCTTCTTTACTTTTTTCTTAACTGCTTTCTTTTTCTTTTTAGCCGGTTTTTTCTTCACTGCTTTTTTCTTTTTAGTAGCTTTCTTTTTCACAGCTTTTTTCTTAGTAGCCTTTTTCTTAGTAGCTTTTTTCTTTTTCGAACCTTTTTTAGTAGCTTTTTTCTTTTTCGAACCTTTTTTAGTAGCTTTTTTCTTTTTACCTTTTTTCTTATCTACTTTTTTAGCTTTTTTCTTTTTATTCTTTTTCTTTTCTGCTTTGGCTTTTTTCTTTTTAGCTTTTTTCTTTTCAGCTCTTTCTTTTTTGATTGCTACTTTCTTCTCTTTATCTTTTTGAATATTTTCTTTAATGATTGATTTAATTTCTTCTTTTTCAAAACCCATAGACTTAAGCTCTTTTCTTAATTGCTTTTTCATTTCTTTTCTCTTACCTTTCTTCTCTTCTGGTGAGAGCTTAGCAACTCTTAGAGCTTTCATCTTTTTATTAAATTTCTTTAACTGATTTTTGGTAATTTTTTTTGCTTGTCCGGGTGCTTTACCTTTCGTCATTGACGCCATGCTGTATGGATTATCAAGTAAAGTTGAACCTAAATTGTTTCCAACTAAAACTGCCCCTGGTCTCATACCTAAAGTATTATTTTTTCCTGGGCCAATTAATAAAGTATCAGTTTTACCTTTTGATACAATTGTTTGAAATTCTGTTCCTCGTGATCCAAGTGTTCCTTCCGGCACTTCTACTGTTAAACTATCAGGATTTTTTTTACTAATTAAACCAGAAATAACTTTTAAACTTCCTTGTTTTACACTTGCAACTATTTTTCCATCATTTGTTGCAGGATCAAATATAAATGTATCCATTACAACTTCTGAGTCTTCACCGATAGTAAATGTTGATTGGTCTAAAAGTAAAATTTGTGTTCCAGATCCTGCGCCAGCAACAATTGTTTCATTTAAATAAATTTTGTCACCAGCTTTTAATTCTCTTGTTTCAGTTTTAACAGTTCCTGAAATTGCACCGACAATTCCAACTAATTGTTTTTCAATGGATAATTTTTCCTCAGCAAAAACACTTGTGCTGATCATAAAAATTAGACCTGTTACAACTGACAATAATTTTTTCATCAACGTAAAACTAACAAAAATATAAAAAAAATAAACTTTAAAAGCTCAAATTGAACGTCAAAAAAATCAATTAATAAGCGAAATTTGAAAAAAATTTAATTAATTAAGTTTTAAACCCTTGGAAAAACTTAATGCGAAGGAATCGGCTAAATAGTCATAGTTCATTATATTTGCCTCTGAGAAAGTTTTTTCATAAGACAGGTTGATAAACAATGTTCTGTTAGGATCAATAAATGGAAATATATCTCCTACCGCTTTTGTGATCATTAAATCTGTTGTTGTTGCATGATCAGATCTTAACTTGGTTGAGTCTACAGAAGAGTCTGCAACTTTATAGTCGTTGAAACTAGTTGAAGCACTCCATGCAATATATGCCCAAGGAAATGCAAAATTTAAACCCAAACCAAATTCATAAGTTTCGTAATCATTTCCAGCATCAACTTTTGCATCACTATCACTGTAACCTAAACTTAACGAGCTAGAAATTATTGGAGTTAAAATTAAATCATAACCAAAAGTATAACCATGTCCTATTGCATTAGTTTCATCGGCTGTTGTGTCTTCTGAATTTTGATTTGCCTTAGAGTCTGAATAAGAATACCCATAACTAAAGGAATGTCTTTCTCCAACTGTAAAAAATCCTCCTACTCCTAACATCAATGAAAAACTGTCTGCATCATGCTGTGCATCAGTTTTACTCATAATTATATAAGGACTTAAACTTTGATTGCCTAAAGTGGTATCCAAACCAATGGTTAAACCATAACTTTGAAAATCATCATCAGCTTCTTGATATTGATTAGATGTGGTATGACCAAAATTTAATAATAATGACGACTCTTCACCAACAGGTCTTGTTGCTGTAATTCCGATCGAGGCACTTTCAGTTCTATCATGTTTTGGCGATGTAAAAGCTGCGATTGAATTTGAGTCATATTTTAATCTTGTTTTAGATACACTATTTACGTTATTGGAAAACGTTGCACCAAAACCAACATCGGCTGTAAAATTCCACAAACTTGGTTCACGATCTTTCAATTCTTCCTCAATTTCTTGTAAAGTTTCCAAATCCTCTGCTGAAAGATCTCTCCTTAATTTCATATCTTCAATAATAGTGTTAGCTTTTTCCGGAGAGTCAACTTGGACTAAAACAGATAATAAATATAATTTAATTTCAACATTGTCTGGATAAAGCATATTCAATCTCTCAAGTGTTGAAATTGTTTGTTTAAAGTTACCAACTTTTCCTTGTTGTTGGGCGTACTTTAAATTTAAATCTAAGTTATTAGGATCTTGTAAGATTTGCATGTAAGTAATATTTTTTTCTGACGAAAATGCGGATGTTGAAATCAACAAAATTATTGATATCAAAAATAATTTAAATCTTACGAAATACAAAAACATAAAAATGAAAAGATATTAAGTCTATTATTTTTTTCAATTAATTAATTTTAGAAATTATTCTTATTTTCCAATACTTATTAAAGTTAAATCATCAGATAATTTTCTATTTTGGCTCGTTCCTATTACAGATTGAGTAATACTATCTAATTGTTTAATTGTATCTTTATTATAGTTTTGTTCTATAATACCAATTGAACCCTCAATTCCAATTTCTTCTCCATTGTCATTTAAACTTTCAGACAATCCATCTGTAAAAGCGTAAAACCTTGAGCCATTTAATTTTGTTTTATGAATATTATAAATACTTTTATCTTTTTGTTTTATTACTCCTAATGGTGGTGCTGAACTTTCAAACTGATCATATTTACCTTGTCCGTTTCTTAAAATTGCAGGTTGATGACCAGCATTCACCCATCTAATTTCATCTGTAATCAAATTATATTCACCAACAATTGAGGTTACAAACATGCCAGCAGTTTTAGTATTATTTAAATCATTGTTCATATGAAAAACCATTTCATCTGGATCTACTTTTGATTGTGCTAAAACCTCAAACAAAGTGGATGCCTTGGCCATGACCATACCTGCGTGAATTCCTTTACCGGCAACATCTGCAATTATAAAATAAATGCTATCGTTGTGAGGATAAAAACTAAAAAAATCACCTGATACTTCTCTTGCGGCAATATTAATTCCGTGAACAGGATAATTTTTTAAATTTCTTTTTGGTAAAAAGTTTTCTTGAACTTTAACTGCAAGTTTAACTTCTTTTGAAATTCTCTCACGCCACTTATTTTTTTCGTCTTCACTAGTCTCTAACTTACTCATAAGCTTATTATAATAGAGACCAATCACGCCCCCTGCTGTAAAAGGATCTTGAGGACCTCTAATTTTAAGATCACCCGACTCTGATTGTTTATCTAAAATAGAAATTAAATCATGCTCAATAGAAACAGCATTATGTTCTGCAATATTTAAACCTAATTCTTCTTGAACAGGACTAACTCTTAATGGGTAAAATTTATTAAAAAGACTTAAAATCACAAATGAAGATATAAATGTAAATGCACCAATTGCGATGATACCAATTAACTGAATTTTAATTTGAGAAAATCTATCAAGACCTGTATCTAAAATACTTAAGTCACTAAATAAACCAACTGCTAGTGTTCCCCAAACTCCCGCAGCCAAGTGAACTGGTACCGCTCCAACAACATCATCAATTTCAAATTTATTTAATACTTCGTTTACGATAATTGCAATAATTGCACCAACAACCCCAACAAAAATTGAAGTAACTGAAGTCATTGAATTACATCCAGCAGTAATTGCAACCAATCCAGCAAGAGGACCTAAAATGATATAAAATGGATCTGGCTTTTTAAATCTTAAATATGAAATACCTAATCCGGTTAACAAACCAAAAGCTGCCGCTAAAAAAGTATTGATTAAAATTAATGGAACTGCTTCATCCATAGCGCCATTACTTCCTCCATTAAAACCAAACCAACCAAACCATAAAATAAGTGTACCTAAGACTGCCAAAGGAAAACTAGAGCCCGTAAACTTTCCTTTATTAGCCTCTGAATATTTTCCAATTCTTGGTCCTAAAATAATTACTGCTGCTAATGCAATCCAACCACCCACAGAATGGACTATGGTGCTTCCCGCAAAATCCACAAAACCTAAATCTGATAACCAACCTGTAGTTTTAACTGTACCTGTTATTGCTAAGAGTTGATCTACTGTATCATATTTAGATAAATAACTAGAAGACCAAGCCCAATGACCAACAATTGGATAAATAATTCCAGTCGCCAAAACTGTCATGATTAAATAACCATTAAATTTCATTCTCTCCGCCACTGCGCCTGAAATAATTGTTGCTGCTGTTGCAACAAACATTGCTTGAAAGACAAAGTAAGTCATGTACTCCGCTTTATCTGTTTTAAAGAAAAATAAATCGGTACCAAAAAATCCATTGTAGGAAGTACCAAACATCAAACCAAAACCAAAAATCCAAAAGATAACAACCGAAACACCAAAGTCTGCGGCATTCTTTAATGCAACGTTAATGCTATTTTTGTGTCTGGATAAACCTGTTTCCATACACATAAAACCTGCTTGCATGATGAAAACTAAAATCGCGCAATCAATCACCCATAAGGTGTCAATATTACTCGTTAAAACATCTATTACCTCTTGAGCCATATCTTTATCCATGATTTTAATTAACTACCAAAACAAATTCAACTAGCAATTGGTAAAGTGCTCAAAATGATTTTTTTAATTGATCGTTATTAAATTAACATCCCAGTGATTGGACACCACCTCTTCTTCTAACTTCAAGAGTGCATTCAGTGGAATCGCCACTGACAAACTCTTGGGCTATTACAAGAAAATTATTTGAATCAGTTCCTCCAATACAATATCCATAACCACCGTCTCTAGGTATTGTTTGATCACCATCAAATAAAGCTAGTTCAATCTGTACAATAGTTTCCACGCCCTCATCGCTACTAGGGGACCGAGGAGCACATACTTCAGAAGAATCTGTTTTAAAGTAACTTCCTGAATTAGCATATTGTTCGGATTGAGCTAAAGCAATCTGTGCCATAAGATTTTTGGCTGCACTTGCTTTAGCGCTTTGGATATAACCTGAGTAAAGAACCATCCCAGTTGCTGAGAGAATTCCTATTATAGCTACAACCACCAAAAGCTCAATTAAACTAAAACCTGAGCTTCTGGTGATCATAAGTTTTCTTATCTAAAAATGTTATTCCGCAACATCAATTTCATTAGCAACTCTGTCAGCTGCGACTGCACATGCCTTTGGTCCATCGGAATCTTCTGTAGTTGCATCAAAGCAAGTTGTGACTGTTATAGTATTACTAGAAGCTACTACGTTTACGTAACCTCTGTCTGCTTTTTTATCGTGAGAAGTATTCTCTGATCTAACAGCACCTACAGATGTTGCATACGGATTTTTGAAATCTGTAAGTGCAGAAACAGCAGCAGCAGCAATCGTGCCACCAGTTCTGTTTTCACAATCAAATTCACCAGCTGCTGTTCCAACATCTAGACCAAAAGCTTTTTTGGCACCGACGTTACATTTTTGATCTTCAGCAGCAATATATTTAACCACAGAAGCGTGATTTGATTTAGCTGATGATTTTTTGGCACCTTCAGTGTATCCAGTATAAGCAACAGTTCCAACTGCAGCCAAAATACCAATAATCGCAACCACGACTAGTAGTTCGATTAGCGTAAAACCTTTATTATTTCTCATGGTTCCTCTTTATATTAATTAAATTAATTTAATAATAAGATTTTTAAATATTTTTTTCTGATATGTAAATAAATTAAAGTAACAATATTGAGCTTTTTTTTTGTGGAAAATAAATAATATCTGCTCATAATGAGCTAATTTAACAATTTATGACATATAAAATAGAGGAAATTGATACAAAACGAATAGTTCACTTAAATGGTGAAATTGATATGGACGTTGCTGATAAAGCTAGACAAACAATATTACCTTTGATCGAAGCAGGTCACGAAGTTCATTTAAATTTAAGTAAAGTTGAATATATGGACTCCTCAGGAATTTCAGTGCTCATTGAAAGTAAAAAATTATCAGAACAAAAAAATACAAAATTTGAGTTGGTTGAAGTCAGTAAACCAGTTGAAAAAGTTTTAGCAATGGCGAGGAAATTTTTATGAGTTACAAAGTAAGTGAAGAGGGAAATGTAGCAACAGTTCATCTTGATGGTGAAATAGATATGGATGTTACTGAAAAAGCAAAAGAAGTTATTTTTCCACACATTGATGCAGGGAAAGAAGTTCATCTTAATTTAAGTAATGTTCAATATATGGACTCGTCTGGAATATCTGTTTTAATTGAAAGTCACCAAAAAGCTTTAGAAAAAAATACAAAAGTAATCATAAAAGAAGTAAGTAAATCTGTTTTAAAAGTCATCATGATGGCAAAATTAGAACAAATATTAAATTTGGAATAATTACTAATGAGTGAATTAGCTCACACAAATCATACCGAAAAAAAAGATTTTTTAGTGCGATCATCAAGTTTAAAAGATGTCAGAAGTTTTTGCAGGGAAGTTTTTGAAAAACTTCATATTGACCAAAGTTTAAAAGATGAATTAGTTTTAGCAATTGCCGAAGCAGCACAAAATATAGTTAAACATGCTTACAAAGACTCACCTGATACAGAAGATAAAATGGTTGTACAAATAAGTTGTAAAGAAAACAAATTACAAATTGGTTTTTATGATATGGGTACACCAGTGGATCCTGGAAAAGTTAAACACAGAGAAATTGACAATGTTAAACCGGGTGGTTTAGGAACTTTTTTTATTCAACAAATAATGGATGCAGTTGAATTTAAAGATGGAAAAAAACCTTGGATCAATCACTTAGTTTTAACTAAGCAATTATAAATTTTTAGCCAATTAAAGCTCCAACATTGAAAATTGGAGAGTACATCGCGATCATTAATCCTCCAATCATGATACCCATAAAAACAATCATAATTGGTTCAATTAATGATGAAAGGTTATCAACAGTTGTGTCAAATTCAGCTTCATAATATTTTGCAACTGATCCAAACATTTCATCGAGTTGTCCAGTTTGTTCCCCTACGGAAATAAGCTGAGAAAAAGTTGGAGGAAATAAAGGATCTTTTAAAAATAATTTTGTTAATGTGTCTCCAGAAAAAACCCCTTTTTTTACATTTTCTAAAGACTCTAAAACTACCACATTGGTACTAACTGATTTAGAAATTTCTAAACTTTCAAGAAGGTTAACACCTGCAGCACTTAAGTTTCCCATGATCAATGAAATTCTAGCTAGCATAGATTTTAATATCATGTCACCGAAAATTGGTAGTTTTAAAACTTGTTTATGCCAAGCGTATTTCATTTTTTCATTCTTGGAGGTAATATATCTAAAACCTAAAACAAAACCGATTAAACCAAACAGTAAAACTTTTCCACCAGTGCCTCTTAAAAAGTCACTCATAGCCATTATAGTTGCTGTTGCAGTGGGTAATTCTATACCCATTCCATCATACATTTTAGCAAATACCGGAACAACTTTAACTAACATGAATGCACTAACTGTTACAGCAACTGTAAACATAATACTTGGATAC
Organism: uncultured Pelagibacteraceae bacterium; assembly: GCA_902554995.1. Classification (GTDB taxonomy): domain Bacteria; phylum Pseudomonadota; class Alphaproteobacteria; order Pelagibacterales; family Pelagibacteraceae; genus Pelagibacter. The sequence continues at coordinate 4,566 of CACDQT010000005.1, read as the reverse complement.
ATTAAAGCTGATTTAATCTTCTTTTTAATATTCTCCTTTTTCTCAAGAGACTCGACAATTTTGAGCAAAAATACATCTAATTTACCACTGGCTTCCCCAGCTTTGATTAAGTTAATGTAGACATTATCGAAAAGCTCAGGATATTTTTCAAAACACTTTGATAAAGTAACTCCACCTTCTAAGCTTTTTCTAATATCTTCGATAATGTCTTTCATAGCGGGACTTTCAATTTGATCTCTTAACATTCCCAAAACCTGTAAAATAGGCAAACCTGCTTTGACCATAGTTGCAAATTGTTTTGAAAATATTAGAACATCCTCGACTTTTGCCTTCTTTTTTCCAAAAAGGCTAAATCCTTTGCCTTTTTTCTTCTCTTTTACCTCTGTTTTTTTCTTTTTTGACGAACGAACTATATTCGTTATGATAATTTTTTGTTCTTTAAGCTTATGAGATGCCTCATCTAAATTAAGCGCTTCAATTTCTCCATCCACATATTTGCCTTCAGATATGCCTTTGTAAGTAAATGCTTCCATAAATTAACAATTATTTATCCCTCAGACAAAACTCTTTCAAATTCTCTAAAATTTAGTTCACCTGATGCAATTAATCTTCTACCCATATCTTGCATTGTTTGAAAACCTTCTTTAACTGCAATTTCTCTTAATTCAGGAGTTGTGGCCTGTCTTAGAATTGCTTCTTTAAGAGGCTTAGAAACCGATAGTATTTCATAAATACCTTGTCTGCCTTTATATCCTGTGTCTTTACACTTTGGACACCCTTTACCTTTAATTGCTTTTACCCTTGATGCAACTTCAGCAGTAAAACCCAAATCTTGTAGAACTTTTGGAGTTACATCATCATCAGGAACTTTACAATCTTTGCAATTTTTTCTTGCAAGTCTTTGGGCTACAACAAGTTGACAAGCAGCGCTGATTAAATAGTCAGGTGTTCCCATATTCTGTAATCTAGTAATTGTACTTGGTGCATCATTAGTGTGCAACGTACTAAATACTAAGTGACCCGTTAAAGCAGCTTTCAAACCGATATCTACAGTTTCTTTATCCCTCATCTCTCCAACAAGAATAATTTCAGGGTCTTGTCTTAAAAAAGATCTAAGAGCTTTAGCAAAAGTAAAACCAATATCATCTTTTATTTGAACTTGTCCTACACCATCTAATTCATATTCAACAGGATCTTCAGCAGTTAAAATATTTAAATGAGGTTTGCTTACTTCCTTTAAAATACTGTATAAAGTAGTTGATTTACCAGAACCTGTGGGACCTGTTACTAGAATAAGACCTTGGGTACTATGAATTGACTTTCTTAAATTTTTTAAATCTTGTTCTTCAAAGTTAAGTTGCTCTAAAGTTATATCTCCCGCATCCTTGTTAAGAACCCGCATTACAATTCTCTCATTATTTGCTGTCGGTAAAATTGAAAGCCTGAGGTCAACTACTTTGCCTTCGATTTTAAAGTTTATCGCACCATCTTGAGGTAATCTTCTTTCAGCAATATCAAGTTTACCCATAATTTTAAAACGTGTTACTACCGCGCCGTAATTATCATGAAGAAATTTTCGATACTGTTCTTGCTCAGTAAGCATACCATCAAGCCTATATCTTACTCTTGATGTGAACCTATAAGGTTCAATGTGAATATCACTGACACCGCTTTTAATTGCATCTGCAACAACAGCAGTACTGAATTTTATAACCTCAGATTCATTTTCGATTGCCTCAATATCCTCTTCTGGCGTATTTTCTAGCACCTCTCCCGCTTCACCTAGATCAGAATCAAAAGTTTTTTGTTTTTCTTTATTTTCTTCTCTAATGGTTGCAGCAGTCACCTCTCCACTTTCATTTGAAATTTTTTCTATATACTGAGAAATCTGCGTTAAGGGTGCCGCATGTAACTCAATATTTTTTTTTGTTATTGCTTTTAAATTTCTCATTAAATTTAGTTTAGAGCTATCAGGAATAGCTATGTGTAAAGTTTTGCCATCAATTTTAAAAGGTGCAACGAAATTTACTTTTATATAATTAGATGGAAGAACAGTTTTGATCTCTTCAGAAACTTCTTGTTTGGCAAGATCAACAATTTCAAGATTTTGCTCTTTAACTAAAATATCAAGAATTTTTTTTTCATCAGTTAACTTAAGATCAAATACGGCTTCTATCTGAGATTTGTTACCTTCTGTGCTAGTCTTCTTAATATTTATTAAATCTTTTCCAGAAATTACATCATTATCAATTAAAACATTGATTAAATTAATTTCACTTTCTCTGCTTATCTTTAACATGTTATTATAAAATTCTTGGAGCGATAAACACCAATAAGTCAGTTAATTTATCAGATTTACTTGTCCCTTTAAACATTTTTCCAACGATAGGAAGATTTGCTGCACCTGGGACTTGACCTGCTTTATCAGAAACAGTATTTTTCTTTATTCCACCAATTACAACGATATCGCCGTCAGCAACTAGTAATTTTGTAGCAATTTCCATGGTGTTTATTCCAACGCTACCAGCATTCTGTCTGTTTGGAGAGTCATTGTTTACTTTTACATCTAGAAGCACATTTCCATCTCCAATGATACTAGGTGTTACTGTCATAACTAATGCTGCATCAGTAAATGTGTCAGCACCATCACCTCCCGCTACAGGAATTTGTTCACCTTGTTTGATTGTTGCAGTTTGATTATCTAAAGAAAATATTTTTGGATTAGAGATTATTTTCGATATACCTTTTTTCTCCATTGCTTCCAATTCTACTTTTAACACCGCTGAACCTGTTTTTTTTAATATTCCTATACCTGAGGTAGCCCCAGCAGCGGGTAAATTCATTAATGTATCTTTTCCATCACCAAGGTTTGAAGTGTCATCGGATATAGCAGAGTCTGTCCCGGATGGCGCACCTACGGAAGTACCACCAAGAGTACCTCCTGCTCTCATATCTTGTCTTGCAAAAGCACCTCCTAATTTTTTACCAAGCTCTTGCTCAAAAGAAGACTCGGCCTCTACTATGTATACCTCCATTAAAACTTGTTTAGTTCTAACATCAATTTCTCTTAAAACTTTATCGACTACATCTAAATCTTTTTCTTTACCTCTAACAATAATAGAACGAGTAGTTTTTTCCTCTGTAACTTGTATAGGCATAAATGAACCTGAACCACCGCTAGAAGTAAATAGTTCAGTTATTGTAGCTTTGGCTTCTGCTGGAGAAATATAGTATAGTCTAAATATTTCTGAAATAATTGGTTCCACTGAGTCCTCTAATTCAACTTTCTTTTTAACAGCTTGAGCTCTTGCAGATTTATAACTTTCTTGAGAAGTTAATGTTGCCGGAGTAGCTACTCTTATAATGTTACTAGCGACATCAATGTCTGCTGCATAATTTTTCATGTCCAATAAAGCATTAAAAGCTTTATCCCAAGGTACATCTGTCAATGAAGCTGTAACTGACCCAGCAACATCCTCACCCACAAGAATGTTCACATTACCGATTTCTCCCATTAATCTCATGGTTTCACCGTAGTCCATGTTTTGGAAATTAAATGTTACGTTTTGTTTTAAACTTACATATTCCTCAGGAATTAAAAGATAATTTTTTTCTTTTACTGCAGATAGTTTTTTTCTTTTTTTAAGTTTAACAACATCTCCTTCTACTGGAGTTGGGCCCATCTCTGCCATTTTATCAATTTCTGCTTTACCCATTTCTTTAACATCAGTCTTAATAAGTGGAGTATTATGCTTAAAAATTTTGCTAGATTTTTTCTTACCCGTAGCAGTACAGCCTGCAACTAGTATTCCTACAACAATAAAGCTTGTAAATATTTTTAAAAAAGATTTTTTCATCAGTTGTTTCTCTCTATAATTTGATTTTTGAAATTAATTACAACTAAGGAATCCTCACCATTTTCAAAAATAACTTCTTTTTTACTAATACCTATCAATCTTACTCCTGGAGATAGCTCATCATTAAAAGCAACATTTATTATGTCACCATTTTCATCTACCAAAGACGCGAAACCTACGCCCTCACCTTCAATTATTCCAACTAATTTGTAATTGAACACACTCAATTTTTTCTTTTTCTCCTCAGTTTCTGCAATTAGTTTTACACCTGCGCTAGAACCTCCAAGAGTACCATCACCGACAAAAGGATCATTTAATGGGAGTGGCTCTTCTTTACTAATCTCTGAACTGATATTCGATTTTTTCTGTGCTTGCTGTTCTTTTATTTTTTGGTTTACTTCTTTTGCTCGCTCAACAATATTCTGCTCTTTATCATGGTTATCAGCTTTTCCCGCGAATGCAAAAAACAACATGAAAATGATATATGTTATTTTCCTAAAAAAATTCATCTGCCAAACCTACAATAGTTAATGTTCCATTCACTTTTATCGCTCCAGTTGAATCTCCCTGTTTTACCACTTTGATAGACTCATTGTCAAAGTTTAACGTCTTTTGCGATAGAGATAATTGCCTTTTAAACTTAATATATCCTAAAAAATTTCCAGTTATCTCAAAATCTACTGGTATTTTATAATAAGCTATATTTTTT
>CACDQT010000004.1 GCA_902554995.1 uncultured Pelagibacteraceae bacterium | reverse complement strand
AAATTTTCAATTACCTTATCCATTAATGAATATTATTAATGGTGGAGCACACGCAAATAATGGTCTTAGAATTCAAGAATTTATGATTAGACCAGATAAAGCAAAATCTTTTTCTGAAGCAATGAGAATATGTTATTTGGTAATAAAAAACTTAAGTAAATTAATTAAAGCAAAAGGTTTAGCCACATCGGTTGGTGATGAAGGTGGATTTGCACCTATGATTAATAATAACAATCAGGCCTTAGATTTGATTGTTTTATCAATTAAAAAATCAGGATTTAGAAATGGTAAAGATGTTTCAATTTGTTTGGATGTTGCAGCTAATGAATTATTTAAAAAAGGTAAATATTCTATTAACTCAAAAAAATATGTTTCCGTTGATAAAACAATTTCAGAATACAAAAAAATGATTGATAAATATAAAATTAAATCCATTGAAGATCCATTTTCTGAAAATGATTGGACGTCGTGGAGTAAATTAATGAGATCTACTAAAAAAGTACAGATAGTTGGAGATGATCTCTATGTTACAAATTTGGAAAGATTAAAAAAGGGATTTCTAAATGTTTCATCAAATTCAATTTTGATAAAACTAAATCAAATTGGTACAGTTACCGAAACACTTGATGTCATAAGATTTGCTCAAACTATAGGGTTTAATACTATTATCTCACATCGATCAGGAGATAGTGAAGATACATTTATTGCCGATTTAGCGGTAGGTACCAACTCCAACCAAATAAAAACAGGATCTTTAGCTAGATCTGAAAGAGTGTCCAAATATAATCAATTAATTCGTATAGAAGAAGAACTTGGAAAAAAAGCTAGAATGAATAAGATTCATTAATGCTTCAAAGATTAAAAAAAAATTACTTTTTACTAGTTTCTACTTTTTTGATTCTTTATTTCTTTTTTAATCTTTTAACTGGTCAAAGAGGGTTAATTTCATATTTTGAAAAAAAAGAGATTTTAAAAAACTTAAAACAACAAGAATCTTTAATAATTAACCAAATAAGTGACTTGGAATTTAAGAATTCATTGTTAAGTGACAATCTAGATCTTGATTATATAGAATCTTTGATTAGAGAAAGGTTCATATTTGGAAAAAAAAATGAAAAAATTTATATAATTAAAAAAAATGAAAATTAGACATCCAGAAAAGCAGAATAAACCGATAAATCCAATTAAAAAAAAACCAGATTGGATAAGATCAAAATTAGTAAATAGTAAAGAATTTTTTTTAACAAAAACAATTGTAAATAAAAATAATCTTGTAACAGTTTGTCAGGAAGCTAATTGCCCAAATATCACTGAATGTTGGAGTAAAAGACATGCTACATTTATGATTATGGGTGATACATGTACAAGAGCATGTGCTTTTTGCGATGTAAAAACTGGTAAACCAGGAAAACTAGATAATCTTGAACCAATAAAAATTTCTCAGGCTGTAAAAAAATTAAATTTAAAACATGTTGTAATAACATCAGTTGATCGAGATGATTTAGATGATGGTGGTTCAAATCACTTTTTTGAGGTTATTAACCAAACAAGAAAAACAAATCCAAATACTACAATTGAAGTTTTAACTCCTGATTTTTTAAGAAAGGGTAATGCTTATAAAAAAGTTTTAGAGGCAAATCCTGATGTTTTTAATCACAATATTGAAACTGTTCCTAGTCTTTATCTTAAAGTAAGACCCGGTTCTAGATATTTTGCATCTTTAGAACTTTTGAAAAATGCTAAAATGATAAATAAGAAAATTTTTACTAAATCAGGGATAATGGTTGGCTTAGGTGAAAAAAAAGATGAAATTTTACAGGTAATGGATGATTTAAAAGCTGCTGATGTAGATTTTTTAACTATTGGTCAATACTTACAACCATCTGTTAGACATCATCCTCTTAATAGATACTATACACCAGAAGAATTTGATGAATTAGGAAGTATTGCGAAATCAAAAGGTTTTTTATTAGTTTCTTCATCGCCATTAACAAGATCTTCTTATCATGCAGATGAAGATTTTGCTAAGCTACAACAAAATCGAATTAACAATCATTAATGCCAAAAGCTTCAGTTAAGCGATTAATTGAATGTGAAAAAAAAGACTTAATTGGACTTGTTTTAGATATAGAAAAATATCCTGAATTTGTTCCATTTTGTTTTGATGCGAAAATATATGAAAACAAACAAGATGGTGATTTACAAAAAATTATTGCTGATTTAACCATCGGTAAAGGACCATTTAAAGATACATACAAAAGTGATGTTGCCTTTAATAAAAAAACTGATTCAATCTATGTAAAAAACATAGAGGGACCATTAAATCATCTAACAAATAATTGGACTTTTACTGATAAAAATAATGGTATTACTGAAATCACCTTTGATATTGATTTTGAAATAAAGAATAAATTTTTAAATTCTTTAATGGTAGTCTCTTTTCAATTTGGTTTAGAAAAAATAGCTGATGCCTTTCAAAAAAGAGCTGAAGAATTATTTGGAAATTCTAAGAATTAAATCTAAGGTTTTTTTAACAGTTGCTTTTTGAATTGAAGATCTTTTTTTACTTTTAAATAAACACTTACTAATCTGTACTTTTTTGCCTTTTTTTATACCAATATAAACTAGACCTACTGGCTTTTGTTTGGTGCCACCTTTGGGGCCAGCGATTCCAGTTATAGAAACGTTAATATTGGCTTTTGATATTTTAGATAAGTTATTTACCATTGCCAAACAACATTGGTGGCTAACTGCACCATAATTTTTAATGATATTTTTATTAACTTTGAGAATTCTAATTTTAGCTTGGTTAGAGTAGGTGACTAGTCCTAAATTGAATACTTTTGAGGCACCACTTATTGATGTAATTGAACTAGCTAACATCCCTCCAGTACAAGACTCAACAACAGAAAGTTTTAATTTTTTTTTGGTTAAAAGCCTGACTAAATTTTTCATTAAATTAAATAACTGCTTAATAACATAAAACAAATTAATGATAGAACAACATATAATCCTGCGCAAACATCGTCCATTATTACACCAAAACTATTTTTATAATTTTTGTCAAAATAATTTACTGGAAATGGTTTAAGAATGTCAAAAAATCTAAAAAGTACAAAGCAAATTCCATAAAAAATTATAGCTTCATCAGATGTTTTTTGTGTTCCATGGGATATTTCGTAGAGATAAATTGGTATAGATTGACCTATAAATTCATCGATAATGACCTCTTTTGGATCTTTATTTTCTTTTTCCTTTATATGGGATGCTACCGCTATGAATGAATAAATAAAAATAATAAGCAAACCTATTAAGACTATATTTGGTGATAACTTTAATATATGAAAAAAAAAATAAAGAAAAATAGTTGTAGCTAAGGATCCGAAAGTTCCAGGAATAATCTTAATTTTTCCTAGCCCAAACATTGTTGCTAATAATGAATTAAAAGTTTTAATCATATTTTGTGATTGAAATTATGGTCTCACAAGCGATAGCCTTTTCTTTTCCAATTAAACCTAATTTTTCCACAGTTTTACCCTTTAAATTTATTTGGTTTTCATTAATACCAGTTAATTTTGAGACTGATTTAATTATTTTGTCCCTATATTTTGAAACTCTTGGTTTTTGACAAATTAAGTTTATATCCAAATTGTTTATAAAAAAATTAGATTTGTTTAAATTAATCATGATTGGTTTTAGCATTTTTGGAGATCTGATATTTTTATATTGTTTTGTGTTTGGAAAATAAGTTCCAATATCTTTTTTTCTAATAGCTCCTAAAATAGAATCAATAATTGCATGTAAAATTACATCTCCATCAGAATGACCTTCAAGACCTGAATGAAAAGGAATTTTAACTCCTCCAAGATAAAGTTTTTTGTTTTTTACTAACTTGTGGATATCAAAACCTATACCGTAAAAGGTTTTGGGAGTTTTAATATCATCAATATATGTAATTTTATTATTTGATTTTTCACCAGGTATAAATTTGATTTTGAAATCTTTATTTATAAATAATGTTGCTTCATCAGTAATTTTATTTTTGTGATCTTTTGCAATTTCATACAGCTCTTTAAATCTAAATGCTTGAGGAGTTTGGGTTAATAACAAATTATTTCTATTGAGATTAAATATTCGATTTTGAGTTTTATATTTTATTGTGTCTTTTGAATTGATAATTGGAACTACAGCTTTGTTATTTTTCAAATTTTTAGCAATATTTTTTAGTAATTTAATTGAGAAATTTGGCCTAGCAGCATCATGTATAAATACATTTTTTGGCTTATATCTTTTAAGATATTTTAAAGCTTTTAAAGAAGAGTCTGATCTTTCCCTTCCTCCTTTAATAATACTTATTGATTTAGGATACTTCTTCTTTTTTAAATGTTTAAGATTATTTGAAACAATTAAAATTTTCTTAAATAGCTTTGAATTGAGGGATTTTTCAATGGAATGATCAATTATTTCTTTATTTCTGTAATTAAAGAATTGCTTAGGTTTTTTTTTATTAAATCTCTTACTTTTTCCAGCAGCTAATATTACAAAATAGTTGTTCATTCGTTTAAATGCTATAATTCTAATTTATGTTAGAATTTTTGAAAAAAAATATAATTATTATTATTCTATCTAGTATCACACTATTTCTAGGTTTTTTAACCTTTTTAACATTTATTGATAGAAGTTTTGTTGATTTAAATGAAAAAAATTTACAATATTTACTAATTTCAAATATTTTTTTACTTATTTTATTATTCATTTTTATTTTTGTAGAAGTTAAAAATTCAATTAAAATTGATATTGATAAGGATGGATTAACGTCAAATAAAAAATACATTACGTATTTTTCATTATTTACTTTGATACCATCAATTTTAATTTCAATTTTTTCCTTATTTCTTTTTTCTTTTGCTCTAGAAAAGTACTTCGATAAGAAAGTTACAACTGTTGTAAATAATTCCTATGAACTTGCTAAAAATTATGTTGAAGAAGTAAGAAATAAAATACAATCGGATATAATTTTGATTGCTTTTGATACAAACAAAAGTGCGAATTTTTTGAATGAAAATGCAAATGAGTATTTAAGGTTTTTAAGGACACAAAAGTTAATCAGAAATGTCGATGAAATTCATATTATAGATAAAAATAAAAAACTATTATACTCAACTGAAAATAAAGATAGTTACATTCCGCCCGTTGATAAAGCGCTCAATTTAGTTCTTGAAGATGATAGACCATTAAAAATAATTGACACTAAAGCAAATATTTCAGCTGCGATAATGAGATTACAATCATCAAAAGATAGATTTATTTATGTGGTAAAATTTTTAGATAAGAATATTTCGAATTATTTAGCTGAATCTCAAGAAGCTATAAATTTTTATTATACTGTTGAGGATAGAAGCACAGGCATAAAAATTTCTTTTTTTATCATTTATATTATAATTGTCTCACTGCTATTATTTATCTCAATTACAATAGCAATTAGATTTTCATCAAGATTTTTTAGATCTATTAACAATCTTATTCTAGCATCAACAGAAATAGGTCATGGAAACTTAAATACAAAAGTACCAGAAATCAAAACCGATAAAGATATGGAAGTATTAAATAAAAATTTTAATTCTATGATTAGTAGACTAAAAAACCAGCAAGAAAAATTAATAATAAATGAGAGATATAAAGCATGGGGAAATCTATCGAGAAAGTTAGCCCATGAAATTAAAAATCCTCTGACACCAATACAATTAACAATAGATCGTATTAGAACTAAATACACTGGACAAATAACTAATGAAGATAAACAATCATTTAAAGAAAATTTAAAAATTATAAACTCTCAAATAAAACAAATAGAAAATTTAGTAAATGAATTTTCTGATTTTGCGAGAATGCCAAAACCTACTTTAAAGAAAAATAATTTGGTAAAGTTGTTAAATGAAAATATCAAATTATTATCAGAAGTTAATAAATCCATTGAAATAAATTTTAACAAAAAAGATGAGGAGATTTTACTCGAATGTGACAAAGAGCAAATTTCAAGAGTTTTCATTAACTTGATAAAGAACTCTATTGAGAGCATCGAACAAAAAGTTGAAAAAAACCCTGATTTTAAAAAGAAAATTTTAATTGATATTTCATCAAATAATGATCATATTTTAATATCAATAGAAGACAATGGTGTTGGTTTTGATAAAAATAATATAAAGGAAATTTTAAATCCATACTACACAACAAAAAAAAATGGAACGGGACTAGGCCTATCTATAGTAAACAAAATTATAAATGATCACAAAGGTGAACTAAAATTTATTCCAATTAATAATGGTGCTAAAATACAGATAAGATTTTATTTTAATGACAACAGAAATATTAATAGTTGATGATAATGCGGATATAAGAAATATCCTAAATGAATTAATTGTTGATGCTGGTTACAAAACTAGAGTAGCGGCTAATTACAATCAAGCGTTAAAAGAGATTGACAAAAAAATGCCTGATGTAGCTATCTTAGATGTAAAATTAGATAAAGGTGATAATGATGGAATAGAGCTATTATCTCACATTAAGTCTAAAAATAAAGATGTCCCGGTAATTATTATTACAGGTCATGCTAATATTGAAATGGCTGTTAATTCATTAAAGCACGGTGCATTTGAATTTGTAGAAAAACCTTTTGACCAAGCTAGATTATTAAACTTTATAACCAGAGCTGTTGAAAATCTTCAATTAAAAAAACAAAATAAGGATTATGAAAATAAGTTATTTTCTTCATATGATTTAATCGGTGATAGTAAAAATATATCTACAATACGAGAACAAATAAAAAAGATATCCTTAACTGAAAGCAGGATTCTTATAAATGGGCCATCAGGTTCAGGGAAGGAATTAATTGCAAGAAAAATTCATAAAAATTCTAAAAGAGAAAAAAATCCATTTATAATTCTAAATGGAGCACTTCTTGACTCAGAAAAATATGAACAAGAATTATTTGGGGAAGAAAAGAGCGATGGTTCCATTTCATATGGAGCTTTAGAAAAAGCTAATAAAGGCACTTTATTAATTGATCAAGTTTCTGAAATTCCCTTGGTCATTCAATCAAAAATATTAAGAGTTCTTATTGATCAAAAATTTAAAAGATTAAATGGTAATAATGATATTAATGTTGACGTTAGATTAATTTGTTCATCAAGTAAGGATTTAAAAGATGAAATAAAAATAGGTAATTTTAGAGAGGATCTCTATCATAGATTAAACGTTTTTGAAATTAACATTAAATCACTAAACGAAAGAATTTCAGATATACCTCTGCTAATAAGATATTTTTCGAAGATGATTTCTACAAATTATAATATTAAAGAATTAGATATTGATGAAAATGACTCATATATTTTAAATCATGATTGGAAAGGCAATGTAAGGGAACTAAGAAATTTGATTGAAAGAATTGCAATTTTACAACCTGATACAAAAGACAAAATCTCCAACATTGTAAAAGAGTCTTTAAAAAGCGACAATTATGATGATAAAATTGGTGAAAATAGCTTATCTGTGCCATTAAAAGAGGCTAGAGAAAACTTTGAAAAAGAGTATTTAACTATCCAGCTTAAAAAATTTAATGGGAATATATCTAAAACAGCTAACTTTGTTGGTATGGAGAGAAGTGCTCTTCATAGAAAGCTTAAAGGCTTAGGAATAAAAGAATTTAACTAAAATGAATATAATCATCTGTGGTGCCGGTAGAGTAGGTTTTACTATTGCAAAGTTACTGAGTGAACAAGGTCATTCAATAACAGTTATTGATCAATCTAGTGAGGATATCCAAAAAATTAATGATAGTTTAGATGTTAAGGCAATCGTTGGGAAAGCTACATATCCATCAATTCTTGAGAAAGCCAATGCTGCTGAAACAGATATGATTATAGCAGTTACAAGAAATGACGAAATTAATATGCTTATATGTCAAATAGCATTTTCTATATTCAATATTCAAAAAAAAATAGCAAGAATTAGATCACAAGACTATCTAAACCCTAGATTTACAAGAGTTTATAATAAAGAAAATTTACCAATTGATGTGATTATTTCTCCTGAGATAGAAATTTCTAAGTCAATCCAAAGAAAATTGGAGGCGCCAGGTGCATTAGATAGTGTACCATTTGCAGATAATAAAATAAGATTACTTGAGATATTCATTAAAGAGGATTGTAAATCTATAGGTATTAAGTTTAATGAACTCACAAATAAATATCCAAAATTAGAGGCAAATATTATCGCAATTAATAGAGATAACAAATTTTTTATTCCAAAAAAAACAGACTCGGTAAAAAAAGATGACAAAATTTATGTAATTATTAATTCGTCGCAAATGTCAGAAACTCTTGAAGCTTTTGGTCATGAAGAAAAAATTTCAAAAAAGATTTTAATTATTGGTGGAGGAAATATTGGTTTTAATTTAGCTAAGAACATTGAGGAGACCTTAGAAACAGTTCGAGTTAAAATTGTTGAAAAAAATAAGGAGCGAGCAGAGTTTTTAGCAAATCAACTAAACGATGCGATTGTTATAAATGGTGATGGTCTAGATGAAGAAGTTTTAACTGAAGCAAATTTAGGGGAAGCTGAAACTGTATTAGCCCTGACAAATGATGATGAAGATAACTTAATGGTCAGTGTCTTAGTTGAAAAATTCGCTAAAGATCAAAAAGATATAGATGATAAAAGAACAATGGCATTAATTAACAAACCAAATTATTCACTTCTTCAATCATCATTAAAAATTGATGATTTAATTGACCCAAGAATGACCACTGTTTCAAGTATTTTAAAACATATCCACAAAGGAACAATTGAAAATGCATATACTTTATCAGATGGTGAATACGAGGTAATTGAAGCTGAAATAATTGAAACTTCTGAATTAATTAATAAAGAAATAAAAAATTCTAATTTACCAGATGAACTAAGGATTGGTGCCGTATTAAGAGATAAAAAAATAATTATACCTAGATCCAATTTTATTTTTAAAAAAGATGATAGAGTTGTATTTATTGTTAAAAAAGACTCTATATCTTTTGTTGAAAATATTTTTAGATTAAGTTCAGTATAATTAGATGTTTGGATTGCAAATTAAATATCTAAGTTTCTTTTTTGGATTAATTTCTATTTTATCTTTTTTTAATATAATTTATTCTTACTATTTTAATCTTTACCTAAACTTAGATACTTATTATTTAAGTTTATTCTTATCTTCAACTCTGGCAATTCTTTTTTATAGCTTAAAAATATCACCTAAAAAAACATCAATTTTTCAAAAAATTTTAACTGTTTTTCTAGGATATATTTTACTACCTTTAATTTTATCTATTCCTTTTTACCTAAGTATTTACAATTTTACTTTTATAAATTCTTTTTTTGAAGCAGTTTCAGGTTTTACTTCTACTGGATTTACCATCTTTGAAAATATTAAAAATATAGATCAAAGCCTAATATTATGGAGATCAACTATCCAATGGATAGGGGGATTGTATTTCTTATTTTCAATAATTTATCTAATAGATATTTATGATGAAAATTTTAAAAAGACGTTAACAAATTTTTTTTCATTTAATACCTCTGAAATATTCAAACAAGCTTTTAAAGTGTTTTTTATATATTCTGGTATAACTTTAGTAATTTTTATAATATTAAATTTATCTTCTATAAGAACTTTCGACTCATTAAATTTAGCATTTTCTTTAATTTCCTCTGGAGGTTTTTTACCTACTAATAGTTTGTCTAATATAATTAAGGATGACACCCAAATAATTGTTTTATCATTTTTAATGTTAACATCTTTTTTTAGTATTTTCTTTAGTTATAATTTATTCTTCTTTAAGAAAAAAAATATTAATTTTCTATATGAAGATATCAATTTAATAATTTACTTCATCATCGTTTTAATAATTTTCTTTTTATTTTTTAGTTTTAATCAAAATTTTTTAAATTATTTTTTATCAATATCAAGTAGCATGTCGAATATTGGTTTTACACTAGATAATTCAAATACAAATTTGACTTTCATTTATTTAATTTTGGTAATTATTGGAGGATCTTTTTTTTCCACAAGTTCAGGGTTGAGATTTATGAAAATTTACTCTTTATTTAAATATTCAGTTAATCAGATTTTATCATTCAGTAGACCAAAAAACATATATAAGAATAAGTTGTTTTTCTCTGAAGTTAGTTTTGACTTTGATGAGATAAGTAAATATTTTTTATCTGTTCTAATATTTATTTTATCACTTTTTATTTTAACAACTTTATTAACCATAAATGAATTTAGCTTTGAAAATGCATTTAAATTATCTATTCTAACGTTAATGAATACTGTTAATTCAAGCTCATATGGTTTAGGTGATCTGACTTTTTATAATCTTTCATATTTTACTAAATATTGTCTAATCTTTTTTATGATTGTTGGACGAATTGAGTTGTTAACAATCTTGCTTCTTATGAAAAAATTCCTTTTTAAAAATTAATTAATTATTGTATATGTAATAAGATTTTGCGCCCTTAGCTCAGCTGGATAGAGCATCGGTTTTCTAAACCGAGGGTCGTAGGTTCGAATCCTTCAGGGCGCGCCATTACCAGCACATTTTTGGTCAAAATTTATCTTGACTAGATTTTCAATTAATTTGAAATGAGATTAAATTTCCCTTGAACCCCTATTTTTATCATGCTTAAATTAAGAATATTCAAAAGTAATTTTGAATTATTTGTTAACAAATAAATAAACAATAGGAAGAAATATGTTTAAATACTTAAAACAATTAACTTCTTTAGTTGCTATGGTAGCTGTGTTGTTCACTTTTACAACAGAGTCTATGGCTGCTAAAAAATCTAAAACACTTAAAAACACTCAGAAAAAAGGGTTTGTAAGATGTGGCGTGTCTCAAGGTCTTCCAGGATTTTCTAATGCTGATGCTGCAGGAAATTGGACTGGTGTTGACGTTGACGTATGTAGAGCTGTAGCTGCTGCAGTATTAGGTGATGCAAATAAAGTAAAGTTTACACCACTAAGTGCTAAAGAAAGATTTACCGCTTTAACTTCTGGTGAGATTGATATCTTATCAAGAAACACAACTTGGACTCTTTCTAGAGATGCTGATATCGGACTTACTTTCGTTGGAGTAAACTTCTACGATGGTCAAGGCTTCATGGTAAGAAAAAGCTCAGGTATCACTTCAACTAGCCAATTCAAAGATGGTATCTCAGCTTGTACAAATATTGGTACAACAACTGAGTTAAACATGAGAGACTTCTTTAATTCAAAAGGAATTTCTTATGAGCCAGTTGCATTTGAAAAAGCTGACGAAGTTGTTGCTGCTTACGATGCAGGTAGATGTGATACATACACTACTGATAAATCTGGTTTAGCTGCTCAAAGAACAAAAATGAAAAACCCTGATGAACACATTGTTCTACCAGAAACTATTTCTAAAGAACCTTTAGGACCAGTTGTTAGACAAGGTGATGCAGTATGGGAAGATATCGTTAGATGGTCTTTGAACACTATGATCGAAGCTGAAGAATATGGTATTACTTCAGCAAATGCAGACATGATGAAAACTTCAGACAACCCAGCAATTAAAAGATTAGTTGGAGCTGAAGGTGAATTAGGTGCTGCTTTTGGTCTAGACAACGACTGGAGCTTAAGAATTATCAAGCAAGTTGGTAATTATGGTGAAAGTTATAAGAGAAATATAGCTGACACTGGAATTTTACCAGACAGAGGTCCAAACCAATTATGGACAAAAGGCGGAATACTTTACGTTCCACCTGCAAGATAATTGTAGTTTAAATTAATTAAAAAGGGCTAGATTTTTCTAGCCCTTTTTTTATAAACTCATATATTATCGCCAAAGTGAATTTTAAACTTAAAGATATAGTTCCACAATTAATTACAGTTTTGGCTGTAGTCTTAGTTTTCGGTTTTTTTACTTATAACGCCCAAATCAATATGGAAAATAGAGGTATTGATTTTGGTTATGGTTTTCTAACTCAAGAATCTTCATTTGACGTTCAGTTTTCATTAATTGAATATGATGGATCACATTCATATTTTAGAGCTTATTTAGTTGGTCTTTTAAATACAATTCTTGTTTCAGTCATTGGAATAATTATTGCAACAATCTTAGGAGTAATAGTTGGTATAGCAAGATTATCACCAAATTATCTAATTAATAAATTTGCAGCTTTCTATGTAGAGTTTTTTCGAAATATTCCATTACTACTTCAAATTTTCTTTTGGTATTTTGCTGCATTACGTGCTTTGCCACTTCCACAAGATGCTGAAGCAATGTTTGGAGTTTTTTTTCTAACTATAAAAGGTTTATACGTCCCAGCATTTATTTGGCAAAATTTTAATATTTTCTTTTATTCAATTATAGCTGCAATCATAGCTATAATTGTTATACGAGCGCACGCCAAAAAAGTTCAGGAAAATCAAGGTAAACAAATTCCAGTTTTTTTAATATCTATAGGACTGATATTTATTCTTCCTCTTTTAAGTTTTTTAATTGGTGGCGTAAGACTTTCTTTTGAAGTTCCTGTTTTAAAACAATTGGCAACAACATCATTTATTTATGAGGGTGGAGTTAGTTTACCCCCAGAATTAATAGCATTAACATTATCTTTATCTTTATATACAGCAACATTTATCGCAGAATGTGTCAGAGCTGGAATTCAAGGTGTTGGTAAAGGTCAAAAAGAGGCAGCAGCATCAATTGGACTTACACCTAACCAAGTACTTAAATTAGTAATTATGCCTCAAGCTTTGAGAATAATAATTCCGCCAACAACAAATCAATATCTAAATTTAACTAAAAATTCATCCTTAGCAGCTGCGATAGCGTATCCAGATTTAGTGTTAGTCTTTGCTGGAACAGCATTAATGCAAACAGGTAAGGCAATTGAGATAGTATCAATCACCATGTTTACTTATCTAACTTTGAGTATTTCAATCTCAATTTTAATGAACTGGTACAACAAGAAAATAGCTATTCAGGAGAAATAATGTCGAGTATTAATTTTT
This sequence comes from uncultured Pelagibacteraceae bacterium, assembly GCA_902554995.1. Classification (GTDB taxonomy): domain Bacteria; phylum Pseudomonadota; class Alphaproteobacteria; order Pelagibacterales; family Pelagibacteraceae; genus Pelagibacter. The sequence continues at coordinate 24,630 of CACDQT010000004.1, read as the reverse complement.
TAAAACCTGATAGAACTAATCTTAATACCTTTTTGTATCTTGGTTCTTTTTTATTTTTTATTAGTATTTTAGATGTTTTTCTAAACTCTTTTTTTAGATTAAATTTAACTGGTTTTTTACCTAATTTTTTAAGTTTCTTATTACCTTTAATACTTGGTTTTGTGGGTCTTTATTTCATTCGTATAGAGTATAGTGGAATTAAAAATCTAGACCTCTTAAACAAACATATTAATACAAATAATTTTAATGCTGTTTTATCATTATTAATAATATTCATAATCATCAAATCTCTACCACCTATATTAAGCTGGTTTGTTATTGATGCTAGTTTTGCAGGAGATACAAAAGATGTTTGTACGGGTTCTGGCGCATGCTGGACATATATTAAGGTTTGGATGAGAAGATTTATGTATGGAATGTATCCAAATGCAGAACAATGGAGAATTAATCTATCATTTGTAGCTTTAGTATTACTTGGCTCTGTTGGATACTTTGCGACTGATAAATTTAAGAAATATTTGACACTTTATTATGTAGTTATTTATCCTTTGATTGCATTTTTGTTTATCTTCTTTTTTATTTCAGGTGGCCCTGTATTTTTTGACTTTTCTTATGGAATTATTGCTGCAATTTTATCTATCATCATTGGTTTTTTTATTCCAAGTAAATTTAAGTTTTATTACTTTTTAATAGTTCCTTTAGCGCTTTATGTAATTTTGAAATATTTTCTTTTTTTTGAAGAATACATTGAGCTTGGAAAATTAGATGGTTTAAATTGGGTTGAAACAGGTGCATGGGGAGGTTTGTCACTAACATTTATTATTTCTTTTTTCTGTCTTATTTTCTGTTTTCCAATCGGAATGGCTTTTGCTCTTGGCAGAAGATCAGAATTTCCATTAATTAGATATATATCAGTTGGCTTTATTGAATTTTGGAGAGGTGTTCCACTAATCACAGTTTTATTCATGTCTGCTGTAATGTTTCCGATGTTTTTACCAGAGGACTTTTTCATTGATAAATTAGTAAGAGCCATAATTGCAATTTCTTTATTTGAGGCTGCATATGTTGCAGAAGTTATAAGAGGTGGCTTACAAGCTTTACCAAGAGGCCAATACGAAGCTGCGAAATCATTAGGGATGGGATATTGGAAAATGCATATTTTTGTAATTTTACCTCAAGCTCTTAAATTAGTAATACCAGGAATAGCAAATACTTTCTTAGCATTAGTAAAAGACACTCCATTAATATTTGTTGTCGGATTATTAGAAATAGTTGGAATGTTAAATTTAGCTAAAACAAATCCGAAATGGTTAGGATTTGCTATGGAAGGGTATGTATTTGCTGCTATAATTTTCTGGATTATTTGTTATGCAATGAGTAAATATAGTTATAATCTAGAACAAAAATATAAAACCGATAGATAAAAATTTATGTCAGATAGTATTATCCAAATAAGTAATATGAATAAGTGGTTTGGTGATTTCCAAGTTTTAAAAGGAATAAATTTAGAAGTTAAACCAAAAGAAAAAATTGTTGTTTGTGGTCCATCCGGATCAGGAAAGTCTACATTAATTAGATGTATTAATAGATTAGAAGAGCATCAAGAAGGTAATATTGTTGTTGATGGAACTGAATTAACAGAGGATACAAAAAATATTGAACAAATTAGAGCTGAAGTTGGAATGGTATTTCAACAATTTAACTTATTTCCTCACTTATCTATTTTGGATAACTGCACATTAGCTCCTATTTGGGTTAAAAAAATGCCCAAAAAAGAGGCAGAAGAATTAGCATTAAAACATCTAGAAAGAGTGCAAATTCTTGATCAAGCACAAAAATATCCAGGACAATTATCTGGAGGACAACAACAAAGAGCTGCTATTGCAAGAGCTTTATGTATGGAGCCAAAAATAATGCTTTTTGACGAACCTACATCTGCTTTAGATCCCGAAATGATTAAAGAAGTGTTAGATGTTATGGTTAATTTAGCAAAACAAGGAATGACTATGATTGTAGTTACACATGAAATGGGTTTTGCAAAAGAAGTTGCAGATCAAATGATATTTATGGATGAAGGAATGATAGTAGAAAAAGCTGATACCAAAGAATTTTTTGCTAATCCAAAGAGCGATAGAACCAAACTTTTTCTCAGCCAGATACTATAGTTCAAGCTAATTTCAAGAAATATTTCTCAAATTATAGCTGAAGTAATGCTTGACATATTTCCCCTAATAAGGGTTTTTAGGCAAAAAAAATAAAAATTTATTGTTGCAGTAGGTATTAAAAACTAGTTCAATTAGTTTTTTAAAAAATTAAGAGGGGTCTTAATGGAAGATAATTTTAATAAGCATTTAGGCAATAAGCTTAAGCTTAGAAGACTAGCACTAGGTTTAACTCAAACTAAAGTAGCAAAAGCAATCAACGTCACATTTCAACAAATTCAAAAATATGAAAAAGGCACTAATGGGGTAAGTTCAATAAGGTTATTACAATTATCGAACTATCTTAAAGTACCAATTAATTATTTTTTTGAGGATTTTTCAGAATATCTTATAAATTTAGAGAAATCACAAGAAGGTCATATGAATGTAAATTATAACTTTTTAGTGAAATTATATTCTGAACTAAATGCTGATCAAAAATTGAAATTTAATAAATCATTACAGACAGGAAGTAACAATATTTCAAAGGTTGGATAATTTTTGGCTCCTCGGGCAGGACTCGAACCTGCGACCAATTGATTAACAGTCAACTGCTCTACCAACTGAGCTACCGAGGAATATTAAAATCTCAACTTACTTTTTTTTTTCACTAAAACAAGATTTTTTTTGGAGGCAACGCCCGGAATCGAACCGGGATACAAGGATTTGCAATCCTCTGCGTAACCATTCCGCCACGTTGCCATATGTTTTAGAAGATAGCTACACTGAGTTTTATATAAAATATTTGCAATTAGTCTATTAAATAACGTTCCAATTTGATTATTGTTAATTTAGATTATTAAATTATAAACTAATAACACCCATGATAAGCGATAAATATATACATTCAAAAGTTGAAGATAAAATTTATGGTTATTGGGAGAAAAATAAATTATTTAAACCGCAAAAAAATTCGAAAAAATTTTCGATTGTAATTCCACCACCTAATGTAACTGGAAGTTTACATATGGGTCATGCTTTAAATAATTCAATTCAAGATTTATTAGTTCGTTATTATCGAATGAATAATTATGAAACTTTATGGCAACCTGGAACTGATCACGCAGGTATTGCCACTCAAGCACTTGTTGAGAGAAAATTAGAAAAAGAGAATTTAAATAAAATTGACCTTGGCAGAGAAAAATTTATAGAAAAAGTATGGGAATGGAAAAATGAATATGGGGACATAATCATTAATCAACTAAAAAAATTAGGATGCTCATGTGATTGGTCAAGAAATGCATTCACTATGGATCAAAATTTATCGAAATCAGTCATTAAGGTTTTTGTAGAATTACATAAAAAAAAATTGATTTATAAGGCTGAAAAACTTGTTAATTGGGACACTGTTTTAAAAACTGCGATTTCAGATTTGGAAGTAGATCAAAGAGAGATGAATTCTAAGATTTACTATATTAGATACCCAATAGATAATTCTTCAGAATATATCACTATTGCCACAACGAGACCTGAGACAATGCTAGGGGATACTGCGATTGCGGTAAATCCTAAGGATAAAAGATATAAAAACTATGTTGGCAAAACTGTCACAATACCAATCGTAGGTAGAAAAATAAAAATTATTAAAGATAATTATGCTGATCCAGAGCAAGGAACTGGAGCGCTTAAGATTACGCCAGCACATGATTTTAATGACTATGATGTTGGTCAAAGAAATAAATTAGAAATAATCAATATTTTTACAGAAGAGGGAAAAATAAATGATAATGCTCCAAGAGATTATATTGGCTTAGATAGGTTTGATGCCCGTAAAAAAATATTAAATGAATTAAAAGAAAAAGACTTTTTTGTAAAAGAAGAAAATATCAAAAATAAAGTTCCATACGGCGATAGATCGAATTCAGTAATTGAACCTTTTTTAACAGAGCAATGGTTTGTTGATGCAAAAAAATTAGCAATCAAAGCTAAAAAAATTGTTAAGACAAAAAAAACAAATTTCTTTCCAACCAACTGGTCTAAAACTTATTTCCAGTGGATGAATAATATTGAGCCATGGTGTATTTCACGACAATTATGGTGGGGACATCAAATACCAGCTTGGTATGGACCTGATCAAAAAATCTTTGTTGCGATCAATGAAAATGATGCAATTAAACAAGCAAAAAAACATTATAAAAAAGATGTAAAACTTTCTAGAGATCCTGATGTTTTAGATACATGGTTTTCCTCAGGATTATGGCCATTCGCAACTTTAGGTTGGCCTGATAAAAAAGATTACGTAAAGAAATTTTATCCAACAACAGTTTTAGTAACAGGTTTTGATATTATTTTTTTCTGGGTAGCTAGAATGATTATGTTTGGTATGGAATTTTTGAACAAAGAACCATTTAAAGATATTTATGTCCACGCGTTAGTTAGAGATGAAAAAGGACAAAAAATGTCTAAATCAAAAGGGAATGTAATTGATCCATTAGATCTAATTGAAAAATATAGCGCTGATGCATTACGTTTTACTTTGCTTTCTATGGCGTCTCCAGGAACTGACGTTAAACTTTCAGAAGATAGAGTTAAAGGATATAGAAACTTTTTAAATAAATTATGGAATGCTAACAATTTTTTAATCACTAATAAATGTGATTTTAAAAAAACCAATAAAGTTCCAAAAATCTCATTAAATATAAATAAATGGATCTATTCGGAGTTAATAGAAACTAAAAATAAAATTCAAAAAAATATTGAAGATTATCGATTTGATGAGGCTGCAAAAAATGCTTATCAATTTGCATGGCACTCATATTGCGATTGGTATATTGAGCTGTCTAAAACCATTCTGTACTCAGAGGATAAAAAGGCAAAAACAGAGGTAAAAGAAGTTTCTGCTTATGTTTTTAAGCAAATATTGGTCATGCTTCATCCTTTCATACCATTTGTAACTGAGGAAATATGGTTAAAGAACAAATTTGATGAGTCTAATAAAAATTTCCTTATGTATAAAAATTGGCCTACTGGAAAAATTAAAAAAGACCAATCTCTTAAAGAAGTTGAAAAAATTATCAAAATTATCTCTGAATTAAGATCATTTAAAAATGAATTAAATGTCAGCCCTGGTTCATTTGTTGATGTTGCAATTAACAAAATTGCTAAAAAAAATAAATTATTAGTTAATAATAATGATGTTATTTTAAAAAAACTAGGTCGTATCAACAATTTTTTTGATAAAGAACAGGATAAACCCTCTGCTACACTTGTCATTTCCGGCGATATTTTTAAGATTTATTTTGATGAAAATGTTGATCTTAATTTGATTAAAGAAAACTTACAAAAACGTCAGAACAAATATCAAGACGAACTAGATAAGATTTCTCAACGATTATCTAATAAAGGCTTTACAGATAGAGCACCAAAAAATATTGTTGAACAAGAAAAAACTAACTATAGTAGTCTTAAAGATAATATCAAAAAAATATCTTTAACTATTGAGAGTTTATAATGCAGAAATTTAATAAAAAAAAATTACCTAGTAGACACACATCCTTAGGTCCAGATAGAGCACCTCATAGATCTTTTTATTATGCAATGGGTGAAACTGAAAAAGATGTATCAAAACCATTTATAGGAGTTGTATCAACTTGGAATGAAGCTGCTCCTTGCAACATTGCCCTTATGCGACAAGCGCAATCAGTGAAAAAGGGGGTTAGAGCATCAGGAGGGACACCAAGAGAATTTTGCACAATTACTGTTACTGATGGTATTGCCATGGGTCATGAAGGAATGAAATCGTCTTTAATTTCAAGAGAAGTCATAGCTGATAGTGCTGAATTAACTGTAAGAGGTCATTGTTATGATGCATTAGTAGGTATCGCAGGTTGTGATAAATCTTTACCAGGATTAATGATGTCTATGGTTAGATTAAATGTACCAAGTGTATTTATATATGGCGGTTCAATCCTTCCGGGAAAATATAAAGGTAAAGATGTAACTGTAGTTGATGTTTTTGAAGCGGTTGGAAAACATTCATCAGGTCAAATGTCTGCTAAAGAATTAAGAAAATTAGAATTAGTAGCGTGTCCTACAGCGGGAGCGTGTGGTGGTCAGTTTACTGCAAATACAATGGCATGTGTTTCAGAAGCAATCGGTTTAGCGTTACCTTATTCAGCAGGAACACCAGCTCCATATGAAGAAAGAGATAAGTATGCAAAAGCAAGTGGTCGAATGGTTATGGAATTATTAGCAAAAAAAATTAAACCAAGAGATATTGTTACAAGAAAAGCGTTAGAGAACGCTGCAACAATAGTTGCTGCAACAGGGGGTTCAACAAATGCAGCATTACACTTACCAGCAATTGCAAATGAAGCAGGAATTAAATTTGATTTAATGGATGTTGCAAAAATATTTAAAAGAACACCTTATCTTGCTGATTTAAAACCAGGTGGAAAATATGTTGCTAAAGATATGTGGTTAGCAGGTGGTGTGCCGATGCTTTTAAAAACTCTTTATGATGGTGGATATATTCATGGAGATTGCATGACCGTTACAGGTAAAACTATGAAAGAAAATTTAAAAGGTATTAAATTTAATCCAAAACAAAAAGTTTTAAGAGCTTATAACAGACCTTTATCACCAGATGGGGGTGTTGTAGGATTAAAAGGAAATTTAGCTCCTGAAGGTGCAATTGTAAAAATTGCTGGTCTTAAAAAATTACAATTTACTGGAAGAGCAAGATGTTTTGATAATGAAGAAAGTGCGATGAAAGCAGTTCAAAGCAGAAAATATAAAGATGGTGATGTAATTATTATTAGATACGAAGGCCCAGTTGGTGGACCAGGTATGAGAGAAATGCTTTCAACAACTGGTGCAATTTATGGTCAAGGTAAAGGCGAAAAAGTTGCTTTAATTACCGATGGAAGATTTTCTGGCGCAACAAGAGGATTTTGTGTTGGTCACGTAGGTCCAGAGGCAGCTTTGGGAGGACCTATAGCTCTTTTACGTAATGGTGATTTAATTGATATTGATGCTAAAAAAGGAACAATTAATGTTCGTTTAACAAGAGCACAATTGGCATCAAGAAAAAGAAAGTGGAAGGCTAAAAAATCTGATTTTGGCTCAGGAACTCTTTGGAAATATGCACAAACAGTCGGGCCAGCAAGTTTAGGAGCCCCAACTCACCCTGGTAAGAAAAAAGAAGTTAAGGAATATTCAAAAATTTAATGAAAATTCGCCCAGTTATTTTATGTGGTGGCGCTGGAACTAGACTTTGGCCAAAAGCTAAAAAACATCAAGCAAAACAATTTATTGATTTTGGTAATTGGACTTTATTGGGTAAAACTTTAGAAAGAGTTAAAGCATCTATATATGATGCACCAATTATAAGCACTAATGCAAAATATTTAAGACAAGTAAAACAACATTTAAAAAAACACAAAATAAGAAAATTCAAGATAGTTTTAGAGCCAGCAAAAAGAAATACTGCACCAGCTATATTAAGCACGGCTTTAATTAAAGACATTCCAATCGAACAACCATTAATGTTTTTGGCTGCTGATCATTTGATAGAAAAAGTTGGTTTATTCAATAAAGCTATCAAAAAAAATCAAAAGAAACTTACTCATAATAATATCTTTATCTTTGGGATTAAACCCAAAATGCCCTCTAGTGAATTTGGTTATTTTTTAACCAGAAATAACAAAGTAACTAGATTTGTAGAAAAACCCAAAAAGGCTAAAGCTAAACAAATAATTAGTAAAAAAGGTTATTGGAATTCTGGAATGTTTTATTTGAGAAAAGACTCAATCATTAAAAATTTTAAGAAATACCAACCAAATATTTATCGAAATTGTAATAAAGCAGTATTAAAAGCAAAATATAAAAGTAATGTATATTATTTAAACAAACAAGCATTTACCAAAGCAACAGCAAAGTCTTTTGATTATGCGATATTAGAAAAAACCAAAGATATAAATGCTATCAAATTAGATATTCCTTGGTCTGATTTAGGATCTTGGAAAGAAATCTGTAAGATGTACGGACGAAATAAAAGACATTATTTTAAAAAGAAGAATGTATTTCATAGACCTTGGGGTAGTTATGTAAATCTATTTAATGGTAAAGAGTTCTTGATTAAAGAATTATATGTAAAACCAAAAGGTATATTAAGTCTTCAAAAACATCATCATAGAGCTGAACATTGGGTAGTTACTCATGGTGAACCTAAAATTACTTTAAATAAGAAATATTTCACTATGAAACCTGATGAAACTATTTTTATTCCATTAGGTGCAATCCATAGAATAGAAAATCCCTATAAAAAACCAGTTAAAATAATTGAAGCTCAAGTAGGCTCGATTTTAAAAGAAACAGATATAGTGAGATATCAAGATATTTATGGCAGAGTAAAATAATTATTTTACAAGAAAATTCACTTTTTTATTTGATAGATTTAAATGAATTTTTTTATATGAACCAAAATTATCTCCATCAATTTGAACAGGTATCAAATCATTTCCATCAATAGTAATGTTTTGTGAATAAGTAGTAATAACATTTTTATTTCTACTTAAATCACCATTAAGAATTATTAAAAATATAGAATATAATAAATTGATCCTAGTTAAATCCTTAAATATATATGTGACTATTTTATTTTCAAAAATATTTGTTTTATTTATTTTATGATGTCCAGCGTAATATTTGGTATTTGAGGATAATATCCAGTCTGCTTGATAAAATTGTCCATCAAAAGTAACATTTAATTTTTTATTATTCATAAATAAGAAATATTGAAAACCTTTGATACCAAATATAATTTTACCTAGAATCTTTTTAATTTTTGAATTAATTGAATGAACAATTTTTGCATCCCACCCTATACCAGCCATTAAAAAGAAATAATTCTCGTTAATTTTTACAAGATTAGAGGATTTATAATTTTTAGAAACCAACACATTTACTATATCATCAACTTTTTTATTCATTGATAATTCAGCTTGAAGCAAATTTGCAGTGCCAGCAGGAATATAACCTATGGCAAAATCGTCTTTAAAATCAAAATTATTTTTAATTAATTCATTAATTGCAAAAGAAACTGAACCATCACCACCAGCTACTATTAGTCGATCATAATTTTTTTGATTAAAATTTTTGAAAATTTTCTTAGCTTGATTTATTGTTTTTGTTTCAAAGTAGTCTACAGAAATATTCTCTTTTAACTTAGATAAAATCCTATTTATGAATATAGATTTTCTTCCAGAGGAAGAATTCAAATTATAAATCAAACAACATAACATAATTAATCCTTAAAAAATTTTTAACAAATTTGTAACATTTAAATGAAATAAGAAGTAAATGATTCGTGTTACAGTTGTATTAAAATATTGGTCTTTAAATGTCTAATTTACTTAAATATAAAAGTATATTTATTTCTGATGTTCATTTAGGTACCAAGGGTTGTCAGGCGAAAAAACTTTTAGAGTTTTTTAAAAACTCAAGATCCGAAAATCTTTATCTTGTAGGGGACATTATAGATATCTGGGAAATGCAAAAAAGTTTTTTTTGGCCTCAAGAACATAATGATGTAATCCAAAAAATTTTAAGAAAAGCTAGACATGGTACCAAAGTTTTCTACATAATGGGTAATCATGACGAAATGTTAAGAAAATTTATTCCAATGCATTTTGGTGACATCCATATGGTTAATAGAGTTATTCATGAAACAAATGCAGGAAAAAAATATGTTGTTGTTCATGGTGATGCTTGGGATGGTGTTATGAAACATGCTAAATGGTTATCTAAACTTGGATCAATAACCTATAATTTACTATTAAAATTAAATGTAATAATTAATTTTTTTAGAAGATTGAGAGGAAAAGAATATTGGTCTCTTGCAAAATTTTTAAAGTATAAAGTCAAAAATGCAGTTAAATATATTGGTGAATATGAAAAAACACTTTCAGATTATGCAAAAAGAAAAAAATTTGATGGAATTATTTGTGGCCACATCCATCATGCTGAGGATAGAGATTTTAATGGGGTCAATTATTTAAATTGTGGAGACTGGGTAGAATCTTGCACTGCATTAGCCGAAAATTACGATGGTAGCTTTGAAATATTATATTGGGATAAAATAAGAGAACAATATTTAGACACTCAAGAAATAATTAAACCTATTAAAAATGAAGACTTAAAAAAAGCTTCGTAATTAATGAAAATTTTAATCGCAACAGATGCATATTTTCCACAAGTAAATGGTGTTGTAAGAACCTTGCATGAAACAGGTAAAATTTTAAAAGAACAAGGTCATAGAATAGAATATATCACACCAGAATTATTTTTAACTTTTCCGATGCCAAAATATAATGAAATTAGAATATCTATTAATGTTTGGCCAAGAGTTGGTAGCTTAATAAAGAAAATAAAACCTGATGCAATTCATATAGCTACTGAAGGTCCTATAGGGACTATGGCAAGAAGATATTGTTTGAAGAATAAACTAAAGTTTACCACAAGTTTTCATACAAGATTTGATAAATATCTTAAGCTTTACTTTCCTATTATACCTGCAAAATGGGCTGAAAAATTCTTAGCAAACTTTCATAACAAGGCTGAGAGAATCTTAGTAACAACAGAATCTATGAGAAAAGAATTAATCGATATAGGTATAGATAATAATAAAATGATTACTTGGACAAGAGGAGGCAATCATGGAGCTTTTAAGAGTCCAAAAAAAATTGATTTACCACATAAAAGACCGATTTGGATTTATGTTGGAAGAGTTGCAGTTGAAAAAAACATAAGAGCTTTTTTAGAATGTGATTTAGAGGGTACAAAAATGATAATAGGAAAGGGACCTGATTTAAAAAAATTAAAAAAAGAATTTCCTAAAGATATTTTTTTAGGAGAAAAAACAAACGGTGAATTAGCGTCTCATTTTGCATCTTCCGATGTTTTTGTATTTCCAAGTAAAACAGATACATTTGGAATTGTAGTTTGTGAGTCTTTAAATTGCGGAACACCTGTAGCTGCTTATCCTGTTCCAGGTCCTAAAGATATATTTGAGGGTTCCAAAATAAATTGTTTAGATAATGATCTTAAAGTTTCAGCTCATAAAGCTTTGAAAGTTAATAGAAATGATTGTCTTGAATTTGCAAAAAAATTCACTTGGGAAGAAACAGCAAAAATATTTTTTAACAATATTTCACCAAATCATTAGTTAATTTTTCCTTAATTTATTTGCATTAAAAAGTGTAATGATGCAAAATTAAGCCGTCTAAATTTATGGAATATTTCATCATTCTACTTATAGTTGTTATAATTTATCTCCTCTATTTACTTAATCAAAAAAAAAACAAATCAATAAATACTGCTACAATAATTAATAAAAGAGAGGAAAAAACCAAAAGAGTAATTATTGATGAACTTGAGGATCAGTTTTTTGCATTAAATAAATTTAACATAATTAAATATGCTAATCCAAGTGCATTAAAAAGATTTGGAAGTAATTTAATTGATAAAAACATATCCTCTGTAATTCGAAAACCAGAATTAATAGATAATATTGAAAAAGCTATCTTAGAAAATAAAACCAAAAATATTGATGTTGAAATAGACCTGCCATCATATCAGTTTTATAAAATTTATATTATTCCTGGTCCAACTCATTTATTTACTGAACCAGATTCTGTTGTGTTATTTTTAAAAGATTTTACTGAAATTACAAAAGCACAAAAATTTAAAACTGATTTTGTAGCAAATGTAAGCCATGAATTAAGAACACCTTTAATGTCAATCAAAGGATCACTAGAAACAATTGAGGGCCCAGCGTCTGATGATGAAAAGGCTAAAAAAAAATTTATGAAAATAATGACTGATCAATCAAATAGAATGGAAAATTTAATTAATGATCTTTTAATACTAACAAGAATTGAATTAGAAGAACACATAAGGCCAAACTCTTTAGTTGATATAAATGATCTTTTCAAAACAATCATCAGTAATTTTGAGATTGTTTTAAAAAGAAAGAAATTAAATATTAATTTATCTCTCGCCAATCCAACAGTTGTTATTGGAGATGAAAAAAAATTACAAACTGTTTTTTCTAATCTTTTAGATAATGCAATTAAGTATTCAAAGGAAAATAAGTCTATTTTTATATCAAGCAAAATTAGCGATGGTAAATTGTTAGAAAAAAATTTTATGATCAGTATTAAAGACGAAGGTGTTGGCATTCCTCAAAGATATATTTCTAGAATTACAGAAAGATTTTTTAGGGTAGATCTTGAACAAAGTAACAAGGTTGGTGGAACCGGTTTAGGATTAGCTATTGTTAAACATATAGTTACTCAACATCGTGGACACTATGAGATTCTAAGTGAGGAAAACCAAGGAACTGAAATTCAAATTTATTTACCAGCGAAAACTTAAATTTAAAAAATATTATATTGTAATAGTTTTAGAAGGTTTTTTTTAACAATTCTTTACTTGATTAATGTTAATCTTTTAATTAATTTTTTTATATGGTTAAAATATTCAAAAATATTTTGATTTTTGCTTTTTTATTAAGCTCTATAACAACAAGTGTTTTTTCTAAAGATATCACAACATTATTAAGAAATCAGCAACTTACAGTTTTTGATATTGGAATTTTTAGATTAGAGGCAGATTTGAAAACTTCATATACTTCTATTAAAGATCATTTAGAAGTTACTGAAGCTGAATTTTATACAGACGTAGTTACCTCGTATTCTAAAAATTCAATTGATTTAATTGTTTCTGTTCCTATGAATAGAAATCTCAAGAAGGAAAATTATTTTTCAGATTCTTTTAGATGTAGGAATATTTTTAATTCTGTAAGAGATTTTTTATTGAGGAATGAAAATTTGAGTAATTATAGATATACTATGGCTACAAGCTATTTAACTTCTATATTTTCAACCCCAAGTTCATGGCCAAGCTGGAGATATGATGAGGAAATTAGAGAGGAATTAGTAAACTTAGTAAAACTAGAAATAACTTTACGTCCAACCAAAGAACTAGCTCTTAATGAACAGGTAAACCCTGTTTCATGTATTGGTGGCTTAGAAACTGATATTGATCAAATAATTATATCAAAAAAATACAACTAAAAAGTTACCTTTTTAATAAAAGTGTAACAATTCTGTAATATTAAAGATTCAATAAATTTATACGAGTCAATCATCTTTTAATTAATAAATAACGAAAGGATTAAAGATAATGAAAAAACTAACTATAGTAATTGCTTCTTTAGTTGCACTTTCAATTGCAACTGTTGCTCAAGCAAGAGATCAAATTAAGATAGTTGGTTCTTCTACAGTATTCCCTTATGCAACAGTTGTTGCTGAAAGATTTGGTGGTTCAGGATTTAAAACTCCTGTAATCGAGTCTACTGGTACTGGTGGTGGAGCTAAACTATTCTGTGCTGGTGTAGGTGAACAACATCCAGATATTACAAATGCATCAAGAGCTATGAAAGATAAAGAAAAAGCTCTATGTAAGAAAAATGGTGTTAATGATATCGTTGAGATCGTAATTGGTAACGATGGTATTACATTAGCTTACAGCAAAGATGCAAAACCAGTAAACTTTACTAAAGAACAATTATATTTAGCACTTGCTGCTCATACAGTTGTTGATGGTAAATTAGTTCCAAATATTTATAAAACTTGGGACCAAATTGACCCTAGCTTACCAAAACAAAAAATTTCAGTGATGATCCCACCAGGAACATCAGGAACTAGAGATGCTTGGAATTCTTTAGTAATGAAAAAAGGTATGACCAAAGAAGCTAAAGCTCTTTATAAAGCTGGTTTTGAAGCTGGAAATAAAAAATACAAAAAACCTCAAAAACTTTACAGAGAAGATGGTGCTGCTATTGAAGTTGGAGAAAACGATAGTTTAATCATCCAAAAGTTAACTCAAGATAAAGAAATGTTTGGTTTCTTTGGTTTCAGTTATTTCTTAGCTGCAAAAGATAAATTGCAAGCAGCAAGTATTGATGGTGGACAACCGTCATTAAAGTCTATTCAAGACTACAGTTATGCTGTTGCTAGACCTTTATTCTTCTACGTGAAAAAAGCACACGTTGGAGTAATTCCAGGCTTACATGAGTTTGTGAAAGAATTCACAACTAAGAAAGCTATTGGAAAAGGTGGTTACTTAGCAGACATTGGTTTAGTGCCATTAGACTCTAAGTTGTATAAAACAACTAGAACTAATGCTACGAAGCTAGTTGCTATGGGTAATTAATTATTCCTCAGTTAACAAATGATTAAAAAGGGGGTCTTTTTAGACCCCTTTTTTTTAAAAAAAGAGTAAAGTCCTCACTTAAGGAGATTCTGTGAACTTAATATTATTTACATTTATTGTTCTTCTAGGTTTCACAAGTTATTATTTTGGACGCAAAAAAGCATATACAATTCAATCTACAAAAAAAAGATTAACCGCATTACCACAATTTTATGGTTATTATCTTGCAATCTGGTGTGCAATACCAGCCTTTATAATTTTTTCATTATGGGCAATTTTTGAGCCCACAATTGTAAAACTATTAATCTTAAGTGATTATTCAAATCAAGGTTATCTTGATGATGAATTAAATTTATTATACGAAAAATCAAAAGCATTGTCTCGAGGGCAATTCACTGGAGAAATTACACCTTTTATTGAAGCTTCAGCTGAAAAATATTTAAGTCTTCGATCAATAGCTCAAAGTTCAAAAGTTGTTATAGTATTATCTGCAATTATTGCCTCTGTTGCTTATGCGTATAAAAGAATTTCATCTAATTCTAGAACAAGAGAACCAGTTGAAAAATTTTTGAACGCAGTTTTATTTACAGCTTCTTTAGCTGCAATATTAACTACTGTTGGAATAGTTTTCTCACTTATATTTCAAACTATAGATTTTTTTAAAGTAATTCCATTATTTGATTTTGTCTTTGGAACTCACTGGTATCCAGCAAAAGCTTTTGTTAGAGATTCTTCTGAGGCTTTAGATCCGACAATGTATTCAGATACTTTTGGAGCAGTCCCTATTTTTGCAGGTACTTTTTTTATTGCATTTATTGCTATGTGCGTTGCTATCCCAATTGGATTAATGAGTGGAATTTATTTAGCTGAATATGCATCAACTAAAGTTAGACAATATGCAAAACCATTAATTGAAATTTTAGCTGGTATACCAACAGTTGTTTATGGTTTTTTTGCTGCCCTAACTGTTGGACCATTTTTGAAAGAATTAGGAACTTCAATGGGTCTTGAAGTTTCAGCTGAAAGTGCTTTAGCAGCAGGAGGGGTAATGGGTATTATGATTATACCATTTATTTCAAGTTTAAGTGACGATGTAATTACAAGTGTGCCTCAAAGTTTAAGAGATGGAAGTTACGCAATGGGAGCAACTAAATCAGAAACAATTAAGAGAGTTATTTTTCCCGCGGCATTGCCGGGGATAGTTGGATCTATTTTACTTGGTGTTTCAAGAGCTATTGGAGAAACAATGATAGTTGTTATGGCCTCTGGTTTAGCTGCTAATTTAACTTTAAATCCTTTAGAGTCTACTTCAACGATTACAGCTCAAATTGTAGTTATTCTAATTGGTGACCAAGCTTTTGGCGACCCAAAAACGCAAGCTGCTTTTGCTTTAGGTATGTCATTATTTTTAGTAACACTTTGTTTAAATATTGTGGCCTTGAGAGTAGTTAAAAAATATAGAGAAAAATATGAATAAAAATAAAGAACAATTATTAAATAAAAGATATAAAGCTGAACAGCGATTTCGCTTATACGGTCTGAGTGCAATTTTTATGGCACTTTTATTTTTAACAATCTTTATTTTTAAAATTTTTTCAACTGGCTATTCAGCTTTTCAAAAAACATGGCTTATTGTTCCAGTAACTTTCGATGCTGAATTAATGATGTTAGACCAAAATCCTTCTAAAGAAGATTTACAGGACGCTGATTATTACGATATAGCATTAAAATCAATGGCTGATTTAGATCCAAACGCCAATGAAGATCAAGAAAATGAATTGAAGAGAATGGTGTCTTATTTTTTTGAAAAAGAAATTAAAAATGAACTTTTAAATGACCCTAATTTAATAGGAAAAACAAAGGAAGTTTATCTAACTGCTTCAGATGATTTAGACCAAGTCTTTAAAGGAAATTATCCAAGAGATTTACCTGAAGACCAAAGAAGAGTAAGCGATTATCAATTAAAAATTTTTGATCAACTTGTTGCAAATGGTAAGGTTGAAAGTAAATTTAATATAAGTTTTTTTACAAATGCTGACTCAAGAGAAGCTGAGCTAGCTGGAATAGCAAGTTCATTTATGGGCTCAATTTTTTCTATACTTGTTTGTTTAATGATAGCTTTTCCTGTTGCGGTTCTAGCTGCAATCTATCTTGAAGAATTTGCCCCTAAAAATAGATTTACTGATTTTATTGAAGTTAATATAAACAACTTAGCAGCGGTTCCATCTATAGTTTTTGGTCTATTAGGGTTAGGAGTTTTATTGGCTATATTTCAATTACCAAGGTCTACCCCATTAGTTGGAGGTATCACTTTGTCCTTAATGACCCTACCAACAATAATTATAGCTGCTAGAGCATCTTTAAAAGCAGTTCCACCAAGTATAAGAGAGGCAGCACTTGCTATGGGAGCAAGTCGAATGCAAACCACAATGCATCATACAGTTCCTCTTTCTATGCCTGGCACGTTATCAGGAACAATAATTGGTTTAGCTCAAGCTTTAGGAGAAACTGCACCCTTAATTTTAATTGGAATGGTTGCTTTTGTTAACACGATACCTGGATCACCCATGGATCCTGCTGCAAGCTTACCAGTTCAAATTTATATTTGGGCTGAAAGTGCTGAAAGGGGATTTGTAGAAAAAGTTTCGGCATGTATAATGGTCTTACTTGGCTTTTTAATAATAATGAATTTATTTGCCCAAATAATAAGACATAAGTTTGAGAAAAAATGGAGTTAAAATGATAAAGATTAAAGCAAAAGATGTTGATGTTTTTTATGGAAAAAAACAAGCGCTCTTTAATATAAGTTTAGATATTGAGGAAAATCAAGTAACGGCATTAATTGGTCCATCTGGTTGTGGTAAATCAACTTTCCTAAGATGTCTTAATAGAATGAATGATGTAATTGATATCTGTAGTGTTAAAGGAGAAATTTTAATTAATGATTTTAATATCAATGATAAAAGTTGTGATGTCGTAAGACTAAGAGAAAAAATTGGTATGGTTTTTCAAAAACCCAATCCTTTCCCAAAAACTTTATATGAAAATGTATCTTACGGTCCAACAATTCATGGTATGGCTCAATCAAAACAAGAAATGGATGAAATTGTTGAAACTAGTTTGAAAAAGGCTGCATTATGGGAAGAGGTAAAAGATAGGTTGCATGAACCTGGAACTGGATTATCTGGAGGACAACAGCAAAGACTTTGTATTGCTAGAGCGATTTCTGTAAGACCTGAAGTTATATTAATGGATGAACCTTGTTCAGCATTAGATCCAATAGCAACAGCACAAATTGAAGAATTGATTGATGAGTTAAAAAAAGAGCACACAATAATAATTGTAACTCATTCTATGGCTCAAGCAGCACGTGTTTCTCAAAATACAGGTTTTTTTCATTTAGGACAATTGATTGAACATGGATCTACTGATAAAATATTTAAAAATCCTGATAACAAAAAAACGCAAGATTATATAACAGGGAGGTTTGGATAATGTCTGAAGCACCACATACAGTCAAATCTTACGAAGAAGAACTAAAAAATCTTAATGCTAATATAATTAAAATGGGAAGTGCATGTGAAGATTCTTTAGGTAAAGCAATTCAAGCCATCACAACAAGAGATAACAATATTGCAGAAGCTGTTATTCAAGAAGATGAAAAAATAGATAAATATGAGACTTTAATTGAACAGCAAGTTGTGAATTTAATTGCTTTAAGACAACCTATGGCAATTGATTTAAGAGAGACAGTAACGGCTTTGAAAATGTCTTCAGATTTAGAAAGAATAGGTGATTTAGCAAAAAATATATCCAAGAGAACACTTTTGCTTAACGAAAATCTTCCAAAGAACTTGGTAGACTCATTGAATAGAGTATCTACCAATGTTCAAAAACAATTAAAATCAACATTAGATGCTTATCTAGAAAGATCTGCGCCAATGGCAGTAAATGTTTGGGAAGGTGATGAGCAAATAGATGACCTAACCAATCTTTGTATGCAAGAAGTTATAAAATATCTTAAAGAAAATGAAAAAAATTTAGAAGATGGAACCCATTTATTGTTTGTAACTAAAAACATAGAGCGTATTGGTGATCATACTACAAATGTTGCAGAACAAGTTTATTATTTAGTTAAAGGCGAATATTTAGAAGGTGATAGACCCAAGGGAACAGAGCCAATTGTAACCGGAGAAAAATGATTTATGTCAGCTCATGTTTTCATAGCTGAAGATGAAGCATCAATTGTTAGTTTGTTAAAGTACAATCTTGAAAAAGAAGGTTATAAAGTCAGTCATTCAGAAAATGGAGAAGATGCTCTTAAACAAATAAAATTAAAACAGCCAGATTTAATATTAATGGATTGGATGTTACCAGAATTATCTGGTGTTGAAATTTGTAAAAACTTAAAAAAAGATAATAAGTTTAATGATATTCCTGTCATTATGTTAACTGCAAAAGGGGAGGAAGAAGACAAATTAAAAGCATTTGATACAGGTGCAGATGATTATGTAACTAAACCTTTTAGTCAAAAAGAATTGAATGCTAGAATTAAATCTTTATTGAGAAGATCTAAACCTCAATCATCATCAGACATTGTAGAATTTACTGATTTAAAAATAGATCGGATTACAAAAAGAGTTTATAGAAAAGATAAAGAAATTACTTTGGGTCCAACTGAATTTAAACTCTTAGATTTTTTTATCAAAAATCCAAAAAGAGTTTATTCAAGAGAACAACTTTTAAACAATGTTTGGGGAGAAAATATATATGTTGAGTCTAGAACAGTTGATGTTCATATTAGAAGATTAAGACAAGCAATTAACATACAAAATACAAAACCTTTAATTAGAACAGTAAGATCAGCTGGTTATTCTTTAGAATCTTGAAGATCTTTGGGTCTTATAAATTTTTTTAATACTCCCTTTTTCTCAACTTCATTCCAGGATTTAATATCAAACTCAATTTTTGCAAATGCTGCTGTTGGGAATTTATAATTCATTAGTTTAAAATTATTCGTATTATGATTTTTTGTAAGATTTCGTACTAAATTTTTCACTGATGGTTCATGGTTTATAATCAAAATTGATTTATATTCACTGGATATTTCTTTAATTTTTTTACAATTGCATTCTCATCAACTAAATATAAATCTTTTGAAAAATTAACTTTTTTTGGCTTATTAATTTTCTTGGATAAAATTTGAAAAGTTTTTTTTGTTCTTTTTGATGATGAAATTAATGCATAATCAAATTCAAATTTTTTTTTAACAAAAAATTCACAAATCATTTTTGCATTTTTCTTGCCTCTTTTAGTAAGTGGTCTATCAAAATCATTAATACTTAAATCATCCCAACTAGATTTTGCGTGTCTCATGACGTATAATTGATACATAAAATCTAAATATATGACTGCTTTAAAAAAACAACATAAAGAAGAGTTGAAATCTAAATATATAAATAGAGAGCTTTCTTGGTTAAAATTCAACGATAGAGTACTTTTAGAGGCGCAAAATATCGAAAATCCTCTTTATGAAAGAGTAAAGTTTTTATCAATTGCTGGGTCTAATCTAGATGAATTTTTTATGGTCCGTGTAGCTGGGTTATATAGTCAAATAAAACAAGAAGTTGACTCACTAAGCTCTGATGGTTTGACACCTGAAGAGCAAATGGATGAGGTAGTGCTTGAAACTAAGAATCTATTAAAAAAACAGAACAAAATTTTTATTCAACTGATTATGGAATTAAAAAAAAATAATATCAATTTAGTTAAACCAGTTAATTTAAATACTAAGGATAAAAAAAAACTTTTAGAAATATTTAAAGAAGAGATTTACCCTTTATTAACACCATCAGCAATTGATCCTGCACATCCATTTCCATTTATAATCAATCAAGGAAGAGCAATTGTAATGAAGTTAAGAAAAAAAAATAAAAAAAGGATTTTAAACTCAATAATAGTAATACCAAAAGCATTATCTAGATTTATTGAAATTGAGTCTTCAAAAAATCATAAGAAATTTGTGATTCTAGATGATGTAATAAGTTTTTTTGCTAATGAAATTTTTCCAGATCATGATTTAGAAAAGAAAATGATTTTTAGAGTAATAAGAGACAGCGATGTAGAGATACAAGAGGAAGCAGAAGATTTGGTTAGATCTTTTGAATTGGCTTTAAAAAGACGTAGAACGGGTGATATTGTTCGTTTAGAGGTTCTTGAAAATAGTGATAACGAATTGATAAGATTTATAATTAATAAATTAGATATAAATCCTGACTATATTTATGATGTTGCTGGCCTTGTTGGAATTCAAGATATAGATCAAATATGTAAAGTAAAAAATCCAAAATTAAGATTTAAACATTTTACACCTAGAGAAGTTGAAAGATTAAAAGAATACAATGATAATTTTTTTGAAACTATTAAAAAGAAAGATTTAGTTGTTCATCATCCTTTTGAAACATTTGACTCAGTAATTGAATTTTTAAACCAAGCAGCAAATGATAAAAAAGTTATAGCTATAAAACAAACTCTATATAGAACAACTCTAGACTCACCTATTGTTAAAGCTTTAATAACAGCTGCAGAAAACGGAAAAACAGTTACCGCTTTAATTGAAATTAAAGCTAGATTTGATGAGGAAGCTAATATTCAACTATCAAGAAGTTTAGAAAAAGTAGGTGTTCAAATTGTTTATGGTTTTGCTAAATATAAAACTCATGCAAAATCATCATTAGTTTTAAGAAGAGAACAGGGTAAAATACAAACTTATTTTCATTTAGGAACTGGCAATTATCATCCAGTAAATGCTAAAATTTATACTGATTTGTCTTTATTTAGTTGTGATAAGAAAATGGCATCAGATGTTGAAAAGTTTTTCAATTATGTAACAGGATACGCAAAACCAAAAAATTTAAATAAAATTTCTATTTCGCCAGTAAATATGAGGCAAACCTTAAATGAAAATATTGATGCTGAAATTAAAAATTCTAAAAATGGAAAATTTGCAGCTATTTGGGCAAAAATGAACTCTTTAGTAGATCCAGAAATTATTGATAAATTTTATGAAGCTTCGAATGCTGGTGTAAAAATTCATTTATTTGTAAGGGGTGTTTGTTGTTTAAGACCAGGAGTAAAAGATAGATCAGAAAACATATTTGTAAAAAGTATCATAGGAAGATTTTTAGAGCATTCTAGAATTTATTGTTTTAGTAATGGTACAAAAAAAATGCCTAATAGAAATGCAAAAGTATATATTTCGTCAGCTGATTTAATGCCGAGAAATTTAAATCGAAGGGTAGAACTTCTAGTCCCAATTGAAAATGAGACTGTTCATGAACAGATCTTAGATCAAATAATGTTGGCAAATTATCTTGATACTAATCAGAGCTGGGAACTTGAAGCTGATGGTAATTATAAAAAAATTAAATATAGTAAGAGCGATTCCTTTTCAGCTCATGAATATTTTATGAATAATCCGAGCTTATCTGGAAGAGGTAAAGCTAAACTAAGAATGCAGCCTAAACAACTGCACTTAAGATTGATTAAAAGTGGAAGTAATTAAAAGTAAAAATAGTTTAAAATTAAATCAGGCTAAATTAGCTATAATAGACATTGGATCAAACTCTATAAGAATGCTAATTTATGAAGATTTCAGTTCTTCTCGTGTGCCTTTTTTTAATGAAAAAGCAGTTTGTGAACTTGGAAAAAATTTAGATAAATCGAAAAAACTTCA
Source organism: uncultured Pelagibacteraceae bacterium (assembly GCA_902554995.1). GTDB lineage: Bacteria > Pseudomonadota > Alphaproteobacteria > Pelagibacterales > Pelagibacteraceae > Pelagibacter. Next base: position 2,475 of record CACDQT010000004.1, on the reverse strand, counting down.
CAGATCTGGTACTGAATATGCTTTAAAAGTTTTAAAAAGATTTTCTGAAATTTTAAATGTTTCAAAAATCACAAATCTAAAGATTATTGCAACAGCAGTTATAAGAGAAGCAACTGATACAAAACCTTTTATTGATGAAGTTGAAAAACTTTTTAAAACTAAGATTAATATATTATCAGGCGAAGAAGAAGCTAAATGCACAGCTGAGGGAGTAAAAATAGGTTTTGAAAATGTTGATGGATTAGTTGCTGACCTTGGCGGTGGTAGTTTGGAGCTAGCCCGAGTTGAAAACAATATAGTAACCAATAAAACCTCATTACCTGTTGGTGTTTTAAGATTAATGAATAATCCTATAGTTAAAAAAAGAAATTTAGCAAAATATATTAAAAAATTATTAAGAGATGAAAAATGGCTCTCAAAAAAGAAATTTAATAATTTATATTTAGTTGGAGGTACTTGGCGTGCATTATTTAAATTACATCTTTTTCAAAATAATCATCCAGTACACATAATTCATCAATATAGTATTGATAATAATGTTTTATCTAAGTTTGTTGAAAAAATTTCTTCTTTTAATAAATCCAAACTTAAAACAGTTGAGTATATTTCAAAATCTAGAACACCATATTTACCTTATAGCTGTATTATACTTGATGAAATTATGAAAGTTTCAAATCCAAAAAAAATTATTTGTTCTATCAGTGGTTTGCGTGAAGGATCTTTATCAATTGACCATTTTAAAGATGTAAAAGAATCTGAAATTTTTTACAAAGCAATTGAGAAGGTTGCGCAAAAAAGAGGTGATTTAGGGTCAAATTATAAAAAATATTATGATTTTATTCATCCAGTTTTTGAAGGTAATGAGCACTTTAATAAGAAATTATTATATCTGGCATGTGTATTAAGTCATATGGATTGGGGATTGGGAGCATTTCAAAAAGCTGAATTGGTATTTCAAGAAACGATAAATACTCCTTTACTTAGATTGACACATAAAGAAAGAATACAATTAGCTTTGTCATGCTATTGGCGGTACTGTAGTATCAAGTATAATCCAAAGATCGAGTATTTAACTTTTTTGAATAATAATGAAATTTTTTCAAGCAAACAAGTTGGTGCAGCATTGAGATTTTCACAATCATTGACCTCGATATCTACGATATTTCTTGAAGAGTTTAAATTGTATAAAAGAGGTAATGCTGTATTTTTAAAAATTCCATCACAACATCAAGAAATAATCTCAAAACAAGTTACCAAAAGATTTAAAGCTCTTGCTAGAGAATTATTTTTAGAGCCAAGAGTAATTTATTCAAATAATTCAAAATAAACTTAAATTAATTAAACTTTAATAATAAGTAAATATTTCTGTAACTTAATCTTTTTAAGATAATTTACAAAATTTAAATATTCATTATTTTTTCCCCTGTTTAAATTTTGTTAATTAGCTTCTTTCTTCCTTCTCATTTAAGAGAAGGAAGAAAGACAATTTGGAATTAATTATTTATAGATGCAGGAGACTGCTCTGCATTCTTCTTAGCAAGTTTTTTTGCTTTTTTTTCAGCAACCTTTTTTTCTAGACCAGCAATTTTAATATTAAGGCTTGATAATTTTTTTTCTTTAGCTGTAATTTTATTTTTAAGTTTATCAATTGATTTTAATATTTTTGTTTTTTTCTTTTCATTCTTTTTTAGTTTTTTTCTCATTACTGCCTCCGAATTATTTGATACTTAATTTAATCATATAATCCTAAAATAAAAAGGATATTTTGTTACAACCTATAGTTTATAGTTTTTTAAGACCTGTTATTAAATAAAAAAACATTGCTATATGAGAACTATTATTGAATTTTTGATTTAATATTAATTTAAATATCTCTCTTTGATTAAAAAGATGAATTCTAATACCTTGTTCTGGTTTCGAAATTTTAATTAAGTCTTCTGTGTAATAACCAGTAATTTTAGTAGTTAGTCTTCCAGGTTCAGTATAAAAAGTTATTATTTTACTCAATTTTGATCTTGATCTATATCCTGTTTCTTCTCTTAATTCCTTATATGCTGATTGCAAAGTTGTTTCCTTTTTTTCCACTATGCCAGAAGGAAACTCGTAATTAATTTTATTAATTGGAACTCTTTTTTGGGAAACTACTACATATTTGTCTTTAATCTTAGGTATTACTAATGAAAGATTAGAAGTTTTAAGATAATGATAAAACTCTTTTTTTTTAAATTTTTTGTTAATTAAACTTATTCGATTGGTAAGTTTTATATTTTTCAATTTTTTTCTAAAAATAACTTTTTAACAATAAGTACAGCAATTAACATTCCAATAAGCTCAGCTAAAATATAATAAGGAGTATTTAAATAACTAATACCAGTAAAAGACTCTGTAAATGTTCTAGCAATAGCAACAGCTGGATTTGCAAAAGAGGTTGAGGAAGTAAACCAATAACCTGCAGTAATGTAAAGCCCAACACTA
>CACDQT010000003.1 GCA_902554995.1 uncultured Pelagibacteraceae bacterium | reverse complement strand
TGTGGTCGATAATATAAAACTTTGGCTTTAAATTTTTTTTAATTGCATAAATTTTAGATAAAAAAGCTAAAGCAAGACTATCTGGACCGCCTGAGACAGCAACTGCAAAACTTTCATCTAAATTTAAAGAGATCTCAAATTTTTTATAAATCTTATTTATTCTTTTATTGTTTAAGTTATCTCTTAAAAATTTAGGAATTTTGGTTGTTGCATTCGAATTTCTGAGACTCATATTTAGCTTTTTGTATCACAGATTGGTTTGCCTCTGGATATTGTTCTTCAACACCATTGATCATTTTGCAACCTTGATCTTTTTCTCCAATTTGTACCATTGATACACCAAGCTTTAATAAGTTTATAGGTGCTTTTTCACCTTTAGGGTATCTCTGATAACCTTCTAAATATGCTGAGGCTGCATCTGTATACAATTGTCGTATCCTAAAAGTTTCTGCATACCAATATTGAGCATTCCCAGCTAAATTATGCTCAGGATTTGTATCAACAAACTCTCTGAATGCCCTTTCAGCAGTTGAATAATCACCAACTTTTAAAAAGCTTGTAGCAAACTGATATTGTTTATCTGGAGACTCATTTGGAAGAATTTTTTCTTCAGCTTGAAAAGTTTCAGTTACTACTAAAGCTGTTGAGTCTACAGAATTTGTTTTTTGTGATGTTTCATTTGTCGCTGTATCTTTATATGATATCGATCCCAAATCTTGAGGTTGAGAACTTCCGGGTAAAACTTCCATTTGCTCATTATTTGTTTTTTTTGTTAATTTATTTGTAGTTGCATCAGAAGACACAACATTTTCCAAGTCCTGAAATCTAATTTGATTATCTGCTTGCACTTTTGACATTCTGTTAGATAGTTTGTCTAATTTAAAATTTATTTCCTCAAACTTATTTGTAAGTTCCTGAAATTGATTTTCAATTTCTGAAAGTTTTAATAAATGTCTTGTAAGAACATCTTCTGAATTATTATCTAAATCAGAATTCAAATTTATTGTACTGTCACTATTTAATTCTATTGATCCTGAGTATACTGCTTTTTCTAAAGTCTTTATATCTTTCTGTAGCTGATCTATTATCTCATAAATGTTGTGATTGTCAGCGAAAGAACAAGTAATCAAAAAGAAATTACTTAAAATAAATATAATAATTTTAAATTTTTTTAAAATGTATCGCATCAAAATAATCTTATGATTAAAATAATGGCAAAAAAAAGACCCTTAACTAATTGCATTAATTAAGGGTCTTAAATTTTTTAAAAATTAATTTGCTTTTACTGTAACAGATCTTCTGTTTTTTGACCAAGCCAAAGGATTAGAACCAGAGTCAACTGGTCTTTCTTTTCCATAACTTAGAACTGAAATTCTGTTAGAGGAAATTCCATAAGTCATCAAATAATCTTTAGCAGCATTTGCTCTTCTTTCACCTAATGCTAAGTTATATTCTCTAGTTCCTCTTTCATCAGCATGTCCTTCAAGCACGATTGTAATATCAGAATTTTTTCTTAACCATGCTGCTTGTTTTCTTAAAGTTTCTCTTGATGCAGTAGTCAAAACTGACTCATTAGTTGCAAAGAAAACTCTGTCAGGAACACCTGAAGCTAAATATTCAACTGTATCAGTTCCAGTGTAAACATCTCCTTGCATTTGTCCCGTAGATTTTTTTGATGTTGCGCAAGCAGACAACACTAAACATGCAAATAATACTAAAAAAGTGTTTTTTAAAATTTTGTTCAATTTCATTAATGCTCCTTGGTCAATATTTCTTATTACTAACTTTTTCACAACTAATTAAATGTTTCAAGGTAAAAAATCAACATATTTTCAGTTAATTGCTTAATAAAGATGACCATGATGGGTCTGATGCATCAGTCGGGGTATCTACAAGCCTTTCATTGTAGCCTGTTAAATCAATTGACCACAATTTAGCAGAAAAACCCTCTCCTTTATCATCAGTTTTAGTCTCTCTATAAAAAATTAGAACTCGTCCATTAGGCGACCAGGAAGGAGCTTCTTGATAAAAATTTTCTGTCAACAATCTCTCACCAGATCCATCAGTTCTCATCACACCGATGTAGAATTTACCTTTATGTAATTTTGTAAAAGCGATTAAATCACCTCTTGGAGACCAAACAGGGGTGCCATATAAACCATTTCCAAAAGAAATTCTTTTAACATTGCTACCATCACTTTTCATGACATAAATTTGTTGGTACCCACTTCTGTCAGAGTTAAAACAAATAAATTTTCCATCTGGAGAATAAGATGGTGAAGTATCTATAGATGGATGATTGGTAATTTTCTCTACAATTCTATTTTCTAAATCCATTGTATAAATATCTGAATTTCCATCCTTAGCAAAACTCATTATAATTTTTTTTCCATCTGGAGAAAATCTAGGAGCAAAAGTCATTCCTGGAAAATCTCCTACCACTTCTTGAATACCAGTTTCTATATCAAGAAGATAGACTCTAGGTAAATTTCTAAAATAAGATAGATATGTTACCATTTGGCTTGTAGGATTAAATCTTGGTGTCAAAACAAGTTCATTTCCTAAAGTTAAGAATTTATTATTTGCACCATCTTGATCCATGATGGCTAATTTTTTAATTCTCTTTGTTTTTGGACCCTCTTCAGCAACATAGATTATCCTAGTATCAAAATAACCTTTTTCTCCAGTTAATCTCTCATAAACTTTGTCTGTTATTATATGACCAACACGTCTCCAGTTGTTTGGCACTGTCGTAAATGCTAGAGCCATCATTTCTTTTCCAGCCAGCACATCCCACAATCTAAACTCGACTCTAATTTTATCATCAACATTTTTTACTTTACCTGTTATTAAAGCTTGAGCTTTAATTAAATTCCAATCCTCAAAACGTGGTTTTAGGTGAGCAATATCAGGTGCTTGAAGAAAAGCATTTTTATCTAATGGATTAAAAAGACCTGAAGTTTTCAAATTTTTTTCGATAACTTTAGAAATTTCTGAACCAATATCTTTTTTCTTTAAAGTTTTCTCAAAACCCTTTTTTGACTCATCATCAATTGATAATGGTGATACTGCAATAGGCAGTGGATTCAAATTTCCTCTGGTAATATCTACCTCGATTAAACCTAATGCTTTACTAGGTATTATAAATATTAAAAATAAAATAATTAGATTTCTCATTAAAATATTCTATCCCTCTAACATTTCTCTTGCATCAAAATTTAATTGTAATTCTTTCCATCTTTCATAACCAGTTGTTGGAACTCTTAAAGGTTGGCATAATTTTATTGCTCTTAAAGCACTTTCTGCTAAAACCTTGTAAAAACCTTGACCAGGTTTATTCATTCTTGCATGATCCAAAATCTCTGAATCTTGAATTGTTCCATCTGGATTCAGTTGAAGTTTAATTCTCACTAATAAATTTTCATTGTAAGGCAGACCTAAAGGAATACTCCAACAACCAAATATTTGAGCTTTTAAAGCATCCTCTTCACTTAAAGATAAACCTGCATTCTCAACATTCTTTTTTTGATCTTGTGTAATTTTGTTATTTTTTTTTATCGTTTCAGCACTTTCAACTTTAGATTTGTCGATTAAGGCTGCAATATTATTTGGATCGAATAACTCTTTTTTTTCAAATTCAGAAACTTGCTTAACTTCGGTGTCAATTTTTTCTGGATTTTGTTTATCTTCTTTTATTTTCTCAACCTTTTTAAGCTTATCATCTGGTAATGGAACCGCATCTGGTTTAATTTTTTTTACTTTTTTTGGGGGAGCTTGTTCAGATACCAACTTTTTTTCTTTCTCTTTAATTTTTTCTATAATTTTTTTTGCCTTAGGTGCGTATGGAATATTGGTTTTATCTGTGATCTGTATTAATTCTACAGATACTACCGGGGGAAGATCAATTGGTTTTTTAGCTAAGAAAGGTAAACTAAAAGCTGTAATCATTATTAAAAATAGATGTGATACAGAAGATATAATTATACTTCTATTCACTTCTTACCTTTCTTTATATGGTTCAGATATAAGTGCTACTTTGGTAAAACCAGACCCAGATAGTAAGCCCATAATTTCCAATACTCTTCCATAATTAATTGTTTTATCACCCCTTACATAAATTCTTGTATCAGTTCTATTCTTTGATACCGCTAAGACTTTTGCTATTATTTTTTCATATTCAACTTTTGACTCTTGAATATAAATTTCACCTTTAGAGTTTATTGTCAAAGTCAGTGGTTCAGCTTCCTCAGGAAGAGAGTCGGCAGAACTTTCTGGTAAATCAACCTGAACTCCTACTGTTAACAAAGGGGCGGTAACCATAAAAATAATTAAAAGCACCAACATTACATCCACAAATGGTGTTACATTTATTTCGCTCATTGGTTCTTTTGATGAACGATTTAATTTAAAAGCCATTTTAGATAATCGTTAAAAATCTTTTTGAGAAATTTTCTAATTTTTGGGAATACTTAATTGAGTCATTATTGAATTTATTATATGCGACAACCGCAGGTATTGCTGCTAATAGACCTAGCGCAGTTGCGAATAGTGCTTCAGCTATTCCAGGTGCAACAATTGCCAAACTGGTATTTCTTGAAATTGCTATAGATTGAAAAGAGTTCATAATTCCCCAAACTGTTCCGAATAGGCCTATGAATGGAGCTGTTGATCCAACTGTTGCTAAAAAAGTAAAACCTTTAGTGATTTTTGATATTTGTTTTTCAATACCCGTCTCTAACATTGTGGTCATTCTATTATTTAAGTCTGTTCTGGATCTTCTCTTCAATAAGTTTTGCATCGCATCTTTAAATATTAAAGCCATCGGGTCTTGAACGTTTGCTGGTAGATTATTGTAAAAAGTTTCCGCAGATTTAGAATTCCAAAACTTTGTTTCAAACTCTTCGGTAGATTGATTTATTTTTTTAAACAATCTATATTTTTCAATTATTACTGCCCATGAATATATAGAACAAGCAATTAACATTATGATAACTGACTTAACAATTATGTCAGCTCTAATAAATAAATTTATCAGAGAAAAATCAGCACTTGAGGCTAGTCCAACTGCTTGAGACGTGATATCAGCTTCCATATCGTCTTCTCACACTTAAATGTGTCATGATTTTGTCTGAATATTTAAAGCTATTCGTCAATTTTGTAAGTTTCATGATAAAAACTTGCTATCAAAATCGCATCAGCTTTGTTTGAATCTTTCTTTCTTGATAATTGAGAGGAAAAATAAGGAAATATTTCTATTGCTCTTGTCCTGCTGGCATCTTTCTCAGAATTTAAAAGATTAAAATATTTTTTCCATTTTGCGGGCCTTACAAAATACATAGGCAATTGCATCGCGGTGCAAATACCCTTTAAAATTCCAAACGATTGTCCAAAATTAAACATACTAGTAACACCTTGACCAGGCATTGCAGAAACGTGTTCAATAACAACTCTAATTTGATTTTTTTCAAATTGTTTTATTCTTTTGGTAACTTCATTATAAACTTGAGAGCCATTTACTTGTTTTTTATTTTTTTTACCATCTGTCATTACGGGCATTTCAATAACATCTAGGATTTTTCCATTATCTAAAAAACAAATTGAACCAGAAATTCCAGGATCTATACCAATTATTAACATAATTTAATTTATAAATTCAGCATTAGAATAAACATTTTGCACATCATCATTGTCTTCAAGTAATTCAAAGAAATTTATTAAATCTTCATTTTTTTCTTTAGAAATTTTTACACTATTAAGTGGCACCCATTCAATTTCTGTTGAGATGAAATTAGTAATTTCTTTTTCCAATTCTTTCTTAACATTATAAATTTCACTAACAGGACATTGTATTTCGTGAAAATCATTTTCCGATTTACATTCATCAGCTCCAGCATTGGTAGCTAGCTCAAAAATTTGATCATCAGAAACCTCTTTTTTATCGATCTTTATTATTCCTAATTGATTAAAATTATGAGAAGCAGAACCTTGGGTTCCTAGATTGCCACCAGATTTTTGAAAAATTGTTCTAATGCTGGACGCTGTTCTATTTTTATTATCTGTTAATGCTTCTATTATTACTGCTACTTTTTCTGGTCCAAAGCCTTCATATCTTAAATTTTCAAAATTTGACTCGGTGCTAACTGAAGATTTGTCAATCGCTCTTTCTATATTTTCTTTGGGCATATTTGCTGATCTTGCAGCTTGAATCGCAGATCTTAGTCTTGGATTCATTGCTGGATCTTTATCCCCAAGTTTTGCTGCAACAGTAATTTCTTTTGACAACTTTGAAAAAATTTTAGATCTTTGCTTATCGGCTTTACCTTTTTTATGTTTTATTCCTGCCCAATGAGAATGTCCTGCCATAAACTAATTAAGTATTCTTTAGCTGACCTCCAAAAACATAGCTATCAATTTTATTTGCTAAACCAGTTTTTATATCACAATCAACAATTACTCCACTTAAAGTAGCATCACCAGTTGCTGGATAATGTTTGGTTGACTCTTTTTTCATAAATCTGTTTAAAGAGTTATCTTTATTCATTCCAATAACTGAGTCATAATCACCACACATACCTGCATCAGTTTGATAAGCTGTCCCATTTTTCAAAATTCTTGCATCATTTGTTGGAATGTGTGTATGTGTTCCAACTACAAGAGTAGCTTTACCATCAAAAAAATACCCTATCGCATTTTTTTCGCTAGTAATTTCTCCATGAAAATCAACAACTAGAAAATCATAATCCTCTTTTAGTTTGTGTTCTTTTAAAAATTTTTCTGAAATCTCAAATACGTCATCGCATTTTTTCATAAAAACATTTCCCATTAAATTTAAAACACCGATTTTTACATTTTTTTCATTTTGAAAAACTTCAAATCCTTTACCTGGTGCTGGCTCAAATAAATTTTTTGGGCGAAGTAACCTATTTTCATTATCGATATATTTCATAATATCTTTTTGATCCCAAACATGATTACCAGTAGTAATGACATCAACACCACATTTAAAAAAATCCTCACAGATTTCTTTTGTTAATCCAACTCCTGCCTCAGCTGCATTTTCTCCATTGACGATTACAAAATCAATCTTATTTAATTCTTTTTGGCTTAAAAGATTATTCAATATTTTCGAACAACCTGAGTTCCCTACAACATCTCCCAAAAATAAAATTCTCATATAAAATTTTTATCTGTAACAATAAAATCCAGTTTCATATCATATTTGTTAGCTGGTATTTTTTTTACTTTTTGAAAAGAATAAGCTAACCCAATTAATATAATTTTTTTGTTTTTTTTTACCTTATTAATATACCTATCGTAATAACCACCTCCGTAACCTACTCTATTTAAATTATTATCAAAAGCTACAAGTGGTACTAAAAGAATACTCGGGTAGACAATTTGATCTGATGAAGGTTCAGGTATCCCATATTTATTTATTGATAGAGGCTCTTTTGTTGACCAGTATAAAAAATCCATTTGATTATTTTTTTTAATTTTTGGCAATGATATTTGATAACCAAGTTTTTCAAGTTTATTTAGAATTTGAATTGAATCAACTTCATGATTATATGGATAATAACCACCAATTATTTTTCTATTTACTTTTTCTTTTTTTAAAATTTTTACAATATTACTAAATTTTATGACTAAACTTTTATTGTTATTTAGTTTTCTGGCTTTTAATAGTTTTTTTCTGATCTCAGATTTATTCACTAGAATTTTACTTAGAAATATTTTCTAAATTTGCTTTTTCAACAAAACTTGAAATTTCATCAGCAGCTTCGTCAATTAACTTCTCATAACTTTTTTGATTTATTTCAATTTCATTTTTTAATTTAAGATGATCTTTATTGAGTGAGTTTATTTCCAGCTCTTTCTTATCTCTATACTCATAAATTAAAGTTTTAAGCTCTTTAAATTTATTTGAGAGATCTCTCAACTCATTCTTTTTTTGATCTACTTTTTTTTTGGTTTCATAATATTCATCCATTACTTTAACAGCTGTGATTAACAGAAGTTTATTCTCTCCAAGATTTCCAAGCTCATTTTTAAGATTATTAAATTTCTGATTAATTTGAATTAATAATTCTTCAAGATGCTCTTCCTGGCCGTCCTCACAAGACAACAAAAATTCTTTTCCGTTAAACTTAATACTTACGTTTGCCATTTATCTATTTCATTTAACAAAATATCTGTTTCTTGATTTAATTCATCAATTTTTTCAGAAAACTCAATCTGTCTTTTTTGTTCCACCTTTTCTAGGTTTTGTAATTCATCTAATTTTTTACTTAAATTGTTATAATCATTAATTAAATTTTTATATTTTTCTTCTATTTCTTGCTTTTCAATTTCTAATTGATTTTTTTGACTACTTAAATTCTCTATATTTTTTTTAACGTCAGGGTTTTTTAAGTTTAAATTTTTTAATTTTGCTAAAGCTAAATTTAGTTTTTTTTCTTTTTCGATCACAGAATTCATATATATATAATTATATTATTAAATAGAATCTTCTTAGTCTAGACAGGATAATTACTTGAGTAAACTTTATAAAGAATTAGCGAATTGTATCAGATTTTTGTCTATAGATGCTGTCCAAAAAGCTAATTCTGGGCATCCAGGTATGCCAATGGGAATGGCTGATGTTGCAACTGTTCTTTTTAAGGATTTCTTAAACTTTAATCCAAAAAATCCGAATTGGATTAATAGAGATAGATTTGTTCTGTCTGCAGGACATGGTTCTATGCTACTTTACTCGCTCCTCTATCTGACGGGTTATAAAAGTATTTCTTTAAGAGAAATTAAAAAATTTAGACAACTTAATTCAATATGTGCAGGTCACCCCGAATATCATCCAAGCACTGGTATAGAAACTACAACAGGGCCTTTAGGACAGGGAATATCTAGTGCAGTTGGTTTTGCAATCTCAGAAGAAATTTTAAAAAAAAGATTGGGAAAAAAAATTATCAATCATAAAACTTACGTTTTAGCGGGTGATGGCTGCTTGATGGAGGGAATAAGCCATGAAGCTTTAAGTCTTGCTGGACACTTAAAACTTAAAAACCTGATATTACTTTTTGATAACAATTCAATTTCAATAGATGGTCCAACTAGCTTAGCAGTCTCTGATGATCATGAAAAAAGGTTTAAAAGCTATGGGTGGAACTATTTAAAAATTAATGGACATAATTTTAAAGAAATAACAAAGGCTCTTGAAAAAGCGCAAAAATCCAAAAAACCTATAGCAATCTCTTGTAAAACTACGATTGGATATGGATCCCCAAATAAGGGTGGTAAAGCCTCATCTCATGGCAGTCCATTAGGTGAAGATGAAATAAGATTAGTCAGAAAAAAATTGAACTGGCCACACAATACTTTTGAAATTCCAAAAAACTTAATGGATCAATGGAGATCAATCGGTAAAAAAGCATCTATAAAGGCTAATAAGAATAAAAAAAAATTTTCACTAAAATTTAATAAAAATATTATTAATGCAGAAATAGAAAAAGCAAAATCAGACTACTTAAAAAAATTACAACCAATAGCTACTAGAAAATGTTCAGAAAAATTTTTGGAAATTGCATCCAAACTTCCAAACTTGATTGGTGGATCAGCAGATTTAGCAGGATCCAATAATACCAAAACCAAAAATCATAAAATTATTCAATCAAATGATTTTTCAGGAAATTATATCCATTTTGGAGTAAGAGAACATGCAATGTGTGGTATTATGAATGGTATTTCACTTCATAGTGAGCTTGTTGCTTATGGTGGAACTTTTTTAATATTTAGCGATTACTGTAAGCCATCAATAAGACTAGCGGCTATGATGAAACAAAAAGTTATTTATGTTTTTACACATGACTCAATTGGTCTTGGAGAGGATGGACCGACCCATCAACCCATAGAACAATTAACAAGTTTACGATCAATTCCGAATTTAAATGTTTTTAGACCTTCTGACTTAATAGAGACTTTTGAGTGTTGGCAATTGGCATTAAATAGCAAAAGTTCTCCAAGCGTGATAGCCCTAACAAGACAAAGCTTAAATCCAATTCGTACAAAAAAATCATCAAAAAATTTATCTTTAGCTGGCGCTTATGAAGTTTTAAGAACAAGTAATAGAATTAGTGCAACTATAATAGCAACAGGATCCGAAACTAGTCTTGCGATAGAAGTTAGTCATAAATTAGCCACAGATGGCATTTACTCAAAAGTAATATCAATGCCTTGCCAGGAATTATTTGATCAACAAAGTGAAGTCTACAAAAATAAAATTTTAAATGAAACTAAGCTTGTAATTTCTATAGAGGCCTCTGAAACTGGTTATTGGAAAAAATATACTGGCAGCAAAGGACTTAATTTTGGCATTGATGATTTTGGAAAAAGTGCACCTTATAAAGATATATATAATCACTTTGGATTAAGCCCAGAGATAATAGTAAAAAAGATTAAAAAAAATTATGACAATTAAAGTTGGAATAAATGGGATGGGAAGAATAGGAAGAATGATTGTTCGATCAATTATCGAGAACAAAAATAAAAATATAGTAATTAAATACATTAATAATAGAACTAATTCTGAAACATGCTCATCTCTTTTAAAATATGATTCTATTCATGGAAAATTTAATGCGGAAATTGATTTTGATGAAAATCATATTATTATCAATAAAAATAAAATTTTATTTGGCCAAGAAACAGATTTAAAGAATATTCATTGGAATAAATATGATGTGGATTATGTTTTAGAATGCACAGGTAAATTTAATTCAAAAGAAAAATTATTAACACATATTAATAATGGTGCAAAAAAAGTTGTGGTTTCTGCTCCATGTAAAGATGCCGACATAACTATTGCATATGGAGTAAATGAGACTGAATTAAAAAAAGAGGATAAGATTATATCTGCTGCTTCTTGCACAACAAATTGTCTTGCCCCTGTAGCTCATGTTTTGAACGAAAATTTCGAAATTGAAAAAGGGTTTATGACCACAATTCATTCCTTTACAAGTGACCAAAGAATATTAGATAATTCTCATAAAGACCCAAGAAGAGCTAGATCAGCTAGCCAGTCTATTGTGCCAACCTCAACAGGTGCATCAAAAGCAATAGGTGAGATAATACCTTCACTAAAAGGTAAATTGGAAGGTGTTGCAATGAGGGTCCCTACACCCAATGTTTCATTAATTGAACTGGTCTTTTGTACAAAAAAAGACATTACTATTGATAAGATTAATTCAGCATTTCAAAACTTCAGTAAAAAAAATAAAATTCTTGAAAGCACAAAAGAAAAACTTGTATCAATCGACTTTAATCATAATCCTGCGTCCTCCATCATAGATGAAAATTTGACAAAAGTGGTGGGTAAAAATATGGGAAAAATTTCCGCCTGGTACGATAATGAGTGGGGTTTTTCAAATAGAATGTGTGATATTGTAGAATATCTTCATAAGAATTCTTAATGAACAATATTAAAGATTATGAAAATCTCAAAGATAAGAGAGTTTTATTAAGATTAGACCTAAACGTTCCTTTGAAAAATGGTGACATTGTTGATGAAACCAGAATAATCAAAATTATCCCAATTCTGGAATATTTAATAAAAAGAAATGCAAAAATTTTAATAATTTCTCATGTCGGACGCCCTAAAGGTAAATTTAATAAAGATCTCTCCCTTAAACCAATTTGTGATTGTCTAGAAAAAAAGATACAAACTAAAGTCAACTTTATAAGTGAGGACATTTTAAAAATTAAAAAAGATGATTTATTTAAAGAGCCTGAGGAGAAAGTTATCTTTTTTGAAAACATAAGATTTTATGCAGCAGAAGAAAAGAATGATTCAAATTTTTCAAAACACCTAGCTAGTTTTGCAGATTTGTTCGTAAATGATGCTTTTTCTTGCTCACATAGAACACATGCCTCAGTATGTAAAATTACAGAATTTCTGCCATCATTTGCTGGGCTACAATTTGAGACTGAGGTAAATGCTTTAAAAAAAGTTACTATTGAAATCAAAAAACCAATTACTTGTATTATTGGTGGATCAAAAATTTCTACAAAAATAGACATAATCAAAAATTTAATACCTAAATTTAATAACATAATCTTTGTGGGAGGTATGGCTAACAATATTCTGAGCTTCAAAGGTAATAAAATTGGAAAATCAATTAGTGAGGAAAATTGTGAAAGTATAATACAAGAAATTTTTGAAATTTCAAAAAAAGCGCTCTGTGAACTTACTTATCCAGAAGATGTTTTAATAGGCAAAAGTGCAGATGACGATGCTCAGATAAAAGATCTCAAGGACATAACAGATGATGATTTAATCTTAGATGTGGGACCTAAAACACTTAAAAGAATAAAAAATATAATTGAAAATAGCGAAACAGTTCTTTGGAATGGTCCTGCTGGTTATTTTGAAAACCCTAATTTTGCCAAAGGTAGTATTGAGATTGCAAAAACAATTATTAAAAAAAATAAAAATGACTCAATTTTTTCTGTAGTTGGTGGAGGAGATACTGTGGCGGTTGTTAATCAGCTAAATGCAATTAAAGATTTTAATTTTGTTTCAACTGCTGGTGGTGCTTTTTTAGAATATCTTGAAGGAAAAGAACTTCCTGGTATAAAAGCCCTTAAATAAAATGTCAGAACTCAATAATACAGCATTAAAAATTTTAGGAAACGGTAAAGGAATTTTAGCTGCAGATGAAAGTACTGCAACAATGACTAAAAGATTGGATAGTGTAAATGTCCCCTCAACCCCAGAAAACAGATTATTGTTCAGAGAAACACTTTTTAGCTCATCCTCAATGAAAGATTGTATTGGAGGTGTAATTCTTTACGATGAAACAATTAAACAAACATCATCAAAAAAAAATACAATTCCAGAATTAATCTCAGATACAGGCTCATTGCCAGGTATCAAAGTAGACACAGGAGCAAAAATTTTAGCTGGTTCTCCAGATGAAAAAATTACTGAGGGTCTTGATGGATTAAGGGAAAGATTAAAAGAATATTATAAATTAGGTGCAAAATTTACTAAATGGAGAGGTATTTATAATATAACTAAAAGTTATCCGAGCAAACTCTCAATACACTCTAATGCACATGCATTAGCTAGATACTCTGCATTAGTTCAAGAATGCAATATGGTTCCAATAGTTGAGCCTGAGGTCTTAATGGATGGTGATCATTCCGCTAAAGAGTGTTTAGAAAAAACCTCTGTAGTTATAAAAAAATGCTTTGAAGAACTAATAATACATAAAGTAGATTTAAAGGGAGTTATACTCAAACCTAATATGATTTTAGCAGGAAACAGATCTAAAGAAAAAATTACTAATGAAGAAGTAGCAAATTTAACTTTAGAATGTTTGAAATCCTCAGTACCCTCAGAAGTACCAGGTATAGCTTTCCTGTCTGGAGGTCAGTCCGAAATAGAGGCAACAGAAAATTTGAATTTAATTAATAAACACAATAATACGAACTTTATAATAAGCTATTCTTACGGGAGAGCTCTTCAGCAAGGTGCCTTAAAGTATTGGTCAAAAGATATTAAAAATATTGAGGGTACTCAGCAGATTTTTAACCACCGAGCTAAAATGAATACACTGGCTGCTCAAGGAAAATGGTCAAAAGATCTTGAGATATAATAAAAAAAGATTTATTTACCTAATATCCCCGCCCAAAATTGAAAGTAATTTTTTTAAAGATTTAAATGAAGTACTAAAACAAAAAAAAACAAGTTTTTTTCAACTACGACTTAAAAAAAATAGTTTTAAAAAAAAATTAATAATTGGACGTAAAATTCAAAAGATATGTAAAAAATTTAAGGTGAAATTTATAATTAATGATGACGTGTACCTAGCAAAAAAATTAAATGCCGATGGATGTCATCTTGGTCAAAGTGATATGAAAATTAGAGAGGCAAGAAAATTAATTAGGAAAAAAATAATTGGAATTACATGTCATAACTCAATTAAACTTGCAAAAAATGCGATAAAAAATAAAGCTGACTATTTAGCTTTTGGAGCTTTTAATCCATCTAAAACAAAAAAAGTTAAATATAAAGCATCCATAAGTTTACTTAAAAAAGCTCGAAAAATCACAAACACCCCAATCGTTGTAATCGGTGGTATTAACTTTAATAATTATAAAAATCTTTTGTTGAATAAGGCAAACTTTTTAGCTATTTCAGGCTACATTTGGAAAAATAAAAAACTTAAACCAAAGAATGCGATAAAAAAATTAATATGAAAATTAATGCAGGTGAAATTAGAGTGGGCATGTTGCTAGAATATAAAAATGATTTGTGGCAGGTGCTAAAAACACAACATGTTAAACCTGGAAAAGGTGGAGCATTTGCACAAGTGGAAATGAAGAGTGTAAACAAAAATACCAAACTTAATGAAAGATTTAGATCTAGTGAAACAATTGAAAAGGCCTCATTAGAGGAAACTAATTTTACATTTTCTTATGAGGACCAAGAAAAGTACTTTTTTATGAATCCAAAAACTTTTGAACAAACAGAAATTCAAAAAAGTCTAATAGGTGAAAAAGGAAAGTTATTAATTGAAAATCTTGAAGTATCAATAAGTTTTTATAACGATAAACCAATTTCTGTAAATTTGCCAAACCAAGTAACTTGTAAAATTGAAACTACCGACGCTGCATTAAAAGGCCAAACTGTTTCATCATCTTATAAACCTGCAGTTTTAGATAATGGATTAAGTATTCAGGTACCACCATTTATTGAAGCAGGAGATAATGTTGTCATAGATACCAGAAATTTAGAATACATCAAAAAAATTTAATTTATGAATTCAATATCTGCAAATCTCAATGTGATGGTAAAGGCATGTGAAAAAGCATCTAAAATTTTAATAAGAGATTTTGGCGAATTAGAGAAGTTGCAAGTATCCAAAAAAGGACCAAGGGATTTTGTAACTAATTCTGATGTTAAAGCAGAAAAAATAATTATAGAGGAGCTTAAAAAAGCAAGACCAAACTATTCTATCATTAGTGAGGAGAATGGTGTTGAAAAGAATAAAGATACTTCTAATTCATGGATAATTGATCCTATTGATGGGACAATTAATTTTTTACATGGAATACCACATTTTGCAATATCCATTGCCTTGAAATCAGACGATGAGATTATATGTGGATTGATTTTTGATCCTATTAAAGACGAAATGTTTTATGCTGAGAAGAATAATGGAGCTTTTTTTAATAATCAGCGAATAAGAGTTTCAAAAAAAAATAATTTAGATGAATGTTTATTTGCAGTTGGAAAATTAAAGAATGAACCGAGCTTTACTTATAGAAGATCCGGATGTGCTGCACTCGATATTGCATACGTTGCATCTGGAAGACTAGATGGATATGCACAGAGTAACTTAAATTTATGGGATATAGCAGCAGGTATAGTTTTAATAAAAGAGGCTGGTGGAGTAATTAATGATATTGATCTTAATAATATTAAAAATATAAAAGTTTTAGCTACATCAGCAGAAATAAATGCAAAATTCATTGAAAAACTTGGCAACTTTTAATTGTTTTAAAAATTTCTTTTGTTATAAGTCTCGTGATGAAAAAAAAAATACACCCGAACTACCATACTATAAAAGTTGAAATGACTGATGGTTCTCAATTTGAGACAAGGTCTACTTGGGGCGCCGAGGGTGATATTCTTAAACTAGAAATTGATCCAAAATCGCATTCTGCTTGGACAGGTGGAAAGCAGAAATTATTAGATAAAGGTAGAATAAGTAAATTTAATAAAAAATTCCAAAATTTTAGGTCAGAAAATAAAAGTTAATGACAAACGCTCCCCTAATGCCTATGGCAACAGCTGTATGGCTAGTAGAAAATACAACACTTACTTTTAAACAGATAGCCGATTTTTGTAATTTGCATGAAGTAGAGGTTCAAGGGATAGCTGATGGAGAAGTTGCAAAAGGAATTAAGGCTTATAATCCAATAATCTCAGGACAACTTTCTAGAGAAGAAATTGAATTATCTTCAAAAGATCAATCTAGGCCTTTAGAAATAAAAAATACTGACATTGAGATATCAAATTCAGAAAAAAAAATCAAAAAATACGTTCCCTTATCAAAAAGACAAGACAAACCAGATTCAGCATTATGGCTGATTAAAAATCATAACAATTTGAAAGATTCGCAAATTGCTAAGCTTGTGGGTGTTACGAAAAATTCTGTTACTTCAATAAGGAATAAAAGTTATTGGAACTATAATAATTTAAATCCAAAAGATCCTGTTGCTTTAAATTTATTTACTCAAAAAGATTTGGTTGAAGCACTAGAAAAAGCTGAAAGACGGATTAAAAGAGAAAAAAAAGAGAGAGAAAAAGAAAAACAATCAATTTAATCCTTTATTGTGAATAAATTAGATAGACATAAAAATATAAAAATGTTAATTACACATTTTTTTGGAGGTATTTATTAAAATAGAAGTCAAAGATAATAATGTAGAACAAGCTCTAAGAGTTTTGAAAAGAAAACTTCAAAGAGATGGTTTTTTTAAGGTGATAAAATTAAAAAATACCTATGAAAAACCGTCTGAAAAGAAAAAAAGAATTCTTCAAGAAAATATTAAGAGAGTCAAAAAACTTAATAAATTAAAAAATAGAATTTAAATATATCGCGGGGTGGAGCAGTCTGGTAGCTCGTCAGGCTCATAACCTGAAGGTCGGCGGTTCAAATCCGTCCCCCGCAACCAAATTTATTAAAGTTTAAATTTAGACTTTCTACTATCAATCAAAAAATTTTTGACTGTCTCTTGTGTAAGTTGATCAAAAGATTTTCCAAATTTTTGTATTTTTTCAATAATTGACGGTGGTATAGTTATTATGTGACAACCTAATTGTTTTGCTTGAATATAATTATAAGGTTCTCTTACACTTGCCCATAATATTTCAACATTTTTAAAACTTTTTGCAATTCTTATACTTTTGATAAATTCTGGTACTGGATCTTTGCCTGTATCTGCTGCCCTTCCGGCAAAAATAGAGATGATTACTTTTGTTTTTTTATTAATCACTTTTAAAATTTTTGAAGTTTGTTTAGCTGTATAAACAGCGGTAATATTTAATTTAATATTTCTACTATTTAATTCTCTTATAACTTTGCCAGTAAATTTTTTTTTTGAATTAATTACAGGAACTTTTACATACACATTTTTACCCCATTTATCTATTTTAACACCCTGCTCAATCATTAATTTTGGACTATCTGCAAAAACCTCAAATGAAATTGGTTTTCTATTGCAAACTTTAAGTATTTGTTTTGAATAAGATTTGTAGTCTTTTGCACCTGCTTTACGCATTAAACTAGGGTTTGTGGTAAACCCTTTCACAAAATTATTACTATTAAATCTTTTAATTTTCTTCAAATCAGCAATATCACAGAAAACTTTAATACTCATTTATCTATAAATTTTTTGTAATATCTTCTGTCATTTTCTTAGCATCAGCAAAAAGCATAAGTGTATTTTCTTTGTAAAAAAGATCATTATCTATGCCTGCATATCCTGGTGAAAGGCTTCTTTTTACAAACAGAACAGATTTACATTTTTCCACATCTAATACAGGCATTCCATAAATCGGACTTTGTGGATCAGTTTTCGCAACAGGATTTGTCACATCATTTGCACCAATTACAAAAGCTACATCTGCATTTGCAAAGTCATTATTAATCTCTTCTAATTCAAAAACTTCATCATAAGGCACATTTGCCTCAGCTAATAATACGTTCATATGACCTGGCATTCTTCCTGCAACTGGATGAATAGCATAAGAAACTTTAATGTCATTTTTTTTTAGAGTATCAACCATTTCTCTTAAAGCATGTTGAGCTTGTGCAACAGCCATACCATAACCAGGAACTATTATAACGGATGAAGCATTCTTCATCAAAAATGCAGCATCATCTGCATTTCCACTTTTAACAGGCCT
This sequence comes from uncultured Pelagibacteraceae bacterium, assembly GCA_902554995.1. Lineage (GTDB taxonomy): Bacteria > Pseudomonadota > Alphaproteobacteria > Pelagibacterales > Pelagibacteraceae > Pelagibacter. The sequence goes on along the minus strand of CACDQT010000003.1, from coordinate 20,350 downwards.
CTGTTCTTTTGACGAAGTATTTGACTTTTCGTCAGTTGCACCAAAACCACCCAATATTACATTAAAGAATGAACGATTCATTCCCTTACACATTATGTAGGATAATATAGCACCAGATGATCCTACAAGAGCACCTGTAATAATTAATGCAGTATTTTCCAAAGTGAAGCCTATTCCTGCAGCTGCCCAACCCGAATACGAGTTAAGCATAGAAATCACAACTGGCATATCTGCTCCACCAATCGGAATTATCAAAAGAAAACCAATTAAAAATGAGACTGCTAATAATATCCAAAATAAATTTGATGATTGCGTTGAACATAAAAAATAAATTAAAACAATTATTGAAATCAAGATTATAGCATTTAAAGGGTGCTGACCTTTAAATGTAATTGGTGAGCCTGACATAATTCCTTGTAATTTTAAAAATGCAATTATTGAACCAGAAAATGTGATAGCTCCAACTGCAGCTCCAATTGACATCTCAATTAAACTACCGAGCTTTATATTTCCTTGATATCCCAGATTAAATGCCTCAGGATTTAAAAAAGCAGAAATTGCTACGAAAACTGCTGCTAGACCAACTAAACTATGAAATCCTGCAACTAACTCCGGCATCGCAGTCATTGGTATTCTGTAAGCAATAAAAGCTCCTATTGAACCTCCAACTAAAATGAATATTAAAACATAAACAAATCCAGTTGAAAAGTTGCCGGTAGATAAAAAAGTTACAGTTACGGCTATTATCATTCCAAGAATACCAAAAAAATTACCTTGTCTTGATGTTTCGGGAGATGACAGGCCCCTTAAAGCCAAAATAAATAGGACACCAGAAATCAGATAAAATATTGCTGATAAGTTCGCTGATATCATTTTTTATCCTTTTTCTTTTTTTTATACATTGCAAGCATTCTTTGAGTAACTAAAAAACCACCAAAGATATTTATCGCTGCCAATGCAATGGCTAAAAATCCAAAAATACTTGAAGTATTAAACACACTACCTGAATTACCAGATAAACCTGCAATTATCGCCCCGACAATAATTACTGATGAAATGGCATTTGTCACTGACATTAAAGGAGTATGCAAAGATGGAGTTACACTCCAAACGACATAATACCCAACAAATATCGAAAGTATAAATATGCTTAGTCTAAATATTAAAGGATCAATTTCCATATTTTATTTAATGAGTGTTTTTTCTATTATTTCGTCATCTAAGTTAATATTTAATTTTTTATTTTCTTTATCAAATAAATTTTGAACAAAATTAAACATATTTTTGGCATATAAGCTAGAAGCAGACACTGGTAGTTTATTTAGTATATTCCTCTCACCCATAATTTTTACTCCATTTTTTTCGATAATTTTATCTGCATTCGTAAATGCTGTATTTCCGCCTTGTATAGCAGCTAAATCATAAATAACAGATCCAGCCTGCATATTATTTATCATGTCTTCTTTAATAATAACTGGCGCTTTTTTTCCAGGTATTAATGCAGTGCATATAACAATATCAATCTTTTTTAAAGTTTCAGAAAGTAATTCCTCTTGTTTTTTTTTGAAATCATCAGAGGCTTCTTTTGCATAACCACCTTCGGTTTCTAAATTCTCAGCATCTTTAACAGTTAAAAATTTCCCACCTAAACTTTCAACTTGTTCTTTTGAAGCCATCCTTACATCTGTAGCAAAAACTATTCCTCCCATTCTTTTTGCTGTCGCTATTGCTTGAAGTCCGGCGACACCTGCACCAACAACTAAAATCTTAGCAGCCGGCACAGTGCCAGCAGCAGTCATCATCATTGGTATTGCTTTTTCAAAATTAGCAAATGATTCAATTACTGCTTTATATCCTGCTAAGTTAGCTTGCGAAGATAAGATATCCATAGATTGTGCTCTAGTTATCCTCGGTAACAATTCTAACGAAAAAAGTTTTATTTTTTTACTTGATAGTTCATCTAACTTTTTTTTGTTGTCATAGGGGTTTAACACTCCAATAAGAGTTTGATGTTCTTTTAATAATGAACATTTATCATCAGATAATAGTCCTAATTGAACAATAACATTTGAAGCATCTATAATTTCTTTTTCATCATTAGAAAATTTAACACCTATGTTTTTGTATTCTTCATCAGAAATTCCTAAATGTACTCCATAATTTTCCGACAAATAAACATCAAATCCTAAAGAAATATATTTTTTGGCAATTTCAGGAGTAATTGAAATTCTTTTTTCGATTTTTTGATTTTCTAATACTGATCCAATTTTCATGAAAAATTTCTATAGTAAGAACAATGCCATTAAAACCAAAACTAACACTACTAAGACAGTTCCCCATAACACAAATTTAGTAAAATTATTCCAAGTTTTTTTATGGTTTTCGTTGTCCATAAAAATTATTTTTGTCTTGCTTTGAATTTAGGATTAGTTTTATTTATTATGTAAACTCTTCCTCTGCGTCTTACGAGTTTAGAATTTAAGTCTCTTTTTTTTATTGATTTTAATGAGCTTTTTATTTTCATATTTTAAAAGAGTTTAGCCTGGCAAAGTCCTACTCTCCCATGTCTTAAGACAAAGTACCATCGGCGCTGAAAAGCTTGACTTCCGAGTTCGGAATGGGATCGGGTATTACCTCTTCGCTATAATTACCAGGCGAGCTTTTTATACATCCATTAAACAACATTTCAAGTAATTTTATGAATATTTTACTAACGTTTTTAGCGCTCTTAATGCATCTATTGTCCTTATTTTTTTTCCTTCGCGATAACTTCTACCATTATAATTAATTGGGACTTCATGAATTTGAAAACCTAAATTTGAAATTTTAGATGTTACTTCTGGGCAAAAAGCAAAATCATTTTCCTCGAGTATTATTAAATCGAATAAATCTTTATGAAAAACCTTATAACATGTGTGTGCATCTGTTAACTTTTGTTTATTTAAAAAATTTGAAATTATTGTTAGTAAATGATTTCCAAAAATTCTTATTTTTGAGTTAAAACCAGAAATTTTGTATCTTCTTTTATTTAAAACCCTGGATCCATAAACTACTTTAAAATTACCATCTATTATGGGTTTAAACAATTTTTCATAATCATATGGGTCATATTCTAAGTCTGCATCCTGTATAATAATGATATCACCTGATGAAATATTTTTAGCAGTCTTTATTGCAGCACCTTTTCCCAGGTTGTAATTATGGAAAAAAGTTTTAAAATTTTTTTTGTCTAGAAAATTTTTTTTTATTATTTCTGTGGTACCATCTGTAGATCCATCATCTACTATAATAATTTCATATAATTTATAATTATAATGAATTAAGCTCATTTCAACTTTATTTATCAGGCTCGTGAGTGTATTCTTCTCATTAAAACATGGAATTATTATCGATACTTTAATATTATCTTTTTTCATCAATAAATTTAAATTAATATTTTAAAAATAAGTAATTATTTGTTTTGTATATATTTAAATTATTATATGAACAAATAAAAGGTGTATCCCAGCAAAGTCTCCCCTGCCAACCATTCTTAGAATTTTTTTCTAAGTCAGGACGAAAAATTTTTGCAAACTCATTACTATATTCTGCATTATAAATATATTCATTATTTATTTTTTGAATACCAAAAAATATATCATCAACTTTATTAAGCCTCAGAATATTTTTTGAAAAATTGAAAAAAAGAAAAGTTAAAACAAAAATTATGAAAATTTTTTTTGAAAATTTTTTTAACGTAAAAAAATAAATTAAAACCATAAATACAAGTGTTAAAAAAAGATGTATTCCAAATCTATAGACTGGCGAAAAGCTAAACCAAAATAAAAAACCAAATAATAAAAAAATATATAAAATTAATTTTTCTTTAAAATAAATTTTATGTTCTTGACTTTTTTTGAGAAAATATAAAAAAAATAATGTTGGCAAAATAATTGTTAATAGATGTTCAGATATTTCAACAAAATTTCTTTTAAACCAAAAACTTATCCAATTTAAATTACTTAAGTACTCTTGAGGAGTATAAAAATTATTAGCATTATGATAATAGCTTTTATTTACTAATTCAAGTTGCTTAGATAATTGTAAATAATCTGAATTAAACCAATCTACTTTTAAACAAGTAACTTCTGTTGGAAAAAAAATACATCCTGTATAAATAAATTGTTGAATTATAAATGACGCAAATAAAAAATAAATTAAAAAATATCTAGGCTTAGTAATACAAAGTTTTAAATCCTTGAAATATCTTACGTATAAGTATAGCGAAAGTATTATAATTGGAAGAGTACTAAGTTTAATCAAAATTGAAAATATTGAAAAAGTGGTTATTAAAAAAAAATAATTTTCTTTTTCTTCAACTTTCTCAATCTCGAAAAATTTTATAAAATAAAAAATACTTAGAATAGAAAAAATTATTGCTGGTAAATCTACTCCAAATTCTGAAATTCTTGTAAATTTTAATAAAAAGTAAAATAAAGAAACTATCAAATAATAATTACTTAAAGTAATTTTTCTTTTGCTGGTAATTTGATTAAAAGAAAATAATATAAAAACAAAATATATTATGAAACTCGGTAAAGTTAAAAAATTAAAATTTTTATCATTTAAAAAAAAAATTGAATATAAATTTAACCATATCGAGTTATAAACATAACTCTGATCAATATTTGCAAAACCAAAAATTATTTTTTCCTCGACAAGGCCCAACGCATAAGGAAGGTGATAATATCCAAAATCTTCGTGATATTTTTGAGACAAAAACATTGGAACTAAAAAAATAGCTATTATTAGATAAATGAGATTTTCTTTATTAAAAAATACTCTAAATGAAAAATTTTTTTTGAAATAAAAAAGTATTAAACCAACACAAAAAATTGTAATAGTTATAACAAAATTTATTTTCACAAAAAAATGTGCGATCGTTATTAAAAAACTTAAAATTATTATTCCAATAAAAATATTTAAAAAAAAATTATTATTATCTTTAAAATCAATAATTTTCCCAATCCCAGCAATTGAGAATGTGATTAAAATTAAACTTACTAAAAAAATGAAAAATTCAATAAAGATCATAAATTGTAAGATAATTTTATTTATAATTTTTTATAAAATCATCAATCGTATTATCGATAACCTTGTTAAAGTTCATCTTTGACATCCATCCATTTTTTTTGGCTAAAGAGATATCGAGTTTTTTTCTTTTGACACCATCTAATTTTTTATTGTTATCAAATTTTATCACAACACTCTTATCAATTTTATCTCTAATTTTATGTGCATAATCCTTGATCGACATTTCAGTTTGAGATCCAATATTTATTAAAAATGGGCTTTTTTTCTTTCTCAAAAAATGTTCACAAGCGTCAGCTACTTCATCAACATATAAGACTTCTCTTATCGGCTTTCCTGTTCCCCATAATTTAACAGTTTTGTTTTTTTTCTTTTTACTAACAATAAATATTTTTTTGATTAATGCGGGTATAAAATGAGAATTATTTAAATCATAACTATCATTAGGTCCAAATAAATTACAAGGCATCAAGCAAATATAGTTAGTTTTGTATTGCTCGTTGAAAGCCTTGATCATTTGAATACCTGCTATTTTTGCAACAGAATAGCTTTCATTAGTTTTTTCGAGAGTGCCAGACATAATTTCATTTTCTTTGATTGGTTTTTTTAAATTCTTGGGATAAATACAGCTTGATCCAAATAAAATTAATTTTTTTACCTTACTATTATAACTACTTAATATAAGATTAGTTTGTATTTGTAGGTTATCAGCAATAAATTTAGCAGGATAATCCATGTTAGCTTTTATACCACCAACTTTCGCTGCAGCTATAATTACCACCTCTGGCTTTTTAAGACTAAAAAATTTTTTAACTGAGTCTTGATTTCTTAAATCTAATTTTTTCCTCTCAATTGTAATTAAATTTTTATATTTTTTTTTTTTTAAAAATTTTAATATTGAGGACCCAAGCATGCCTTTGTGCCCTGCTATAAATATCTTACTTTGGGTATTTATCATTATATATTTTTAACTCATGATCTATCATTTCTTCAATCAAATCATCTACAGATATTTTTGGTGACCAATTTAAAATTCTTTTAGCCTTACGAGCATTTCCTTTTAAATGATCAACTTCAACTGGTCTAAAATATCTTTTTTTACACTCTATTAAAACTTTTCCATTTTCAATATTCACCCCTTTTTCACTAATACCCTTGCCAGACCATTTAATTTTGAAGCCAATTTTTTTTGCTGCTTTATTTACAAATTCTTTAATAGTAAAATTCTTACCTGTAGCAATTACGTAATCATCAGGTTTTTTTTGCTGCAACATTTTCCACATAGCATATACATAATCAGCGGCATGTCCCCAATCTCTTTTTGAATAAAGATTCCCCAAATAAAGTTTTTTTTGTTCACCTTTTTTAATTCTAATCAAAGCTTGAATGATTTTTTGTGTTACAAAAGTTTCACCCCTTACAGGACTCTCGTGATTAAATAAAATTCCATTACACGCAAAAATACCATAAGCTTCTCTATAATTTATGGTAATTGAATGCGCAAAAGATTTTGATGCACCATATGGACTCGCTGGGTAAAAAGACGTTTTTTCACTTTGAAATTTTTCTTTTGTTCTACCAAACATCTCTGAAGTACCTGCCTGATAAAATTTTACTTTTTTTTCCATTTTTAAATTCTTAATTGCCTCTAAAATTCTCAAAGTCCCAAGCCCATTTACATCAGCAGAATACTCGGGAACTTCAAAAGATACCGAAACATGCGATTGAGCCGCGAGATTATAGATTTCGCTTGGGCGTATATCTTTTATTAAATTTAAGATAGATGAAGAGTCAGTTAAATCGCCATATCGTAAAACAAAATTTGATTTTAAATTAATATCTTTATAAATGTCGTCAATCCTCAAGGTATTAATAATAGAGGATCTTCTCTTTACCCCATAAACTTTGTATTTTTTTCTCAATAAAAGTTTAGATAAATAAGCACCATCTTGACCAGTGACACCAAAAATTAAAGCAACTTTTTTTTTCATTTGGATTTTTTCTTAAAATATATATTCTGTATCCTTTTATTCTTATAATGCAAGTAAGCCTTATAACCTGCACTAATAACAGTGAAAAGACTATAAAAGATTGTTGTCTTTCGATCTTTTCACAAACTTTCAATAATATTGAACATGTTATTGTAGATAACCATTCTTTTGACAATACATTGTATGTAGCTAAAAACTCAAAAATAAAATTACAGAGAATAATATCACAAAAAAGCAGAGGAATTTATGGAGCTTTAAATGAGGGAATTAAGCATGCAAGAGGTGATATTATTGGCACTCTTCACTCTGACGATCAATTAATTGATAAAAATGTAATTAACAAAATTACAGAAATATTTCAAAAGGAGAAGATAGATATTTTATTTGCAAATCTTTTATATGTTTCAAAAATTGATAATAAAAAAATTATAAGAAGATGGAAATCAAATTTAAACCAAGGAATTCAATCAAATGATAAATTGAACAAAAAAATTGATAATGGATGGATGTTCCCACATACAACTCTATTTATAAAAAAAAATTTATTAAATAAAATTGGTAAATATAATGAGAATTTTAAAATTTCATCAGATTATGAGTTTATAATAAGATTAATTAGAAAAAAAAATTTTAAAATTTTTTTTTTAAATGATTATATAGTTAAGATGCGAATTGGTGGTATGAGTAATAAAAATTTAAAAAATATTTTTATCAAAATGATTGAGGATTATAAAATTATGGAAAAATTTCAAATTAATCCTTTAAAAGGTATTATCATAAAAAATTTTTCTAAATTAAAACAATTTTTTTAATTAAAATTATAAAATTTATTTTAATTAATTTTATTTTTTTTATACCATAGTAATGATGAATTAATCATTATTTCTAGTTTACTTTTTAAATTTTTAAACTGAAAATATTTTTCTAATTTTTTGGTATTAGCGACTGAATATTCTATATCATTTTTTCTTTGAGGTTTAAAATAATATTTAATTTTTTTTTTTTTTAATAAATTAAGCTTTTGAATAATACTGAGAACTGAATATCCTTTTCCATATCCACAATTTAGAGTTAATCTTAGTTTTGTTTTTAGAATTTTTTTTGCAAAGTTGTAATGCACCTCTGAAAGGTCACTAATATAAATATAATCTCTCACAGAAGTTCCATCGTATGTAGAAAAATTTTTTCCGTAGATATGAAATATTTTATTATTAAAGAATGCTTGACACAAATTACCAAATATACTTTTATTCTTTTTTATTTTAAACCCACAACGTAATTTTTTCTCAGCACCAACAACATTAAAATATCTTAATATAACATAATCTATTTTATGATCTAATTTTCTTAAAAAATTTTCAAATTTTAACTTTGATAGACCATAAGGTGCTAGTGGTTCTGTTTTTGATTTTTCATTAACTATTGTGTTTGAATTTCCATAAACAGCTGCTGAGGATGAAAAGATAAATTTTCTTATTCCACGTTTTAAACAAAATTGAAAAAAGATTTTTGATTTGTAAAAATTATTTTTTAAATATTCTTTTTTTTTTATCAAAGATTCTTGATTATCAATCAATGCTGCAAAATGTAATACAACATCATATTTTTTATCTAAGTTTTTTTCTAATTTTTTTATGTTTGCAATATCTGATTTAATAAACTTACTTTTTTTTGGAATATTAGATAAATTACCATTTTTTAAGTTATCAATAATTGTTACTTTATGCCCACGATCAATAAACATCCAAGCAACTGTACTTCCAATATATCCCGCTCCACCTGTAATTAAAATATTCATTAAATTACTAATTAAATTCTATTATAATTTCAAACCTTTAAATATATTTCTTAAAGTGTTTCTATGAACAAATTCTACTTCATCAATTGTATTAAAAGCGTTATGACTTGTAAAAATACAATTCTCGAATTTTTTAAATAAGCTTTTTTTTTCTAAAGGTTCTTTTTCAAAAACATCAAGGCATGCACCTCTAATCTTTTTTTTTTTTAGAGCTTCTATCAAAGCTTTATTATCAATAGTACCGCCCCTTCCAATGTTAATTATCAGAGGTTTTTTTTTTAATTTTTTTATCGACTCAAAATTAATAAGCTTAAATGAACTTTTACTTAAATTATTTGCAAAAATTATAATTTCACAGTTTTTATATATGTAATCTTTAGTTCTCATTTTTAATTTGTGTTTGTTAAGAAAAGATTTATTGATCACCTTAATATCATTGCCATAATTGATTGTTTTAAATCCCTCTAACATTTCTACAATTCTTTTACCTATATTCCCTATTCCAATAATCCCTATCTTTTTTCCATCTAGAGTTTCTCCAGAGTATTTTTTCCATTTGTTTTTTTTTATATCATTGTGATTTTGAATGATTTTTCGAAAAAAAGATAAAAGCATGGTTAGTGCTAAAGTAGAAACCCCATTTGTAAAAGCTCCTGGAGTATTAAAAACTTTAATACCTTTCTTTTTAGCATAATTGACATCAATAGAGTCTATTCCTGTTCCCCACTTTGAAATTACTTTTAATTTGCTTGCTTTATCCAATACTTTTTGAGTAACTTGATCATCCCCACATAACAAAGCATCATATTTATGAATTATTTTCAAAAAATCTTTTTCATATAAATGTTGGTTCGTTTTTATAATGTCGAAAGTAATGTTTTTTTTTCTTATTAGTTTTTGATAATGCTTTATTACAGGAAAAAAAGGGAATGCTGTGATTAAAAGCTTATTTTTTTTTTTCATATTATAATTTTACTAGATTTTTATTTTGAAACTTGTAAATAATATCACAAATTTTTAAATTTTCATTATTGTGTGAAATTATTACGATAGTTTTATTTATTTTCAATTCACTTATATTTTTTAAAATTATTTTTTCATTATTTTCATCTAAAGCGTTAGTAGCTTCATCAAAAATTAAAAATTCTCTATCGCTGTATATTGCTCTTGCAATTGCAATTCTTTGTTTTTGACCTGAAGATAACTGTTTTAGTGTTGAGCCTACTTCGGTATCTAATCCATTTGAGAATTTATCTATTACTAAGTTTAAATTTGCAAAATTTATTGATTTATTAAGTCTATCTATATCTATTTTTTCACTTGAACCAAAAACTATATTATCTTTAATAGAGCCATCAATTAAATAAGTGTCTTGTGAAGTTATTGAGAATAAATTTTGATATTTCCTTATTTCATCAAAATTATTTACTATCTTGTTATCAACAATAATTTTTCCAAAATTAGGTTTTAATAAAAATGTCAACAAATTAACTAAAGTAGATTTTCCAGATCCACTTTCACCCATAATGCCAATAATCTGATTTTTTTTTATTTCTAAATTTAAATTTTCTATTATTGTTTGATCTGTTTGATATCCAAAGTTTAAATTATTTATATTTATTTTTTCTCTAAATTGAAAAGTATTTATGAAATTTTCATCATCAAAAAATTTATTCTCTTTTTTTAAGTCATAAAACTCCATAATTTTTGGTATCGATGGTTTTCCAAACTTTAATTGTTGTAATGAAACAAATATTTTATTGATGGAGGGAACAAGTCTATAAGATGCAGCTAAATAAAAACTTAAAGTTATTATTATTTCATCATTAGATTTCTCATACCAACTCATTAAAAGTATAATAATAATAAAAATCAATATTACAGATTGTTCTAGTAAAATTCTTGGGTATGTAGTGACAAGATTATTTTTAACATCGACATGCTCTAATGATTTTAATGATTGATTAAATTGATTTAAAATATTCTTTATTTTTCCGAAAATTAAAATCTCTTTTATGCCATTAATTAAGTTTAAATTTGAATTTATAATTTTTTCATTATTTATTATTCTACTTTCTGACCAGCCTTTTATAGATTTATTAATATTATTTAAAATTAATGCCACAGCTATTATTATAGGAAATATCATTAATAATACGTTTCCTTTACCAGTCATCATAATCAAGATAAGAATTCCAAAACTAATTAGAATTTCTGTTAATAATATTATTAATGGTCTTACTATTCCTAACGAATAATTATTAACTTCGTTAAATGTTGTATTAAATATTTTTGAAATCCCCTTTTTTACAAAAAAAAGAAATTCTTGATGAAGTATCTTATCATATAAATTAGAAAATAACTTTGTTCTAAAGGAAAAGATAAATCGATAAATAATTTTATTTGTTATCATAATTACAATGTTTTTAATCAAAAAAATTGAAAAAAAAATTAAACAGATAATTAAAGTAGTTTGTTGGTTGATTGTTATATTTTCTAATATTTTAAAATTTGAAAGAAGAGATATTTCATTTAAGGACTCAGGCTTTAATAAGAAAGTTACGAACGGTATTGCAGCTGCAATACCAATCATTTCTAAAAAAACTTGAATTATAGAAAAAAAAACTATTATGAAAAAAAAAATTTTCTCTTTTTTTTTTAGAAATAACCAAAAATGACTTAAAACCCTCATAGTTAATTTTTCTTTTTTAAATATATGATCAAATAAAAATACACAATTAAAGTTGAAGCAAACACATAATAAAAATTAAAACCATTAATTAAAAATAATAAAGGAAAAATATTAAAAAAAAATAAAATAATATTAGAATGCAAAAGGTTATATTTTCTGATTAAAAGATGATGAAAATGATCTCTATCACCCGTGAATACATTTTTAAATGATATTAATCTTTGTAAAGTTAATCTCACCAAATCAAGACCCGGCATTAATAATAATATAAAGATTTCATCTGCGTAAATTATATTTCTATTTAGATTATGTTCATAAATTAATGAAGTTATAATTAATGCACTAATCAAATATACGCCACTATCACCAAAAAATAACTTTCTCTTTAAATTTAAAAACAAACAAAATATTATTATTGAGATTAAAAAAAGATAGAAAAAATTTTTATCGCTCACCACAAATAAATAAGAAAAAACGATTAAGTAAAATATTCCTGACTGGCAATTTATACCATCATAAAAATTTAGGGAATTTATTAAAATGATAATACAAAATATTGTAAAAAAAAATGAAAATTCATTTAGAAAAATTTTATTTGGATAAAAGGATAATGAAAATTTTGTGATAATTAAATCTTTTTCGACTAATAGAATAATTATTGATGATATTGTAATTAAGATTAATCTAATTGATGGATTGATCTTAAATTTATCATCATATAGTCCTATCAGAAAAAATGATATAATGAAAAAAATTAAAATGTAAATATCCCTATTATTAAAAAGAGACTTTTCAAGCATTAAAAGATTTTCAGAAAAAAATAGTTGATAAACAATAAATATTAATATGTTCATAAAGAGAATAACACCTCCTAACAAAGGAATATTTCCTTTATGTAATTTGATTTTTTTATCTGGTTTATCGTAGATGTTAATTATTTTTGAAAAACTTTTTAATTTTAAATAAATTATAAGATTTAGAATTATCAATAAAGTAATAATCATAATTGAAATATACGTTTATATGAGAAGAAATAAATCCCGATTAAGTAAAAATTTAATAAAGATAACCAATTATTAAAAAAATTTCCACTCGGCAAAAAAGGAAAGAAATAAATTATTAATCCAAAAGATAAAATTAAAAATTCGTTTTTTTTATTTGAAGAAACATTTAAAGTTAAGCAATTAAAAATTTTAAATAGAACAAATAAAAATGCAAAACAATATAAAGATACTCCTATCAAACCTGTTTCAGATAATATTTGTATTAAGTAATTATGTGGATGAGTTGAACAAACCCCAATTTCTGGATCAAAATTAACAGATTTGCAGTAATATCTAAATCCTCTAGGTCCAACTCCAAAAATTTTGTTTTTTTTATAAAGTTCATAAGCTAACTGAATATGACCTTGATGATTGAAAGAAAAAATTTTTATATTTTTTAAAATATCCTCCTTGTTTTTTGGGCTTTCTGTATCAATTTCAAGTATACCAGCTGGTGATAATTTTTTTTTTTCAAAAATTTGATTAGTAAACTGATTAAATGTTTTTACAAATAATCTATTGGAAGGATTTGTTTTACCTAGTTCGAAAAATGAGATTGTTATAATAATTATTGTCAAAAAAAATAAACAATGTAAAAGTATTTTTCTCAATTTTTTTATAAAAATTATTGATAACAATGTAAATATTAGCATCATTGTAAAAGACGTCCTACCTGCTGATATATAAATTGAAAAAAAATAGAGAATAAAAAAAGATAGAAAAAAAAAATAATTTTTTTTTAAATCGTAATTAAAAAAGATAATTAAATAAATCAATATAGGTAAAATTCTTATTAAAAAACTACCCAAAATTAATTCCTCTTTAAAAAAACCTGAAATTCGATTACCGATAATTTCATAACCAAGTATATTTTGTCCAAGTATAAATTGAATAACAGAGTCTATTAAAATAATGGTTGTAAAAAATATTATGGTATTAAAAAATCTGTTGTTGAAATTAGTTTCATTTTTTTTATTTATCAAATTAAAGATAAAAGCTGTAGACAGCGAAAACAAAACAAATCTAAAAAAAAACAATGGTGAGTATTTTAAACTATCATTAATTTGAATTAACGCATTAAAAGCAAAATAAAAAGATAAAAATAATAGAAAAATAATCTTTATGTCTTTTAACTCATTAATCTTATTTTTAGAATTTAATAAATAATAAAATATACTTATCGTTGCTAACACTTCAGCTACAGCTATACCAATAAATAAAGTTAATGGAAAAAACAAAAATAAAAATACGTAATTTTTTTCCTCAAAAAATTTAATATTTGAGAGCATTGAATAAATTTCTTTGAAAATTTTTTTTTGTAATTAAATAATTTTTTTTCATTTTTTCTTGTATATTTCGATAATTATTTAAAATAAATTTAATTTTTTTCTCAAGATCATTGATATTTCTCTTACAAATATAAACTCCAAAATATTTTTTTTTTACGTGTTTGATTTCTTCAAAAATTATTACGGGTCTCAATCTTGCCAAACTTTCTTTTAAGACCTTAGGTGAACCCTCTGTAAATGATGGTAATATGAAAATGCTATTATTGTCGTATAAGTGAATAATTTTTTTTTGGGAATTAATTTTTTCTAATACTTTAATATTTTTATTTGCTTTAATTAAATTGATATTGTCACCCGCAATTGTGAAATTATAATTTATTTTTACACTCTTGAAAATTTTTATGACTGAAAAAATACCTTTTTCTTTTCTATAACGTCCCAGATAAAGTAATTTTGGTTTTGGTCTACTTATTCTTTTTCTTCTATTCAACCAACTTTGATCAAGCTCTGATGGTTCAATAATACAGTTTGTGGAGACATTTGTAAGATTTTTTGATACAGACATTATCTTAGACTTTTTTTTTACTACAAAATACAAGAGGTGATAGATAAAATATCCTATCCACCAATATTTTAAGAAATATTCTTTGTAACCATCACTTCGTAACAAGGTAAAGAGTTTTAATTTTTTAATATGAAAACTAAGTATTAAAAAATTTAAAATATTTAGTGGTGTAATTGATAGCATCAAAACTTTTATATTATTTTTTTTTTTAGATTTTATATAAAATTTTATATTTTTATTAATTTTAGTTGAAAAAGCTCTCTTTTTAGACGATTTTCTAGATAAAATTTCTATATCAAAATAATTTTTCAATCCATCAATTATGTTTATTGTATCGTTATAATTTGATGAAATCGAATTATCATTTATGTAAATTTCATCATTAGAAATAATAATTAATGATCTCATTTTCTAAATAATTTGATTAATTTTAATGGTAAGAAAAATAATATTAAGAATTTTATCTTTTGATTAAAATTACTATGTCTTAATATCTTAATAAATAAATCAAAATTTTTTAATTCTTCTATTAAATATGATATTTCAAGGTAAGAAAGCTTTTCTTTTATTAATTTTAATTCATTGTTATAAATAATTTTTGGATCAATTTTTTTTACCCATTCCTTAAACTCTTTATAATACATTTCTCTATTTGTTTTCAAAAAATTATTATCATGTGATCTGTAATTTAATAAAAGATTATTGTCTGCTTTACCATAAAATTTACGTGCCATTTTCATTACGAAATCAAAGTCACCAATTATATTAAAATTTTCGTCAAATTTTCCAATTTTTGAAAAAATTTTTTTTCTAACTACTAAACCACTTATACATATAAAATAATCTTCATATAATTCTTTAGAAATATTCCCTGATGGAAGTTTTTTTTTTCTATAGGGTATAAATTTTTTTTTTTTTTCTAAATAAAGGTTTGTGTTGGTGTAAAAAAAATCATAATTTATATCATTAAAAGCCTTTTCTCTTGATGATAGGAAGTCTGTTTCCCACCAATCATCACAATCTAAAAAAGCTATTAATTCACCACTTGATTTATTAATTGCTTTGTTTCTAGCTTTATAAAGTTTTTCTGTAATTGTATTTTTAAAAATTTTAATTCTATCATCCTTGAATTTTTTTGCTATTTCGATAGAGTCATCAGAAGAATTATTATCCCAAAAAATAATTTCAAAATTTTGATATTCTTGATTTAATATACTTCCTATACATTTATGAAGATATTTCTGTCCATTAAAACAATTTACAATTACACTTACTTTTATATTTTTACTCATTTAAATTTTTAAAAAATTTTATTGTTCTGTTTAAACCCTCATTGAAAGGTATTTTAGGTTTCCACTTCAATAATTTCTTTGCCATTGTAATACTTGGGTAGAGCGATAAAATTTCATCTTTTCGTAATTGAATTTCTCCAAAAACAGGTTTTCCTGACCCTATAACTTTACAAATTTTAGTAATTACTTGTTTAATTTTTTTTGGCTTTCCACTACCAATGTTTAATACTTTACCATCAACTTTTTTATTTTTAATAGTTTTTAAAATTGCAGAAATGAGATCATCAATGTATAAAAAATCTCTATATTGTTTCCCACTAGAACACGCAAATTTTTGTTTTTTCAGAGCTTTTAAAATTGTAATAGGTATAACTCTGTTAGCTTCTTGGTATGGACCATAAACAAGGTAAAGTCTAAGCACTGTTACTGGAAAAGAATATTTTTTATTCAAATCGAGTAAAAAATTAGTACTAGATAATTTTGCTTTTCCATAGACTGAATTTATGTTGATTTTTGAAAATTCATTTTCTTTTTGTGGTGACGGAATTTTGCCATATTCAATACTACTACCAATCTGGATAAATTTTTTAATTTTAGAATTTAAAAATAAGGAGGATAAATTTTTACATCCAAAATAATGACTTTTTAAAGTTTTTTCTTTGTTAGAGTGATCCACATACCCTGCTAAATTTACAATATAATCAAAATTTAAGGATAATTTTTTTTTTAATTTTTTTTTATCAGAAATATCACAAAATATATATTTTACTTTCTTAAGTTTTCTTAAGTTTTTAGGTTTTTTTGTAGATAAACTTGAAACTGACCAGCCAAGTTCTAAACATTTCTTTGATAAATGATATCCAATGAACCCTGTACCACCAGTTATAAGAATCTCTTTTTTATTCAAATTTTCTTCTTTTTAATTTTTTTTTCTAAAATTTCTTTATCTCTTAATGTATCCATACATTGCCAAAACCCTTTATGCTTAAAAGCAATGAGCTGTTTTTTTTCAGTTATTTTAGTAAACGGCTCACGCTCAAGATAAGTTTTGTCCCCCTTTATAAAATTGAATATGTTTGGCTCAATTACAAAGAACCCTCCATTAATCCAGCCGGTATCAAGAGAATTTTTTTCTCTGAAATATTTTACTATTTTTCCTGAAATATCTATTGCTCCGAATCTTGCTGGTGGTCTAACTGCAGTCAGGGTTACCATTTTTTTTGATTTCTTATGAAATTTTACCAAATCATTAATGTTTATATTTGATAGTCCATCACCATAAGTAAGCAAAAATGTTTTATTCAAAAATTTTCTTAATCTTTTTAATCTTCCACCGGTCATAGTATTCTTACCTGTATCAATTAAATTTATCTTTATTTCTTTACTAAATTTTTTTTTTTTAAAATATTTTTTAATAACAATTCCTTTGTAACCTAAAGCTATAAAAAATTCTTTGTGACCATATTTTATGTAATGTTCAATAATTCTTACTATTATAGGTTTTCCACATATAGTTACCATTGGTTTAGGTATAGTCTTGGTGTACTCAGAAAGTCTTGTACCATAACCTCCAGCTAATATGACAACTTTCATAGTCTATAGTTAAATAAAATTTTTTTGTTTAGTCAATTTTTTAAAAAATATTTTTTCAAATTTCTTTATTTGGAAAATTGAAAATTTTGCACACTCTTTTTTATTTTCAAAATAACATTTATACCAATCCACCAAATAATCTATCTTTTCTTTATTACTTAAAACACTTTTCCATTTAATATCTCTTTTTGCTTTTGAGGAATTTAACATCAATAATTTTGACTCAAAAAAATTTTTATCAGAAATTATTTTCCACTTAAGTTGTTTAAAATTTTTTTTCAAATATTTTAAAATTGACTTAACAGAAATTGCTTTTTTAGTATTCGGTCCAAAATTAAAAGCCTGTCCGTTAAATTTTTTGTTTTTTTTTAGATATAAAGATAGCAATAAATAACCAGATAATACCTCAAAAACATGTAACCACGGACGGGTAGAATTTGGATTTCTGATTTTTAAAATATTTTTGTTTTCAATAGATCTAATGCAATCTGGAATTAACCTATCATCAGACCAATCACCACCACCAATAACATTGCCAGCTCTGGCGATAACAATTTTTAAGTTTTTTTTTTTTTTAAAGAAAGACTCAAAATAAGAGTAGATAATGTTTTCAGCACAAGCCTTAGATGCGCTATAAGGATCCTTCCCACCTAACAAATCTTCTTCATGATAACCTCTTTTCAATTCTATATTTTTATAACTTTTGTCACTTGTGATAATTATTACATAACATTTTTTTTTCAAATATTTTAGAGACTCAAGAATGTTAAGTGTACCGATAGCATTAGACATAAACGTATCTTTAGGATTTGTATATGACTTACTTACGATAGCTTGTGCTGCTAAATGAAAAATATAATCTGGTTGGTGCTTTTTAATGATCTCTCTTAAATTATTTTTTAAATTAAGATCCGTAAAATAATTTTTTATTTTTGACTTTAACTTTAAAATTTTAAATAGAGAAGGTTGTGTTGGTATATTTTTGGAAACTCCTATAACCTTAGCACCTTTAGAATAAAGCCATAAAGATAACCAGCTACCCTTAAATCCTGTATGTCCAGTTATAATTATTTTTTTATTTTTAAATATTGAAAAATTCATTAACCTTAACTTAATCTTATTAACTTTTTTTGAATTTTATCAATGATTTTGTTTGAAAATAAACTTATCTCTTTATTTTTTTTGAAATTTACTTTTTCATTCAAAACTTTTTTTATCATCATAGTTAACAAGTCTTTTTTTGTGACGAAATTATGATTGTTTATTTTATGAATTTTTTTTGAGGAATTAAGGCTATAGTCAAATTTAAAGACTGTGTTATCAAAACATCTTATATGAAACTTAAGATCATTAAGAGCATCAATAATTTTAATGGATTTAATTTTTCTTTTTTTAAATTCATATGCTAAATAATAAAAATCGTGATATGCAAATCTATATAAAAGATTCTTTGGATTATCTTTACCCATCTTTTTTCTTGTTATGAAATTTTCTTTTTTGATTTTCAAATTATTATTATAAAAGGTTTGAATATCATCTACATAAAGTTTAACTTGTTTTTTTTCTGCTAAATCGAAAAGTAACTTTGATTTTTTATAATTTAAGCTGAGTGGTTTCTCACAAAATACATTCTTTTTAAAATTAATTAAATTTTTCACGATTTGAAAGTGTGTTTTATCAGGAGTGGCTACAAATACCCAATCAATTTTGTTTAGTTTCTTTTTAAAATTTGATTTGCTATTTGCCTCAAAAATTAAATTTGTATTTTTTTTTAATTTGTCTCTTAAAATTTTTCCCCATTTTCCGATTCCAATTAAACCCACTTTTGGTTTAAACATCTCTATACCAGCTATTTCCTACACTAATTTTTTTTGGAATGCTTCTTAATTTAACTGGCCCATCCTTAAACGGAATCCCGAATTTTCCATCTTCTTCAGCCTGATTAATTAAACTAGTTAATACATGATCAAAAGGGTCCATAAAACGATTATCATTTAACTCGTTTTTTATTCCATCTGTTTCGTATAAAAATTTTTCAATAATTGATTTAAGCGAGTTATTTTCATTTACTCTTCCGATTATAAATTTTTTATTACCTTCTCTATCTAAAAAACCAGCTTCTCTATATAAAAAAACATCTCCAACCATATCAATGCATACAGACATTTGGGTATGAGCATATTTTCTCATATCATTGTTATTTACTTTTTTTAAAGTGCTTTCAGTAATCCCATTTCTAATTGCATACAAAGCATAGCCATAATCAATATGAATATTGTTAATTTCTTTGTTATTTTCTAACGTCTCAAATATTTTTGTGAGTTTTTTTCTTTCCTCAAAGCTTAATAAACCACTTAAATGATATTTTCTTTTTGAATCACTTTTATCATAAACTCCTGTTACTGTACCAAAATCATCTCTTAAAGACAGGAAGTCTATACCTGGCCCATTATCAATTGATGAGTTTACTTCAGAGATAAAATCAATTAATTTTGGTAGGTCTTTTATATTTTCTTTAAGGATTATATAATTAAACCCAAATTTTGTTTTTAAATTATTATCATTTCTAAATTTAAGAAAATTGATGCAATTTTTTTTTACTATTTCATAGGATTTTTTTATTGTAGTCAAAAATTCGTAAGACTTTTGGTCAACACCATATAAAGAGACTCTAAGTGAGTCCAGTTTCTTTAAACCATCCTGTCTTTTTAAATTATTTTCGGTTAATGAATGTGCATTGGTGATTAAAGGTACTCTAAATCCGTGGTCAGATGCAAATTCTACAATTTGTCCTAGTTTTGGATTAGTAAGTGGTTCTAATCCTCCAGATATAGAAATAGCAGAATTATGAGGGTCAAGTTCCGCAAGCACACTTTTGAAAATTGTCAAAGAACTATCAACTGCACTCAATGGGTACTTTGCATTCTGATTTCTGCCACAAAATCCACAATAATACATACAAGATACACCGGGATAAAGAGCAATTCTCATTGGGTAATTAAAAATATTCTTTATTG
>CACDQT010000002.1 GCA_902554995.1 uncultured Pelagibacteraceae bacterium | reverse complement strand
ATTAATAGTTTAGGAATTGGCAAATATCAAAAAAATCCTTTAAATTAAGGTGTTTTTAACGATTTTTTTGTTCTTAAAAGCTTGATTTCCTTTAATTTTAGCCTATAAGCATCGAACTTCTCAATATAAATTATTGTAAAACAATAAGATTAGTGAGGATTATTGAGCCTTTTTGGCACAATTAGCTATTTTAAAAGTAAAAATTTAAGAAGAGAAGTGTGGACGGTTAAGGTTACCGAAATTTGTCGTACACACTTCAAACATATATAAATTTTATTCTTAGAATTTATATAGAAGCTAGTGTGCGCCGTTTTTAAACTTGAGAGTTTGATCATGGCTCAGAACGTACGCTGGCGGCACGCCTAACACATGCAAGTCGAACGAAGTAGCAATACTTAGTGGCAGACGGGTGAGTAACATGTGGGTATCTACCCTTTGGCCTGGAATAACACGAGGAAACTTGTGCTAATACTGGATAAGTCTTTACGGAGAAAGCTTTATGCACCATTGGATGAGCCCGCACTTGATTAGTTTGTTGGTGGGGTAATGGCCTACCAAGACTGTGATCAATAGCTGATTTGAGAGGATGATCAGCCACATTGGGACTGAGACACGGCCCAAACTCCTACGGGAGGCAGCAGTGGGGAATCTTGCACAATGGAGGAAACTCTGATGCAGCGATGCCGCGTGAGTGAAGAAGGCCCTTGGGTTGTAAAGCTCTTTCGTCGGGGAAGAAAATGACTGTACCCGAATAAGAAGGTCCGGCTAACTTCGTGCCAGCAGCCGCGGTAATACGAAGGGACCTAGCGTAGTTCGGAATTACTGGGCTTAAAGAGTTCGTAGGTGGTTGAAAAAGTTGGTGGTGAAATCCCAGAGCTTAACTCTGGAACTGCCATCAAAACTTTTCAGCTAGAGTTTGATAGAGGAAAGCAGAATTTCTAGTGTAGAGGTGAAATTCGTAGATATTAGAAAGAATACCAATTGCGAAGGCAGCTTTCTGGATCATTACTGACACTGAGGAACGAAAGCATGGGTAGCGAAGAGGATTAGATACCCTCGTAGTCCATGCCGTAAACGATGTGTGTTAGACGTTGGAAATTTATTTTCAGTGTCGCAGCGAAAGCGATAAACACACCGCCTGGGGAGTACGACCGCAAGGTTAAAACTCAAATGAATTGACGGGGACCCGCACAAGTAGTGGAGCATGTGGTTTAATTCGAAGATACGCGCAGAACCTTACCAACACTTGACATGTTCGTCGCGACTTTAAGAGATTAAAGTTTTCGGTTCGGCCGGACGAAACACAGGTGCTGCATGGCTGTCGTCAGCTCGTGTCGTGAGATGTTGGGTTAAGTCCCGCAACGAGCGCAACCCTCACTTTTAGTTGCCATCATTAAGTTGGGCACTCTGAAAGAACTGCCAGTGATAAGCTGGAGGAAGGTGGGGATGACGTCAAGTCCTCATGGCCCTTACGTGTTGGGCTACACACGTGCTACAATGGTATCTACAACAGGAAGCAAGACAGCGATGTTAAG
This sequence comes from uncultured Pelagibacteraceae bacterium, assembly GCA_902554995.1. Lineage (GTDB taxonomy): Bacteria > Pseudomonadota > Alphaproteobacteria > Pelagibacterales > Pelagibacteraceae > Pelagibacter. The sequence goes on along the minus strand of CACDQT010000002.1, from coordinate 63,057 downwards.
CAAATCCTTAAAAGATACCTCAGTTCGGATTGCACTCTGCAACTCGAGTGCATGAAGCTGGAATTACTAGTAATCGTGGATCAGCGTGCCACGGTGAATGCGTTCCCGGGTCTTGTACACACCGCCCGTCACACCATGGGAGTTGGTTCTACCTTAAGGCAAGGTTTAATACCCTTGACCACGGTATAGTCAGCGACTGGGGTGAAGTCGTAACAAGGTAGCCGTAGGGGAACCTGCGGCTGGATTACCTCCTTTCTAAGGATGAATAAAAATAAATTTTTATTCTAAATAATATACATAGGTTAATGTTGACCGTCCTCATTTCTCTTCTTAAAGTTAGTGTTTCTCTTGCATGGGGGCCGGTAGCTCAGTTGGTTAGAGCACACCCTTGATAAGGGTGGGGTCGAAAGTTCGAGTCTTTCTCGGCCCACCAATTTAAGATCATGGGGGATTAGCTCAGCTGGGAGAGCGCCTGATTTGCATTCAGGAGGTCAGCGGTTCGATCCCGCTATCCTCCACCAAACACTTAGCTATAATAAATCGTAAATATAAATAATTAATATCAATATCTATATCCGAACATTAATTATGTTATTAATTAATGTTCAAATTAAAAATTTGATTCAACACAGAATTTTTTTCTGTGCATAAATCAAGCGTTTAAGGGCGTGTGGCGGATGCCTTGGCACTGAAAGCCGAAGAAGGACGTGATATACTGCGATAAGTTTCGGGGAGCTGTATGTAAGTTTTGATCCGAAAATTTCCGAATGGGGAAACCCACCACTTTTTGTGGTACTTTAAACTGAATTCATAAGTTTAAAGAGACAACCTGGAGAACTGAAACATCTAAGTAACCAGAGGAAAAGAAATCAATTGAGATTCCGTTAGTAGTGGCGAGCGAAACCGGATTAGGCCAGCAGTTTTGATAAAAAAATTTGAATAGTTTGGAAAAGCTAACCATAGAGGGTGATAGTCCCGTAAAAGTAATGTTTGTTAAAACTCATGAGTAAAGCGGGACACGTGAAATCCTGCTCGAATATAGGGGGACCACCCTCTAAGCCTAAATACTCTTCAGTGACCGATAGTGAACTAGTACCGTGAGGGAAAGGTGAAAAGAACCCCTATTAGGGGAGTGAAATAGAACCTGAAACCGCATGCCTACAATCAGTCGAAGCTCTTTTTAGAGTGACGGCGTACCTTTTGTATAATGGGTCAGTGACTTAATTTATTTAGCAAGCTTAAGCCATCTAGGTGTAGGCGCAGCGAAAGCAAGTCTTAATAGGGCGAATAGTTAAATGAATTAGACCCGAAAACGAATGAGCTTACCATGAGCAGGTTGAAAGCAAGGTAACACTTGCCGGAGGACCGAACCAGTTGACGTTGAAAAGTCTTTGGATGACTTGTGGTAAGGGGTGAAAGGCCAACCAAATTCGTAGATAGCTGGTTTTCCGCGAAAACTATTTAGGTAGTGCGTTGAATAAATAGATGTTTAGAGGTAGAGCACTAAATGGGCTAGGGGGAAGAGATTCTTACCAAACCTAATAAAACTCCGAATGCTAAACATTGTTCTTCAGCAGACAGACTGTGGGTGCTAAGGTCCATGGTCGAGAGGGAAAGAGCCCAGACCACCAGATAAGGTCCCAAAATTATGATTAAGTGTGAAAGGATGTGGAAATTCCTTAACAGCCGGGAGGTTGGCTTAGAAGCAGCCATCCTTTAAAGATAGCGTAACAGCTCACCGGTCTAATAGAGTTTCTGCGCCGAAGATGTAACGGGGCTAAAATCATATACCGAATCTGTGGATTTGCATTTTTTTCGAAAAATGCAACTGGTAGCGGAACGTTCTGTAAGCCTGTGAAGGGATACCTGCGAAGGATCCTGGAGGTATCAGAAGTGCGAATGCTGACATAAGTAACGATAAAAGAAGTGAAAAACTTCTTCGCCGAAAATCCAAGGGTTTCTGCGCAAGGTTAATCCGCGCAGAGTTAGTCGGCACCTAAGGCGAGGGCGAAAGCCGTAGTCGATGGAAATAAGGTTAATATTCCTTAACCAGATGGTAGTGACGGATCTTGTAAGTTGTGAATTCTTAATGGATTGAATTTGCCGCGAAAAGATTCCAAGAAATAGCTCCATCATTAGACCGTACCCTAAACCGACACAGGTGGATTAATAGAGTATATTTAGGCGCTTGAGAGAATGATGTTGAAGGAACTCGGCAAAATGCTTCCGTAACTTCGGAATAAGGAAGACCTTTATTTAGGCAACTAGAAAAAGGTGGCACAAGCCAGGGAGAAGCGACTGTTTATCAAAAACACAGGGCTCTGCTAACACGTAAGTGGATGTATAGGGTCTGACGCCTGCCCGGTGCTGGAAGGTTAATGCGATGGGTGCAAGCTCATTTCTGAAGCCCCAGTAAACGGCGGCCGTAACTATAACGGTCCTAAGGTAGCGAAATTCCTTGTCGGGTAAGTTCCGACCTGCATGAATGGCGTAACGATTTCTCCGCTGTCTCCAACATCAACTCAGTGAAATTGAATTCTCCGTGAAGATGCGGAGTTCGCGTAGTTAGACGGAAAGACCCCGTGCACCTTTACTGCAACTTTACATTGGTGTTAGGAAAAACATATTTAGCATAGGAGGGAGACATCGAAGCAAAGGCGTCAGCTTTTGTGGAGTCACCAGTGAAATACCTCTTTTGTTTTTCTTGATATCTAACTGATAGCCGTTATCCGGCATCAAGACATTGTATGGTGGGTAGTTTGACTGGGGCGGTCGCCTCCCAAATAGTAACGGAGGCGTGCGAAGGTAGGCTCAGAACGGTCAGAAATCGTTCGTAGAGTGCAATGGCATAAGCCTGCCTGACTGTGAGACTGACAAGTCGAGCAGAGACGAAAGTCGGTCATAGTGATCCGGTGGTTCTGAGTGGAAGGGCCATCGCTCAACGGATAAAAGGTACGCCGGGGATAACAGGCTGATACTGCCCAAGAGCTCATATCGACGGCAGTGTTTGGCACCTCGATGTCGGCTCATCACATCCTGGGGCTGGAGCAGGTCCCAAGGGTTTGGCTGTTCGCCAATTAAAGTGGTACGTGAGCTGGGTTCAGAACGTCGTGAGACAGTTCGGTCCCTATCTGCTATGCGTGTAGAAGAATTGAAAGGAGTTGACCCTAGTACGAGAGGACCGGGTTGAACATACCACTGGTGGACCGGTTGTAGCGCCAGCTGCAGTGCCGGGTAGCTAAGTATGGACGAGATAACTGCTGAAAGCATCTAAGCGGGAAACTCACCTTAAAACTAGTTCTTCCTATAGAGCCGTGGTAGACCACCACGTTGATAGGCTGGATGTGGAAGCGCAGTAATGCGTGCAGCTGACCAGTACTAATAGCTCAAATGGCTTGATTTATGCACTGAAAAAAATTTTTAAAGTTGATATTTACTTGTAAATTAAAATTCTAATTAAATTTGGTTTAAATTTTTTAAAACTCAAAAAAAAGCTTAAATTTACTTTTCAAAAGCTTGATATATATTCAATGCTTTAAATGAGAAAAAACGCATATAGTTCAGAAAAAAATTTTTTGAGAGAAAAATCATTTTTTATTTCTAATGCATATATTCTAGTTGGACATAAATGTGAATTTGAAAAAAAAGGTGATTATAAAACAATAAACTTTTTTGAGAAATCTATAGCAATTTATAAATTTAAAGAAAAAATATCCGCCTTTACTAACAGATGTGTTCACAGGGGTTGCAAAATATTTAGTAATGCTAAGGGCAATTCTTCGTTTGTTTGCCCATATCATGCTTGGTCTTATGATCATTTAGGAAGAGTCAAAAATATTCCTTTTGAAAAAAAAGCATTTAAGTTAGATAAAACTAGAATTAAGCTCGAAGAGTGGACTTTAGATTTTTGTGGTGATTTTATCTTTTTGAAATCAAAAAAAAATAAGATAAATTTAAAAAAGTTTCTAGGAGAAGAATTCAATCAACTATTAAAAATTTCCAAAAATATATACAAGTCCATTGATTATCAAATTTATAAATGGGAAGCAAATTGGCAGATATGCGTGGAAAATTCTATAGATGAATATCATGCTACTTTTTTACATAAAACCACTTTTAAAAATGTTTTAAAGTTAGAACCTAAGTATGAAATTCAAAACAATGTAATGAAAATGAAAATGCCCGTTTCAAAAAACTATATTGAAAAATTTAAAAAAATAAAAAATTACTTTAATAATTTAGATAACACCTATATGCACACATTATTTTTTCCTTATAGTTCAATTTCAACAACGATGGGTAATTCATATTATATTCAAAATTATTTACCTAAAGATATTCATAATACAAATGTGACATCAACTATTTATTTACCTAAATCAAAATTAAAAAAAAATCCAGTTATTGAAAAATTTTTCTCGAATACTTGTATCAAATTTAATAATGAGATTTTTTATGAGGATAAAGACATTTGTGAGAGTATTTACAGCAATGTTAGAAATAATAATTCAGAAAAAGATATAATTGGAAATTTAGAGTTTAGAATTAAATCATTTAGACAAAAATTGAATAAGATATGAAAAATTCTGAACTTTTAAAAAAGCTTAACAAATTGTTTGATAAAAAAAAGATAAACGAAGAAACATTATTATCAGAATTAAATTATGACTCTCTTAAGATCTTGGAGGTATTGTCATTTGCAGATAAAAATTTCCCTAAACTTAATCTGGAGGCCCAAAAGTTGTATGATTGTAAAAAAGTTAAAGATTTGATTAAATTATTTAATATAGATCGGTAAAGCGTTGTTTACTTTTAAAAATTCAAAAATTTCAGGCATTTCGGCGTGTGTTCCAAATAATAAAGTTGAAAATAATCTTTCTAGCAAAGAACTAAAATTTGTAGGTGTTGTAAGTAAGTTTTATGACATAAAAGGAAATTTAAAAACCTCTGATTTGTGCCTAGCTTCGGCAAAAAATTTGATTAAAAAGTTAAAATGGAAAAAAGAGGATATTAATTATATTATTTTTGTTAGTCAGACTAGGAATTTTATTTTTCCTTCAACCGCTTGTATTTTACAAAATGAGTTAAATCTCAATAAAGATGTATTGGCTTTTGATATTCCATTAGGCTGTTCTGGCTTTATTTATGGATTAATTAACTCATTTTTGCTCTCAGAAAAATTCAAAGGTAAGGGACTACTTTTGTTGGGTGATATGAGTAATAAATTCGTTGATATAAAGGATAAACAAAACCAAATTCTTTTTGGTGATGCTGGTGCGGCTGTAGGGATTGATTATAGCAAATCTAAAACTAATTCTTATTTTTCATTTGGTACTGATGGAAGCGGTAGTGAATATATAAAATATGACTCGAGCCAATTTGATAATGAATATAAGGGAAAATTTATTATGAAAGGTGGGAATGTATTTCAATACATGTCAAAAAAAATACCACTAGAAGTGATTGAGCTTCTGAAAAAAAGTAAAGTTAAAATGCGTCAAATAGATTATTTTGTACCGCATCAAGCCAGCAAATTTTTAATTGATACAATTTCTAAAAAGTTAGATATTAAAAATGAAAAAGTTTTATTATCATTAAAAAATTTTGGAAATACCAATTCTGCATCTATTCCAATAACATTACTAAACAAAAAAAAAAAAGTAAAAAACACAAAGTTACTTTTATCTGGATTTGGAGTGGGGTTATCTTGGGGTAATTGTATATTAGATTTGCATGACGTAAAATTTACAAATATAGCTAAGTTATAAATATATACATATTCAATTAAAATGATTATAGATAAAAAATTAGTTAATTTAAAAAATGAAAAAAACTTTAATCATTTCTGGTTCTAATTCTGAGTTAGCATCTGGTGTTATTAAAAACTTATTAAAAAAATATCAAATAATATTAATTTATCACTCTAAAAAACCAAAATTTAATGATTCATCAAACCTAACAAAGATTAGACATTCTTTAAAAGATGAAGTTGATGATTTATTTAAAAAAATTAAAAGAAAAACTAAAGAAATACATGGAATAATTCATTTTAATGGAGTACATAATTTTAAAACTTTAAAATCTCTGAATAAAAAAGATTTTAGTACTACTTTTGAAATAAACTGCTTAACATTTATCAAGCTAATTAAACTTTCATATTATTTTGATAAAATTCAGTCAATTTTAACCATTTCATCTGTTTCGTCGAAAATGGGAAATAAGGGTATTTCATTATATTCATCTTCAAAAGCTGCACTTAATAATTTAATTAAATCTGCGTCATTAGAACTTGCGGGAAGAAACGTAAGAGTAAACAATATAGTTTTAGGTCATATTGATAAAGGTTTGGGTAAAAAAACGCAAAATTATTTAACAAGGGAGCAATTAGAAAATTTGAGAAATCGCCATCCTTTGGGATTTGGCAAAGTTGAGGATTTATTTTACGCTTTGGACTTTTTGTTAGACTCAAAAAAAAGTAGATGGATGACGGGGAGTGAACTAGTTCTAGATGGCGGCTACTTAGCTTAATATAAATTTTAAATAATAAATAAAAAAATATGTTAGCGAATGACTAAAAAAAAATCAAAATTTTTAAATGATTTAAAAAAATTATTAAAAAAGATAAGCTATAAAAAGAATAATGTAATTGTTTTTCAAACAGATATTATTGTTACATCAATTTTTTATAAATTAGACGGAAATTATATAGCAAAAACAATTCTGAAATTAATTGAAAAAAATTTTTTGAAAAAAACAATTTTATTTCCAGCTTTTTCTGATGATTTTATCAAAAAAAAATTTGATATTAAATTGTCTAAACCTACGACAGGAATTATACCAAATTTAGCACTTTTGTCAGGAAACTATTATAGAACAGAATCACCTTTACATAGTTTTTTGATAAAAGGAAAAAAACTGAGTGAAATTAAAAGTTTAAAACAAAATACTACGTGGGGAGAAGGTAGTGTTTTTGATTGGCTGTATAAAAAAAATGGATTATGGGTATCTTTAAATTTAAACTTAAATAGGGGTTGCGCTATTCACCATATGGCTGAAGAAAAGGCACGAGTGCCTTATAGATTTTACAAATTGTTTAAAGGAAAAATATATTACAATGGAAAGTTTGTAAAAAATACTTTTGAAAAAAAATATAGTTATTACAAAAAGTTTTCATCTAAATTAAATTATAATAATTGGGTCCATATTATGAAAAAAAAAAAAGATTTTGACAAAATTACTATTAGCCCGGGTATGTTTGCCAATGTTTCTACAGCAAAAAAAATTGTTGATAAGTCTTTTTCTTTTTATAAGAAAGATCCTTTTGGATCTTTTAATTTAAAATGATTAAAAAAAATATCTTTATTAAATTTTAGCAAAACTAAATCATTATTTTATCAAATTTGCCCAAGTTTTTATTTTATTTTTTTTTTCATAACCTAAATAATATCTAAAAATTTTTAAAGCTTCTTGTGTTGATCTAGAACTCCACCAGTCATTTACATTATCCCATATACTTGATACGAAATTTGATGCTTCAAAACTATCTTCAAATAACATTTTATTTTTTTTTAATACTTTATGTAGTTCATCAAAATCTTTACTTATTTTAAAATGACTTAGATTCGTCAATAAAATAGATGGGCCTGATAAAAAAGATTCATAAAAAGCAGTTTTTGGATAAGTCGAAATTATTAATTTAGAGATTTTAAAAATATTCTCATATCTTTTTTTTTCAATCAATATTTTGTCCGAATCAAAAATATTTTTATACCTCTTATTGAAATTCCATCCTTCTCCTTGATATGGTCTTATATAAAAATCGGGGTGTATTTTTTCTGGTATGGAGTCATAAAACTTTTTAATTAATTCAATTTGATCTAATGCTTGACCAGATACTGGGTAGGTTGTTACATAATGAGGGTATTTACAAACTCCATGAGTTATAACAAGAAGTTTAGATAATATTTTTTCTCTTTTATTAAATTTATGAAGTATGGGTACGTGAATTTTATTATTATCATTTTTTTTTGAATATATAAATATTTTGTTTGATATTGATCTTACTTCTTCATTGGCAGTTGTTACTCCGTAATAACCTCCATGATCAGTTGTAATTATTTTCGACCCTTTAATATAAGAATTCGCCAACCAAAATTTAAAAATTGTATTACTAGCATATTTTACGTCACTAATTATTTTTTTTGGAGAAAAATCTAAATATCTTTTAATATAATTTTGAATCTTTTTATAATCCTCTAAAAAAGTAACTGGAACTTGCGAATTTATTAATTCTATGAAAAAAGTCTCAAAATTAGACTCTGGTTTGACTCCAATATTAATTTCTCTTCTAAGATTACTATCTTGTGGCGACATACTGTTAAATAGAATATTGTTATTATTTTCTGAGAATGAAATTTTATCTTTATATGGTAATTGCTTGAGAAAAATATTTAAAAGAACATAATTTTTAATTCCAATATTTAAGTCAATATAATATTTTTTTTTACTTAAAATTTTGAGATTTAAAAAATCTAGAAATTTTTTTTTTGCCAAAATTTTTTTTGGTTTGAATAAAAATTTATGATCCTTAGTATAATTGATCTCAATTTTTTTTTTTTTATCTAGAAAAATAATTAATTTTTGAAATAAATATTGATTATAGAAATCATCATAACTCACATCTATGATAAAATGATTATAATCAAAATGTTGAGGTTCATTTAAGAAATTTAAAAATTCAGATGATAAATTTTCATCGTGTTCTAATAATTTTTCAATTATTTGATATCTAAATAAAACTGACTCAAAAAAATGTGTATACCAAGGTTCTAGAATGATTTTCCAAAAATTATTATCGTAATTTAAATTGTGAGATTTATTTACTTGCTTTACTAAAGCATCAAAAACTTTGATTTTAAATCTTTCATTTGATTTGTAAATCTGAAATATCTTTTCTTTATTAAAAATATTAGAATTAAAAATATTATTCGATTGAAAATTAAATTCTTTTTCAAAAAGATTGTCATCTTTTACCCAATCTCCTAGAAAGAGAATATCTTTATTTTCCTCTTTTTTTTTATAATTTAAGTTTGTAAGATAAAGTTTTCGCATTAAATATTTCTTAGTATTACTTTCATTTAATAAATTTTTTAAATAAGCTTAAAATTTTAAATGTTTGTTTAATTCTTTATTAAAAATTATGTTTTCAGGATCGTAATATATAAGTGATTTTCTATTTTTTTTTATACATTCATTCCAAAATAAATTATTTTTTTTTATTAAATTATTAAAAACTTTAGTAACATTTCTTTGAGGATAAAAATGACACCAATATTTACCATTAAGGTTAAAACCTACCATATTTCCATAGGCTCTTGTATTAGCAGGGAATTTTAAAGGCCTACTTCCAATAAAAATAGTTCTACCACCCCTAGATAAGTTTTCAATTCCCAAAGTAGAGTCAATTGTTACAGTATATTTAAACTTATCTAATATATAATAATTATTATTTCCATCTTTATTTTTAATTAACTTAAAATTATCTCCTAAAATTTTTTTAAAATAATCATACTCTTTTTTATATTGTTCAAATTCTGTTTTAGGTTTCATTCTTCCTAGAATATTAAGTTTAAGTTTATTTTTTTTACATAATCTTAGTAATGCTTCTAAAACTTGCTTGTCGTTTTTATAAAAATCGAAATTAGATATTTTTCCCTCATAATAATCTGGAACTTCAAAAGGTTTATGTGTTGATATAAAAATGACCTCTTTTTTCAAATTATATTTAATTTTCTTTCGATCATTATTTGTGTAAGCCCCGATTATAATTTTTTTTCCATCAATAAATTTGTTGTAAATCTTTTTTATTTCTTTGTTAAACACAAACATTATATCTACTTTAAATTTTTTTTTTCTTAATTTAAATTTATTTTCTAAATCAAGAAGATCACCCCAATAAGTCCGGTGTGCATTTTGAATTGAAATTGTTTTTATTTTTGAATCAATATAATCTTTTATTTCAAGAAATGTGTGTGAATTATCGATAGCAGTTAAAACTATTTTTGGTTCGGAATATTTAAAATAAGTTTTTATATATTGTTTTTTTGAAATATCAAATTTCAAGGCACAGATTAATAAAACAAATAGATTGAAATTCTCATTTCTATTATAAAATATAGAGTAGCTTTTTTTTTTTAAAAATTTAGTAAATGGATTAAAAATTCCATCGAATAAAATTATATCCACTTTTTTTGGAGGAAGTATTGACCATTTAGCTTTCAAAAATTTTTTAAAGTAAATAAATAGTTTCTCGATATTCATTTTTAGTTTTGTATATATAGATATATAATAATTATATTACAAAATTTACATTGTCATGTTTATAATTTTGAATAAATTAATTTCAATTTATATTTAAAAAAATTAAAAAAATTAAAAAAAATAAAATAAGTTGCAATTATTGATGATCAATAAATTTTATAATCTCGGAAAAGAACTATTTCCATTGAATAGAAGTATTACGGGAAAAGGTACTCTTAAAACGTTAAAAATGATTTCAAAAAATTTTAAAAATTTTAAAATTAAAAGTATAAAATCTGGATCAAAAGTATTTGATTGGAAAATACCACCAGAGTGGAATGTGGAAGATGCTTTCATTCTAGACAAGCAAGATAAAAAGATTGTTGATTTTAAAAAAAATAATTTGCATTTAATTGGGTATTCTGAAAACACAAAAAAAATTTTAAAAAGAGATAAATTGCTTAAAAAATTGCATTCATTAAAAAATTATCCAGAAGCAATACCGTATGTGACTTCATATTATAAAAAAAATTGGGGCTTTTGTGTTTCTGAAAATTTTAGAAAAAGATTAATAAAGAAATATAAACCTTTTGATAAATTCAAAATTTTAATCAATTCAAAATTCAATAAGAACGGCGTATTAAATTATGGAGAATTTTTTATAAAAGGAAAAGTTGATAAAGAGATTTTAGTGTCAACTTATATTTGTCATCCATCTATGGCAAATAATGAACTTTCAGGTCCTATAGTAAGTATGTGTTTAATGTCTTATTTTAAAAAGTTAAATAATTACTATTCAATAAGATTTCTATTTATACCAGAAACAATTGGATCAATTGCATACATATCGAAAAATTTAAAAGAACTAAAAAAAAAAGTTTTATGTGGATTTAATATTTCGTGTATCGGTGACGAAAAAAATCATTCCTATATTCTATCTAAATATAAGAACTCACCATCTGATGAGGCATTACTATTAGCATATAAAAAACTAAAAATAAAAAAGACTACTGAATTTTCATTTCTAGAGAGAGGTAGTGATGAGAGACAATTTAATTCATATGGTGTAGATTTGAAAATAACATCTGTTAGTAGAACAAAATATGGTGAATATAAAGAATACCATACATCTCTAGATAATTTTAATTTAGTGACTAAGAATGGGTTGCTTGGAGGATATAATGTCGTTAAGAAAGCTATAGAAATTATCAACAAAAAAAAATTTCCTAAAAGTAAAATATTGTGTGAACCATTTTTGACAAAAAGAAAACTTTATCCAACTTTATCGCGAGCTGATAATAAAAACATAAAAGCAAAAAATTTTTTAGATTTTATTCAATATTCTGATGGTAATAATAGTTTAGAAAAAATTAGTTTATTGATAAAAGTTGACATAAAAAAGGTTAAAATAATCTACAAAAACCTTAAAAAATACGGCCTAATATATTAGTACGAGTTTGGGAATAATAAAAAAATTAATTTAATTTTTTTGCAATTTTAATTATATTTTTAGCTGAAGTATTTAACCCTATTTTATATTGAGCAATTTTTTTTAAAAAATTCAAATCTTCTTTAGTGTCTACGTCAAATTTCAAATGTGGATAAGCTAAAAATTTATTTGATTTTAAAGAATGGATTTTAAATTTTTTTTTATTTTTCCATAAATATAAAGTTACATGCTCCCTTAAATTTTTGTTTTTAACTAACTTATTCAACTTTCTAAGTAAATTTATAGAAAATATTTCTGCACCAAAACCATCAGCATAAATTTTGCTAAAAACTTGACGATTACACACATAATCGTAGTTTTTTTTTTTGTAAAAAGTTATTAATTTTTTTATTTCCGAGGGATCAATAAATGGATTATCAGCACATATCCTAATTATATTTGCTTCCTTGATACCTTTAATAGTAGCCACGAATCTTCCTAAGACATCCTTTTCGCTACCAGTAAAATAATCGATATTTAATTTTTTAGAAATTGTTTTTAATTTTTTATCAATCTTTTTTTTACTTGTAGCTAATATTATTTTATCAATGGATTTGACCTTTTTTAATCTTTTAATAACCCATTCTATAATTGTATATTTTCCAATTTTTTTAAACATTTTACGAGGTAATCTTGAGGAATTCATTCGGGCTTGGATAATAGCAATGTTTTTTTTTTTCATGTTAAAAATTGTAAGATTGTTTTGGAAATTTAACTTATATCTCTTAATTTGATAATATAATCTTCTTTTAAATTTTTCTTAGCGCGTTTACCTATTACATCATTAATTTTTTCAGGTTCAATACCCGTTCCTGGTCTTTTGCAGATCAAGTCATTCTTTGTAATAATTTGATCCTTTTTAATTAATTTTCGTGCAATCACACTTCTCCTAGCAAACTTTCTTGAATTAATCTCCGAATTTAAAAAATTTTTTTCTTTTTTTCCTATAGAAATGTGAATATCCTTTATGCTAGATTTTAACTTTTTTAAATCATTAATATCCATTGAGTGGTAATGGTCATTTCCTTTTAATTTTTTGTTTAAAGTAAAATGTTTCTCAATAATTCTCGCTCCTAAAATAAATGAGGTAGTAATATTGCTCATATTTTTGTTTGGTAATGTATGATCAGAATATCCTATCAAATTTTTTGGAAAATGTTTTATTAAAGAAGTAATCATATTTAAATTGGCATTCTTATCTGAAGTAGGATAATTTAAAATACAGTGCATAATAATAATTTTTTTGCACCCGTTTTTTTCAATAAATTTTACGCTTTTTTTTATTTCATTTAATGAAGATGCCCCAGTAGACAAAATAACTGGCTTCCTTTTTGATGCTATCTTTTTGAGTAATGGAAAATTTGTAATATCAGATGAAGAAATTTTAAAGAATCTTACCATGGGGTTTAACATATCTACTGCTGCGTCATCAAACGGGGTAGATAGAAATTCTATCTTTATCTTTTTACAATATTTGAATAATTCTTTGTAGTGCTTATCATTAAAATGATCATACTTTTTAAATAATTCAAATTGATTTTTTGTTTTTTCCTCTTTTACGTCCCAATAACTTTTTGCATATTTGCTAGTAATTAAATCGGCCTTGTAAGTCTGAAATTTTGCAGCATCAGCACCACCTTTTTTTGCATTAAAAATTAATTTTTTTGCTTTCTTAAGTGAGCATTCATGATTTACACCGATTTCTGCAATTATGTATGGTAATGAATTTCTACTTATAAGCTTAGTACCAAGTTTTATTTTATTCATTTTTATTTATTTCATTTGTCATATTTTCATTATGTTTTCGATATCTGTATAATGGAAGGGGAACCCTTTGAATTGAAAATTTTTTTTCAAATCTTTCTCTTAACTCTTTTTCCTCATTTATTAAAAATTTCTCATTGTACAAACCTATAGATATTAAATCTTTTTTTTCAAAAATAATTCCACATCCAATAGGTTTTTCCTCACAATTTATTCTCTCAACAAAATTTTCATCATCATCAACTAGGTAGTAATCGCAAGCTACAGCAGAAAAATCGCTATTGTTAGATATAAAAAGGTGAAGTATTTTTAAAAAATCTTTATTTACATAATCATCTGAGTCAACTCTTACAACATATTTTCCAGTAGATTCTTTAATACCTTTATTTAAAGATGCCGGTAAACCTAAATTTTTTCGATTACTGAGAATTTTAATTTCATTTTTAAATGCATTCAAAATTTTCTTAGTATCATCTGTACTGCCATCATCAATTATAATTATCTCAAAGTTGTCTGTGCCTATACTTTGAGTGATTAAAGATCTCATACATCTACCAATATATTTTTCCCGATTAAACGTTGGAATTATTACTGAAATTTCATAGTTCATAAAATTTGTCGTAATGTTGACTCGATTTTTTTTGGATAATCATCTTTCATTTTATAAAAAATTTGCAACGAAACATATTTGTTTATCTTTTTCAAAGATTTTTTGTATGAATTACTTTTTTTTAAATTCAGCTCTTTAATATGTGTCCATTTTCCAGCGAAATGCCAGTCTAATGCTTCTGGTAATATTTTTGTTGAATATCCTTTATCAAAAAATATTTTTCTAAATCTTCTAGCTAAGTTTTGATTTTTTAGTGAAAAAATAAGAGCTTCTGCAGCGTCGATAGAGTTATTTGGTAAGTCTCTAATTCGAATTTCTTTAAACTTTTTGATTTTTTTTAAAATGATATTTTTATTTTTTTTGTGTTTGTTGAAAATATTATTGAATTTTTTTAATTGTGAAATTCCAACAGCACCTTGTAATTCTGTCATTCTGTAATTAAATCCACTCGATTGTCTTGTGTCTTCCCATCTCGGAACTTTTGGGTTATTTTCATGACCATGGTCGTGCCAAGCTTTTGCTTTTAAAAAATGTTGTTTTTTTTTAAACAATAACATTCCGCCTTCTCCAGTTGTTATTGTTTTCGCAAAATCAAAACTAAATGTTCCGATATCGCCTATAGTTCCGAGAAATTTTTTTTTATACATACCTCCGATACCCCAAGCGGTATCTTCAATTAAATATATATTTTTTCTTTTACAAATTTTTTTTACTTCACTGATATTTCCAGGAGACCCGAGCATATGAACTAGTATGATTGCTTTTGTTTTTTTTGAAATTTTTTTTAATAGGTCGTTAGGACACATATTCAAAGTATCATCTATTTCAGTACAAACTGGTTTAGCACCAGACTCAACTATAGCCTCAACTGTTGCAACAAAAGTAAATGATTGTGTTATAACTTCATCATTTTTGCCTATTCCCAAAGAGGCTAATGCCACTCTTAAAGCTGCAGTTCCAGAGCTTACTGCAAGGGCATATTTACTTTTAAATCTTTTAGCAAATTTTTTTTCAAATTCCTCTACTTGAAAAGATCTACCCCTAATTTTTTCAAAACCATGTCTAAATAATACTCCACCACCATTTTGAAAAATTTTTTTCAAATGTTTTAGTTCTTGTTTATCAATTGTTTCAAATCCAGGCATAAATTTTACTTTTTAAAGATAATATTTAAGTAAACTAAATTTATCAATATTCAAGCAAACAATATATTGTTAAGATGTGTTATCATAGTATATATGTCATATATAATTTCTTTGTAAAAAATAATAAAAAAATGAAAAACAACGTAGATTATTTTAACAAAAATGGTTTTGTTATTCTTAAAAATATAATTAAAAAAAAAGAGGTTCAGAGTTTACTTAAAGAAATTGAAATTATAAAAAAGAAAGCGGTAAAAACAAAAAATAAAAGATATTTTCATTTTACTTCAGATCAAAGAATAAATACTATTCACAATATTCAAAGATTCCATAAATCAAAAAAACTTTTAAGTCTCTCAAAAAATCAAAGAATACATAAATTTTTAAAAAGGGCATTATTTCAAAAAATTCATGCTAGAAACTTCGAATTTTTTTTAAAACCCGCAAAAACTGGTATGGCTAGCCCACCACATCAAGATAATTTTTTTTGGAACATCGCAGATAGCAAAGCTGCTAACGCTTGGATTGCCTTAAGTGACTCAAACAAGAGGAATGGAGGTATTTATTATTTAAAAGGAAGTCAAAAACTCGGAGTTGTTGATCATAAACCATCTCAAATGAAAGGTACTTCTCAAAAAGTTGAGCTTAGGAAGATTAGGAAAGATAACTTTAAAAAAATATTTCCCAATCTTAAAGTTGGTGATTGTTTGGTTCATCACTGTGAAACAATACATGGAAGCTATAAAAATGTTTCTAAATCAGATAGGGTTGGAATCGCAATCTCGTACAAAAATAGGCATTCAAAAATTAATTTTTTAAAAAAGAAAGAGTATGAAAAAAAACTCAATAAATTTTTAAAGAAAATATGAAATCACACTATAAAATTCTAGTTACAGGTTGCATAGGTTTTATTGGTTTTCATGTTGTTAATAAGCTTATAAAAAAAGGACATATTGTTTATGGAATAGACAATATTGACAATTACTATGATGTAAATTTAAAAAAAAGTAAACTGAAGTTACTTAAAAAAAACAAAAATTTTTTTTTCAGAAAAATTGATATTTCTAAAAAAAAACAAATTGATCATTTTTTGCAAAAAAAGGGAGTTTTGCAACAAGCGCTTCGGTTTTAGAAGATTTAGCATTTAAAGGTCATAAGTTTCCCCAATTAGTATTGGATTGGAGACAGGTATCTAAATTGAAAAATACCTACTCAGATTCCTTGCCGGAACATATCAATCCTAACACACAAAGAGTTCATACCTCTTTTTTATTAGCAGCTACTACAACTGGCAGATTAGCGTCAAGCGATCCAAACTTACAAAATATTCCGATTAAATCTGAGGATGGTAAAGATATTCGTAAAGCATTTATAGCCAAAAAAGATCATGTTTTAATTTCTGCAGATTATAATCAAATTGAGATGAGAATTTTAGCTGATTTGGCTGACGTCAAAGGATTAAAAAAAGCTTTTAAAAACAACGAAGATATTCATTCACTCACAGCTAGTCAAATTTTTAATGTTGATATAAAAAAAGTAAATCAGGATCAGAGAAGAAAAGCTAAAGCTATAAATTTTGGAATAATATATGGGATTTCACAATATGGATTAGCAAAACAAATTAATGTCACAAATCATGAAGCTGAGGAATTCCTTAATGCTTATTTTTTGAAATTTCCTGAAATTAAAATTTATATGGACCGAACAATAAAGTTTTGTAGAAAAAGTGGATTTGTGAATAATATCTTTGGAAGACGATCACATTTTATTAATATCAATGATAAAAACTATAATATTAGAAATTTCCAAGAGCGCGCAGCAATTAATGCTCCAATTCAAGGCTCAGCTGCAGAAATAATGAGATTAGCTATGATAAGACTTGATAAAAAATTAAGTGATCAAAAAAATCAAAATACAAAAATGTTGTTGCAAATCCATGACGAGTTAATTTTTGAAACTCCCAAAGAAGAAGCAAAAAGAATCAGTAAAATTATAATTGATGAAATGTCTAGTGTTGTTAAGAGTGAACAGCATTCTTTTTCCATACCTTTAACAGTTGATCTAAATACCGGAGAAAATTGGGGTACACTTCATTAATTTAATTGCCCAAATTAGAACAATTTAGTATTTTTATAATCGAGTATGCAGAAACAAACAATTGCCCTTGTCGACGATGATAGAAATATTTTAACAAGTCTGAGTATAGCTTTAGAAAAAGAGGGATTTAAAGTTCAAACATATATTGATGGTGAAAGCGCTTTAATTGGCTTAACTAGAACCCCACCGGATCTTGCAATCGTTGATATTAAAATGCCAAAAATGGATGGAGAAGAGCTACTTAAAAAGCTAAGAAAAAAAACTTCATTACCAGTTATTTTTTTGACCTCTAAAGATGATGAAATTGATGAATTGCTTGGATTGAAGTTAGGAGCAGATGATTTCATAAAAAAATCTGGAGGCTTTTCAATTAAAGTGTTGATTGAGAGAATAAGAGTGCAACTCAGAAAGAAAGATTCAAAAGAAATTATAGAGGAAAACAAAAGTATAATATCTCATGGTAAATTAAAACTAGATCCTTCACAATTAGAGTGTGAATGGAATGGTAAACAATTGCCAGATAAACTTACAACGACCGAATTTTTATTAGTTAAGGAATTAGCAAAAAGACCAGGTATAATCAAAGAAAGAGCTCAGTTGATGGATATAGCCTATAGAGAAGATACCGATATAGAGGACAGAACAATAGACAGTCATGTGAAAAGAATAAGAAAAAAATTTAAAAAGGTTGATCCTGAATTTTCAGCTATAGAAACTAGATATGGAAGTGGATATAGGTGGAATGTTAGCTGATGTTAAGCAACCTTCTTAAAAACTTATCTATATTAAAAAAATTTTTATTTATTAATTTTATTTTTTTTACAATTGTTGGAATTTTTCTTTTTATTTACTTAAAAAATGTTCAACCAAATTTAATAAAAAAAAAATCATCTAATCACATTGAAGTGATTAATAATACTATTGATAATTTGACAAGACTAAATGTCGAATTTGTAGAAGATGATATCAGGAAATTTCTTTTTTCCACAAGATTTCTTTTTCAAAATTTAGATAGAGTGATATTTTTTGATAATCAACTAAACTTAATTGGTGATACAGATACCTTAGATCTTGATCCTAGATCGTTTTCACAAAGATTAGATATTGTTGAATTTGAAGTGTTAACTGAAAAAAAAACTAAAGAAATCACTGAAAAAAAAAATATTGATGTTGGAAATAATAACGTTATTTCTCTTAATGATGTACTTTTAAATTACGCATCTTCTAAAAATTTTGGAACACCTTTTACTTTTACCCAAGAAGAGTTCAATAAATTTAAGCTGACAACAATTAAAAATGTAATGCAAAAAGGTGAAAACATTGGCTATTTAGCTATTACAGAAAATGCAAATGATGTTAAAGCAGCCATAGATGAAAGAAAGACTTTTGTAATTAGAACAGCTTTAGCTATTGGTTTAGTAATATTAATTTTCTCCTTTGTTTTAAATAGATATTTCTTAAAACCAATTAAAAATTTAGTAACGTACACTGAAACAATCAGAAATAAAGATCCGAAAGTTACTAATCTTGATATTTTAAAAAAAAGAAATGATGAGCTAGGATTACTCTCAAAATCACTAGATGATATGACAAATGAATTAACTAAAAGGATTTCACATGCTGAAAATTTTTCAACAGATTTAGTTCATGAAATAAGAAATCCTCTAGCTTCTCTCAAGAGTGCGTCTGAAATTTTACATGATACGACTGATGTTGAGCAAAGGATTAAATTAATTGATATTTTGAGTCATGATGTTCAAAGAATTGAAAGATTAATTACAGATTATTCACAAATGCTAAAAGATGAAGTTGCATTAAGTAGAGAAAAAATTAAAAAACTTGATATCGAGCCAATTATTAAATCAGTCGTAGATGATTTTAATAATATTTATAAATTAAAAAGAGGAATAAATATTTCTTATTCGAACGATGGAAAAAATAAATATTTGATAAATGGAATAGAAAATAGAATTGAACAAATAGTTGCTAATCTTTTGGATAACGCAATATCTTTCAGTGGTGATAATAAAGATGTAATTGTTAAGGTTTCAAAATTAGAAAATGATAAAGTTTCAATCAATATTTTAGATGAAGGACAAGGATTTAAAGAAAAAGATACCAATAAAATATTTAAAAGATTTTATAGTAATAGACCTGATAAATTTGGACAACATTCTGGACTTGGTTTAAATATAGTTAAAAATTTAGTCGATTTACATAATGCTACAATAAGAGCATCTAACAGATTAGACAAAAAAGGAGCAAGTATGGAAATTATATTTCCAAATGCCTAAAGAGTTATATTGATTAATTAATTCTTTATTGCTAGAAGACGCACCATGAAAGATTTCAAAGTTAAAGATTTAACCCAAGCTGAGTTTGGAAGAAAAGAAATTTCAATAGCAGAGAGTGAAATGCCTGGCTTAATGGCTTTAAGAGAAGAATACTCTGGAAAGTCACCGCTAAAAGGAGCGAAAATTATTGGATGTCTGCACATGACTATTCAAACAGCTGTTTTAATTGAAACACTAGTTGCTTTAGGTGCGGAGGTAAGATGGTCATCTTGTAATATTTTTTCGACCCAAGATCATGCAGCAGCTGCAATCGCCAAAGCTGGGATTCCAGTATATGCTTGGAAGGGAGAAACTGAAGAGGAATATATTTGGTGTATTAAACAAACTATTGAGGGTAAAAAAGATTGGGCGCCTAACATGCTTTTAGATGATGGAGGAGACCTCACTGCAATGATGCATCAAGAGTATAAAGAATTACTTAAAAATGTGAAAGGTGTTTCCGAGGAGACGACAACAGGCATTAAAGCTCTTAATAAAATGGAAAAAGATAAAACTTTGTTAGTGCCTGCAATAAATGTAAATGATTCTGTCACCAAATCTAAATTTGACAATCTCTATGGATGTAGAGAGAGTTTAGTTGATGGCATAAGGAGAGCTACAGATGTTATGATGTCTGGAAAAATTGCTATAGTTGCTGGATTTGGAGATGTCGGTAAAGGAAGTGCCGCATCTTTAAGACAAAGTGGTGCTAGAGTATTAGTTACAGAAGCTGATCCAATTTGTGCATTACAAGCAGCAATGGAGGGTTACGAAGTGGTTTTGATGGAAGAGGCAATTAGCAAAGCTGATATCGTCGTTACAGCAACTGGTAACAAAGATATTGTTACAGCTGATCATATGAGAGAAATGAAAGATAGAGCAATTTTGTGTAACATAGGACACTTTGATAACGAAATTCAAGTTGAAGCTTTGAAAAATTATAAATGGACTGAAGTAAAACCTCAAGTTCACGAGATAGAATTACCAAGTAAAAAAAGGATTATTTTATTAGCAGAAGGTAGATTAGTTAATTTAGGTTGTGCCACAGGTCATCCAAGTTTTGTAATGAGCGCATCGTTTACTAACCAAGTGATTGCTCAGATAGAGCTTTGGAATAATCATAAAAACTATGAGAACAAAGTTTATGTTTTACCAAAACATTTAGATGAGAAGGTTGCCACACTTCATCTTAAGAAAGTTGGAGCAAAATTAACCAAATTATCAAAAGAACAGGCGGACTATATAAGTGTCGGAGTCGAAGGTCCTTTTAAACCTAATGCCTACCGCTATTAAAAGTGATAAAATAGATTTATCTTCAGAAAAAGAAACAGAGGAACTCGCCAGTACATTTTTAAAAAAAATCAAGCCTGGATGCTTTATTTTTTTATATGGTGAAATCGGGGTAGGAAAAACTACTTTTATTAGATATCTTATTAATCAATTTCAAAAACTTAATAAATTGGAGATAACAGAGGTTACGAGTCCCACTTTTAATTTGTTAAATGAGTATCAAATAAATGATTTCAAGATAAATCATTATGATCTATTTAGATTAAAATCTACTGAGGAAATTAAAAATTTAGATTTATTTGAGGATAATAAAAACACAATTACTTTAGTAGAATGGCCACAAATAATTAAAGAAAAACCAAAAAATTTGATAGAATTAGTTTTCGAGTATGGAAAAGATCACAAAACTAGATCTGTTCAAATTAAAGGTTTATAGCTTCTATTCCTGAATGCCAAAATTAATAAAAATAAAAGGAGATGCATCTTTTAGAAGTTTTTTTAGAAAAAAAGTAAATGGTAAATCCTCTATCGTTGTTTATGCCAAAAAAGAAAAATTTAAAAATTTACTTGTATACGATGCAATAAATAAAATTTTAAACAAGAACAAAATTTTAGCACCACGATTATATACCCAGAGATATGATAAAAATTTCATTGAAATACAAGATTTTGGAAATGAAACTGTTTTCAAAACATTAAAAAAAAAGGGCAAAAATAAACTAAGCTATTTTAATCGAATAATTAAATTGTTAATACAAATACAGTCTATCAAACATAGAAAAGTAAAAAATTTTAGAAATCAAAATTATATGATTCCAAAATATGATAAAAAGATTTTAATAAATGAAGCTAATTTATTTTGTGATTGGTATGCAAAAAATAATTTATCAAAATTAAGAAAAAAAAGATTCTGTAAAAAATTTAAAAAGATCATTAAAGAATTAACTTTGAAATTAAAATTAAAAGATAATATTTTCGTCCACAGAGATTTTCATGTTTCAAATTTAATGTCAGTTAAAAACCAAATAGGTCTTATTGATAGTCAGGACGCATTAATTGGTAACAAAGCTTATGATTTAGCTTCTTTAATAGATGACGTGAGACTAAAAACTTCTTACTCTTTTAAGGAGAAAATTTTTAAGTTTTATATAAAAAAACAAAAAAACTTGGATATTAAAAAATTTAAGAATGATTTTGAAATATTATCAGTTTTAAGAAATCTTAAAATTATTGGAATATTTACCCGCCTAGCACTCAGGGATAGAAAAAAAAATTACTCAAGATTTATTCCTTATACATGGCAACTGATTAATATGCGAATTGATCAAAATCGGACATTCATTGATTTGAAAAATTTATTAAGTCAAAATTTTAAAAAGATTAAATGAGAATTAAAACAGCTTTGATATTATGCGCAGGCTTCGGATCAAGGTTAAATCCGCTTACTTTAAAGACACCTAAACCTCTTTTGAAATTAAATGATAAAACAATGTTAGAAGTCTGCATAAATTTAACTTTGAAATTGGGTGTTCAAAAAATATTTATCAACACATTTCATTTAGGTGATCAAATCTCAAAATTTATTGAAAATAAAAAGTTTCCAATAAATATTCAAATAATCAAAGAGGAAAATGAGATACTTAATACAGGTGGAGGAATATTAAATTTGATCAATAATTCAGATGATAACGATTTTATAATTTTTAACCCTGATACTTTATGGCACAAAGATTATCTTCATGAAATTACTCAAATGCAAAATTTTTATTTTTCTAATAAACTAAATAATGTTCTCCTGCTTTCAAATAAAGAATTGGGTTTTGATAAAAATTTTTTAGGTGATTTCACATTGGAAAATAATTTGATAAAAAAAAATGAAAAAAACGATTTGATATATATTGGTTGTCAAATTCTGAACAAAAGTTTATTTAAAGAATATAGAGTCTCAAATTTTTCTATTACAAAAATATGGGATAATTTACGAAAAGAAAATAAATTAAATGGTTTTCAAAGTAAAAAAAAATTTTATCATTTAACAAATTTAGATGTCTTCAAAAAACTAAAAGATCTTTAGCTCTTTCCTTATCAAGATACTCACATTTTGCTATTGCAAAATTTTCTCTGAATTCTATCAACATAGGGTTTCCAGTGGGTATTTCTAAATTAGAAATTTGTTTATTATCTAAATTAAATAAATTCTTACATAGAGCCCTAATAGAGTTTCCGTGTGCAGATATTAAAACATTATTTTTTTTTAAATTTTCTTTCACGTGTTCTTCAAAAAAATTTATAACTCTTTCATAAGTGTCTTTTAAAGACTCAGTGTCAGGTAATAATTCTCTCGGAATTTGTTTATAAGTATCAATATTAAGTGGATGAAATGGACTTTCCTTTTTTAGTGGATCTGGTCTTAGATCCCATGATCTTCTAAACTCATAAATTTTATCCTCACCAATTTTTTTACTCATTTCAACTTTATTCAAACCAGTTAGTGCTCCGTAATGTCTCTCATTCAATTGCCAAGCTTTAGTAAAATTTTTTTTATCATCTAATTCTTGTTGAATTATTTTAAGAGTATTATTTGCTCTTAATTGAAGAGAAGTGTAATAAAAATCAATTTTGATGTTTTTGTTTTTCAATAAAAATCCTGCTTTTTTTGCCTCCAAAATACCTTTTTCGGTCAAATCAACATCAACCCAACCAGTAAATTTTTTCTCTAAATTCCAAGTACTTTGTCCATGCCTCACTAATATTAAAAAACTCATATAATTATATTTAAATTAAATTTATAAATAAAACTATCAAATTAAATGATAAATTTTTTTTCAAAATTTAAAATATTTTTTTATGTAATTAATTTATTATTAATCATCTTATATTTATTCCCTGGGAGTTTATTAGGATGTATTTTTTTTGATAATTGTAAAGTTCAACCACAAATTACATCAGATTTTATAATATCCTCTAACCACTTTTACGCTTTCGGATTGGTTACTATTTTAGGATATTTAACTTTTTTAAATTCAGAAAAATTAAAACTAGTTTTATATTATCTTTTAGTAATTTCAGTTTTATTAGAAGTGTTTCATATATTAATTCCTGAAAGGAGTTTTCAGTGGTCAGATCTGTTTGGAAATTTATTAGGGTTGATAGTTGTAATTTTTGTTAAGAGTCTTATAAATAAATATGGGATCACTAAAAAATAAATTTGTTATATTATTTATTTTTTTCTTAACAGGATGCTCATCAATTCCATCAAATACTGCAAATAGTTGTTCAATATTTAATGAGCGTTATCTCTGGTACAAGTATGCAAAAAAAACAGAGCAAAAATGGGGTACTCCTATTTATATTCAATTAGCTATTATAAAAATGGAGTCAGATTTTGACTGGTTAGCTAAGCCAGCTAGACAAAAAATATTTAAAGTAATCCCTTACAAACGCCCATCAAGTTCATTTGGATATTCTCAGGCAGTCAAAGGGACTTGGGAACAATATAAAAAAGAAACAGGAAATAAGTTAGCAGCAAGAGCTAGATTTAAAGATAGTGTTGATTTCATTGGTTGGTATACTAGTAAATCAGAAACAATTTTAAAAATTTCCAAAAAAGACGCTTTTAAACAATATTTGGCCTATCATGAGGGCTGGGGAAATTTTAAGCATTATAAAAAAAATAAAAAAGTTATTGGATTAGCTAAAAAAGTTGAGAAACAATCTAATATTTATAAAAAACAATTATTGAGTTGCAGCAATTCTTTAAATAAAAATAAATATATTATTTTTTAGAGAGTTCTTTTTTTAACTCCAGGTCTATTACATCAATCCTTTTGGTGTTTTTTGCTAAAGCTAAATACATAGATGGAGTAACATATAATGTGAAAAAAGTTGAAATTATCATACCACCCAAGATGGTTGCTCCCACAGCTAATCTTGATCCTTCACCTGCACCTGGGCCAATATTCCCTATAACCAAAGGTATCATTGCGATCATTGTACTTAATGATGTCATAATGATAGGCCTAAATCTTACTGCACAAGCCTCTTTCACAGCTAATTCAATACTTTTTCCTGTAGTCCTTATTCGATTGGCATAATCAACAATTAAAATACTATTTTTAGTTGATATACCGATAAGTATTATCAAAGCGATTTGAGAAAAAATATTAACTGAACTATTTAAAAATAAAATAAACACTAAGCCACCAAAAATTGCCAAAGGAACTGTTAAAACTATAATGAATGGATGAATGAATGAATTAAACGTTGCTGCCATTACCAAGTAAGCTGTGAGCAATGCGAGGGCAAAAATTATAAATAATTCATTACTAGTCTCTTTAATTTCCTCGGATTTACCTTTCCAGGTAATTTGATTTTTTGGAGCCAAATCTGCCATGATACTCTCAAAGAATTTTATCGCCTCGGTTAAGGTGTATCCCTCATTAATATTTGCAGATATCGTGACTGCTCGTTGTCTATTGTATCTTGCAAGTTGTTTCGCTGATCCCTCCTCTTTAAAACTAACTAAATTTGATAAAGAAATTAGTTTTCCATTTGTTTCAGAACGAACAAAAATTTTTGAAACTCCTTCTTTATTCCTTCTATCAGATAAATATTGCTGAACTACAATTGGGTATTCTTTACCTAATTTATTGAAAGTTGTAATTTTTTTCCCCCCATAAAGAGTTTCAAGTGTTTCTCCTATTGCTTTTGTTGATACGCCTAAATCTTTAGCTTTATTTTTATTAATAACTAATTTCACCTCAGGTTTGTTTCGATTGTAATCAGACTCAATTCTTGAGAGACTTTTATTTGATCTTAATTTTCTAATTACTCTTTTTTGAATTTCTTCAAGTTCCTCATAGGTACTTCCATAAATAACCATTTGTACTGGCTTATTATAATTAGATACCCTGATTGATTGTGGAGATATTGGAAATGCAAGAGCTTGAGGTAATGTAACAATTTTTCCAATAGCCTCTCTTAAAACAACTTGCTGTCCTTTTTTCCTATTTTTCCAGTCATCTAAAAGTGCAATTATGATAAAACTATTATATGAGTTTGCAGAACTACCAAATCCAGGTACTCTCATAATAAATCTTGAGTATGGACTATCTTCAGCTTGTAAAAGTGGAATTAATCTAGCTTCGACTTTTTGTGCTTGTTCTTGTGTGTACTCAAAAGAGCTTCCTTCATCTGTTGCGCCAATGATTAAATAAGCACCACGATCTTCCATTGGCAATAATTCTTTTTTAGAGAAACTAAACAACAATACAGAGCAAATAATTATAAATACAATAAAAGAACCCACTGATTTTGTTTTGTGAGCAATTACATCTAAAGTCTCTCTATAGAATTTTGAAAATCCTAAAAATATTTTTTCAAATTTTTGAATCAAAATCCTCTTTGAAGTCTTTTTATTTAAAAATTTACTAGCGAGCATTGGCGACAAAGTAAGAGCAACAAATGATGAGACAACTATTGAAAATGATAATGCAATTGCTGTTTCTCTAAATAATGTTCCTGAGATTCCCTCTATGAATATCAGTGGTAAAAATACAGCTACTAAAATTAATGTTGTTGCTATGATTGCAAATGAAATTTGTTTGGACCCTTTATAAGCAGCAACTAGTGGAGTTTCTCCATTTTCTATTCTTCGATATATCGCATCAGTCATAATCACGGAGTCATCAGTAATTATTCCAATTGCTAGAATAAAACTTAAAAGAACAAATATATTTATGGATAACCCAAAAATATAAAGACCTAAAAAAGATGCTATTAAGCTTACTGGAAGAGCGATCGCTGGAACGACTACAGCTTTAAGATTACCAAGAAATAAATAAATTATTAGTACCACTAATACAAAAGCAATCAAAAGGGTTTTATATACCTCTTCAATAGCAGCCTCAACGTAGTTTGCTCTATTAAATGAAACTCTTAAATCTAATTCATTTGGTAAAGATTTTTTAACTTCTACTATCTTTTTTTTGATTTCATTCGAAAGTTCGACTGTTGAAGCTCCACTTCTTGCATAAATACCAATACCCACTGTCCTTAAATTAACCTGATCTTTTGTTTGAGCTTTAAAAAGTGTTTTTTCTGAAACAGGTCCAAACTCAATATCAGCAACATCAGATAACAAAATGACTTTATTATTTGTTTTTTTGATTGGTAATTGTTTTATCGAATTTATGTCATTGTATGATTTATCTAAATTTAATGTCAGGTCAATATTATCTGCCTCAAGAGTACCAGCTGGTAGACTTATATTTTCTCCACGCATCGCAAGTTCGACTTCCTTAATAGTTAAATCATTTGCAGCAAGTTTAATTGGATCTATCCAAACTCTGATACTTAATTCTCTTAGACCACCAACAAGAATTCTTCCAACATTTTTAATACTAGAAAACTGATCTACTAAATATCTTTCTGCATAGTCTCCTAATTCAAGATCACTCCAAGTTGCAGATGATAACGACAACCACATAGTCGTAGTAAAACCAGCTGCCCTTTTTAATATTTGAGGAGGATCAGACTCAGATGGTAAATTATCTACAACTCTCGCAACTCTCTCTCTTATATCGTTAGCAGCATTATCTAAATCAATACTAGTATCAAACTCTACATTAATTGTGCTTCTTCCATTCTCAGATTTTGAGTCTATATTTTTTATACCTTCAGCACCTCCAATAACATCTTCAACGACTTGAGTAACTTCTTGATCCACTATTGACGCTGATGCAGATTTGTAATCTACTTGGACTTGGACTACAGGCGGTTGTATTCCATTTGGTAATTCTCTAACTGGTAATTTCCAAAAGACAAATAAACCAAAAATAATTAAGATTAAAGACATTACCCAAGAAACAGCTGGTCTTTTTATGCTTAGTTCAGTAATAAACATTTATTTTGTAATAGGTTTTATTTTTCCTCTAGGTCTTACTTTTTTTAATCCTTCCGCGACGATTATTTCCCCTTCACTTAATCCAGAAATTACCTCGATGTTTTTATTACTTCTTAGACCTGTTTTAACCTCAGTTTTATTTGCAACATTATCGCCATTTATTTTGTAAACATAGGATTTGTCGCCTTCAATCATCACACTTGTATCAGGTACACTTAATGAGTTTCTAAGATTAAATTTAACGCTTACTTCTAAAAGAGATCCCGAGATTAGTTCGAGATCATTATTTTGCACTTTAATTCTGGATAATATACTTCTTGTATCAGCGTTAATCCTGCTCGATACAAAATCAACTTCACCTGAAAAAGTTTTATCTTTAAAACTAGATAATTTTACGTCAACAGGAAGACCTTTTTTAATAGATGCCGAATAATTTTCTGGAATTTTAATGTCTGAGTAAATAGTTGAATTATCATCTAATGTTATGATGAATATATTATTAGATACAAGAATATCTTCTGTAAGACCAGTATAACCAAGTACTCCGCTGAATGGAGCTACAATATTTCCACTTTTCAATTTGATTAATACATCTCCTTTTTTAACAAAGTCTTTCAATTTTAAATCTTCAAAAAGATCATCTTTTTTTATTTTGAAAGTTTCAGATTTTTTTGAGATTGCAGTACCAAAGGTCTCTATTGTTTCAGCAAATTCCTTTTTTACCACTTCGGTGACAATTATTCCTGGAGGGGGCCTTTTACTAAATTTTTTTTTAAAATGATTCCCAATCATTGTTCTACCAATAATTACTGCTGCAATGATTAGAAAAAATATTAAAATAATTGATATAGTTTTAGTCGATCTTTTCATTTTTTTAAATTAACCCGTATTCAGCCCAAGAGCCATCATAAATACAGGGTCGATATTTATCATTTATTAAAGAATAAGCTAGTGCCAAAACACACGCGGTGACCCCAGATCCACATGAAAAGACAATATTTTTATCATTTAAGTTTTTTAAGGAAGATTGAAAAATTTTTTCAAGTTCTTGTTTATTTCTAAAAGTTCTATCCTGATTAAGACAAGAGCCAAATGGTATGCATACAGAATTTTTAATACTTCCACTTTTTAATCCCTCCCTAGGCTCAGGAACCTTCCCTTCAAATCTTTCTTTGCTTCTTGCATCAACAACCTTAAAATTTTGGGTTTCTATATTTTGATTAATTGAATCTTTGTTTTTAACTAATTCCTGATTTTCAAAACTTTTGTAGTCTGACTTCATAACTTTAGATAAATTATTTGTTACTTTTCTTTTTTCTTCCAACCATTTTTTTAAACCCCCATTTAAAACATGAACTAGTTTAGGATCATGACCATAATAGATAAAATTGAACCAACAGCGACATGAGCTAACAACATCAGAATTATCATAAATAATAATCATATCCTCATTTTTGATTCCCATCTTTGAGACTATTTTTTCCCACTCATTTTTATTCACTAACATATGTGGAAGATTTGTATTTTTGTCAGAATTATCATCTAGGTCAAAAAAAATGGACTCCGGGATATGTTGAGTTTTATACTCTTTAAAACCATTTCTTTTTGTTTGTGGCATGTGCCAAGAGCAATCAATTATTTTTACTTTGTCTTTGTTATTTTCGAGCCAATCAGTTTCTACTAATGACATTATCTCTTTTCTAAATATTTTTGATGATATTCTTCAGCAATACAATAGTTTTTTAGTAGGGAAATTTTTGTTACAACTTTCCCTGATAACTTTTTATTGACCTGGTCAAGAACATCTTCTGCAATTTTTTTTTGATTGTCATTTAAATAAAAGATTTCACTTCTATATTGTGTACCAAAATCTGGTCCTTGAGAATTTAGTGTGGTTGGGTCATGAATTTCGAAAAAAATTTTTAAAATTTCTTCATAAGTAATTACTTTCTCATCAAAATCAATTTTAACAACTTCAGCATGATTTGTACTCCCTGTACAAACTTCTTTATAGGTGGTTTGTGAACTATTACCACCGCAATAGCCAACTTCAGTTTTGATAACACCATTAATTTTGCTGAATTTGATTTCAGGTCCCCAAAAACATCCAAGTGCTAAAACTGCTATTTCCATTGATTATGATTTAAATTAATTTACAAATTATTCGTATGCTTAGTAAAAATCAATTGGGATTTTTGTACATGTTTATGTCTGTTTGTGCATTTTCACTAATGGATATAATTGTCAAGTGGTCAGTCGATTATCCAATTGGACAGGTTTTATTTTTTAGAGGGTTTTTTGGAATACTATTTTATTTTTTCATTATACCAAGAGATAGACTTCACAATTTTTATCAAACCAAAAGACCAGGCTTGCATGCCCTAAGGTGCTTGTCGGGTTTAATTGCTTTAGTAGCAATTTTTATTGCTTTAAGAAAATTACCTCTCGCAACTGTGGTAAGTATTTCTTTTGCTGCTCCAATATTTACAACTATATTTTCAATTTTTTTATTAAGTGAAAAAGTTGGCATTTATAGATGGTTAGCTGTGTTAGTTGGTTTTATAGGAATATTAGTAATCACTGAACCAGGGATTAGTGAACTAAACATTTATTATATTTTTCCCATAATATTTTGTCTTGGTCTATCTTATGTAGCGATATCAATAAGACAGTTATCGACCACAGAACCAGTTTGGTTAATTTCATTCTATTTTTCATTATCAATAACCTTATTGAGTTTTTTAACTATTCCACAAGGATGGGTTATGCCTAATTTACAGGATTTTATTTTATTATCTTTTGTTGGAATTTTTGGAGGCGTTGCAAATTTATGGTTAGGTCAGTCATATAAATATTCAGAGGTTTCTTTGGTAACTCCTTTAAAATATTTAGCTCTTTTATTTGCAATAATTTTTGGATATTTCATTTGGGGTGAGGTTCCAACAATCAAAACTCTTCTTGGAGCCTCTTTGGTAATTATTTCAACATTAATTATTTTTAGAAGAGAAATTTATAATAAAAAAATAATCACTTCTAAAACAATCAATGACTAAAGTTCCAAAATATTGGAATAAAGCCAAAAAATATTTATCCAAAAGGGATAAAATAATGTCAAGATTAATTAAAAATTATCAAAGCCCCAATGAAACGATTCTTACCTCAAGAAAGGATATTTTTTTTTCATTATGCAAAAGTATTATTGGTCAGCAAATAAGTGTTGCTGCAGCAAATTCAGTTTTTTTAAAATTTAAGAAAAAATGTAAAAATAAAATTAATCCAAAAACTGTATCTAAATTGACCTCAACACAACTAAGAAATTGTGGATTAAGTAGGCAAAAAGCCTTAGGAATAAAAAGTTTAGCAAAACAAATCATTAATAAATCCTTTAATCCTAAATTAATAAAGAATATGAGTGATGAGGAAGCTATAGTTTATTTATCTAATTTAAGACAAATAGGTAGATGGTCGGCTGAAATGATTTTACTTTTTACTTATAATAGATCTGACATTTGGCCTATACAAGATATTGGGCTTTTGAGAGCGATTTCTAAAAATTATAATAAAAAATATTTTCCACCAGAAAAATTTGTGTCTTTACTTCAAAAAAGATTTTCACCTTATTGCTCGGTAGCTACATGGTATTTGTGGAGAAGTATAGATCCTGAGCCTATTCAGTACTAAATCCCTCAACGATTTGCATGTGTCTGATAGTGGTTTTTTTGGCTAAATCCCAACTAGCCTGATATTCTTTAGATTGATGACATTTTAAAGCTTGCTCGTAATTTGGAAATTCCCAAACCACAGTTCTTAAAAAATCATCACCATCGAAAGTTGTATGTTTGCCACCTCTAACCAAAGGTAAACCACCATAACTTTTAATAATTGGAGTTACTGTCTCTGCATACTTTTTTAAATTTTCTTGGTCATTAATTTTAGTATACAAACTTATCCAATAAGCCTTCATGATTTCTCCTTTTTAATTATTTTTAATTATGATAATAAATTTCATGGCAGAGAAATTAATTATCAGTTTTGATGAATATACTCAAATTGTTGAAAAGTTAGCAATACAAATTCATGAAAAATATAAACCAACTGTATTAGTTGGTATTATGAGAGGGGCAGCTCCTATTATTGATATTTTATCAAGAATTTTGAAATTACCAATCGCATATATTGTTATTCAAAGTTATTCAGGCAAAGGTTTAGAGGATAAACAGGGCCAATTGATGTTTGCAAGAGAAATAAGTTCTTTGGCAAATAACAAAGATTTTAATAAGGTTCTTTTAATAGATGATCTTTCAGATACTGGTTTAACGCTTAATAAAAGCATTGAATGGTTGAAAAATTATGGCCCAACTAAAGATTATATAAAAGAAGTAAAAACTGCTTGTTTATGGAAAAAGAAATCGTCAACTTTCGAACCTGATTTTTGTCCTATCAGATTAGATTCAGATCCTTGGATTGTTCAACCTACAGAACATTATGAAGAATTGTCTATTGCGGAGATAGTGAAAAAAAATAAACAGGGCTAGTATAAACTAGCCCTGCTCAATTAATATTTAAGCAACTGCAAAACTTACAACACTCAAAATTGCTATAACCCAAATAGCTGGTGAGGTAGTTGCAAATTTACCAGTAAATATCTTGATCAAAGCATATGATACGAAAGCTAGAGCAATACCATTGCTGATACTATAAGTTAAAGGCATAGCGATCATCGCAAGAATTGCTGGAGCAGACTCTGAGACATCATTCCACTCTATGTCAGTAATATTTCTTATAAATAGAACTGAAACAAAAAGTAAAGCAGCACCATCAATTTGTTTTGGCAAACTAGTTGCTAAGGGCGCAAAAAATATACATGCTAAAAATAATATACCAATTACCAAAGAGGTCATGCCAGTCTTTCCACCAGCTTTTACCCCAGCCCCAGACTCAACGTAACTAGTTACAGTTGTAGTTCCCATTACAGCTCCTGCAACAGTACTAACGCTGTCTGATAACATTGCTTTATTGATGTCTTTAACTTTTCCATCTTTGCCCACTTTTCCAGCTACATTGGCAACTGAAGTTAAAGTTCCTGCAGTATCAAAAAAGTCAACAAACAATAGAGTAAATATGACTGTAGACATTCCAGCTGTCATAGCTGCAGATAAATCAAATTCAAAAAGATAAGTCATTGAAGGCGGAGCACTTGCGATACCATTAAACTTTGCAAGACCCGTAGCCCAAGCAATTATACTAAATACTAAAATACCAATAATGATATTACCTTTGACGTTCATCTTATCTAAAACAATTATTGCAATAAAAGTTGCGCATCCTAATAAAACAAGTGGATCACTTAAATTTCCAAGCTGTACTAATGTTACAGGATTATCAACAACTACTTCCATTATCTGAAGACCAATAATTGCTAAGAACAAACCAATTCCTGCGCCAATTCCTAACTTTAAACTCTTAGGGATAGAGTTGATAAGCCATGCTCTTATTGGTGTTAATGATATAATTAAAAATAATACACCAGCAACTAATACAGCACCCAAAGCTTGTTGCGGTGTATATCCCATACCTGCACAAACCCCAAAAGCTACAAAAGCATTAATCCCCATTCCTGGCGCAAGACCAATCGGCCAAGTTTTTCCATGAAATGCCATTATGAAACAAGCCAAAGCAGTTGCTAGAATAGTTGCAGTGTAAACTGCGCCGAAATCAAAGAAACCTTTTTCGGGTCCAGCAAATTCACCTGATAAAATAAACGGATTTAAAAACATGATATAAGCCATGGTTAAAAAAGTAGTAGTTCCGGCTATTACTTCTGTTTTAAAATCTGTTTTGTGTTTTTTGTACTCAAAATATTTGTCTAACATTATTCCTCCTATTCTGACTAAATAGATGATTCTTTTGACAAATACTTAGCCAAATCTAATTTTATCAACATAATTCAACTAAGAAGTTTATATTTTGGTCATATTTAGAAGCTAGAATATGAAAATGAGAAATTTTAAATTAATCGTGTTGTTACTTAGTTTCTTCTTTATGGTTTCTGCATGCCAGACTGTACAAGAAAAAACTGACAAAATTGTTGAGCAAGAAAATAAAAGATTGGGTAAATATATAGGTAAATTATCCAGTGAACTTAAAATTGATCTAGGAAATCCTGATGAAGATTTTAAGAACGAAAAAGGAAATCAAGTTCTTGTATATAAAACAAAAAAATATGGTATTTCTTGTGAAAGAAAATTTGAGGTAGACACTAACTCAGTGGTAATTGGATTTTCATCAAAAGGATGTTTTTAGTTTACTTGCGGAGCTAGTTGCCCCGCAAGCAAGGCTTTAACTTATCTAATTTCGATTAGTTTTTTCTTCTTATGCTCAGGTACAATTCTCTCACAAGATATTGTTAAAAGACCATCTTTAAGCTCGGCACCATTTACTTTAACGTCATCAGCAATTGTAAATGATCTAGCAAATTGTCTTTGAGATATTCCCTTATGAATGATCTCTCCATCAGCATTTTTATCCTCAGATTTATCAACTTGTTTTGTTCTTACAGTTAATAAATTATCTTCGAACTCAACCTCAACATCTTTTTTGTTGAAACCTGCTAAAGCAACTTCAATAGCGTAGTTATCTTTACCAGTCTTTCTGATGTTGTATGGTGGGTAATTGGATTGCATTGTCATTGCACCATTTCCCAACATATTCTCAAATTGATCAAACATATCGTCGAACCCAATCGAGAATGGTCTTAATGAGTTAAATATAGATAGATCCTTACTTGTCATATATCCTCCTTTGTTAAGCAAGTTTATTTATAAGCCCCATTAGGCGACCTACATAAATGATGTAGGAACGATTTAAGTTTTTTCAAGATTGAGAAATTAAATTTTTTTTGAAATTTTTAGTGCAAAAGCATAGTCTAAAGCTATTTCTTCTATAGCGCCATCTCTACCTGATTTTCCACCATGACCTGCATCCATTTCTGTTTTTAAAAGTAATAAATTATTATCTGTTTTTAAGTCTCTTAGCTTGGCAGTAAATTTAGCAGGCTCATCAAACAATACTCTATTGTCACTTAAACTAGTGGTAATTAACATATGAGGGTAGTCCATTTTTTTTATATTATTATAAGGAGCATAAGAAAATATATAATCAAAGTGATCTTTATTATCTTTGGCATTACCAAACTCATCAAATTCACCAAC
Source organism: uncultured Pelagibacteraceae bacterium (assembly GCA_902554995.1). GTDB lineage: Bacteria > Pseudomonadota > Alphaproteobacteria > Pelagibacterales > Pelagibacteraceae > Pelagibacter. The sequence goes on along the minus strand of CACDQT010000002.1, from coordinate 27,918 downwards.
TGTTAATGGTAGAGAATGATCAAGGTTAGTAGTTAAAGAGTCAACAAATGGAACCGCCATTATAATTCCTAAAAATAATTTTGGAGATTGGTTTACCACTGCTCCCATTAATAATCCACCTGCAGATCCACCCATACCAATGATCTTACCAGCAGAAGAGTATTTCTTTTCAATTAAATATTTAGCTGCATAAATGTAATCCTCAAAAGTATTTTTTTTGTTTGTTAATTTTCCTTCTTTCCACCATCTCATACCTTTTTCCATTCCACCTCTAATATGAGCTGTAGCCCAGATGATATCTCTGTTGATCAAACTCAAACGTGTAGATGAAAAACTAGGGCTCATTGAATTTCCGTATGAACCATAACCGTACAATAAGACATTTGCAGTTCCATCAATCTTAGTTTTCTTATGTCTTGTTATTGTTAAAGGAACCATTCTTCCATCATGAGATTTATATTCAATTCTCTCTACAATATAATCTTCTGAATTATGGCCTGATGGAATTTCTTGTTCTTTTACTAATTTTTTAGATTTATCTGAAAGATTATATGAATAAACTCTTGAAGGAGTTTTCGGCGATGAATATCCAAGGTAAATTTCATCTGTGTTTCGATCTTTTTGTTTAAGAGAAATATTTGGTACGTATACTTTTTCATCTGAAAAAATTAATTCTTCCTCAAAATTTGTTGATATATTTCTTATGAATAACTTATCTAATGCATCAGAAGTTTCTGATCGAATTATCCAATTTTTTAAAAACACACAACCACCAATTAAAACCTCATTTTTTGAAGGCACAAAAGGTTTCCAATTTTGGTTCTCTAGGCTTGAAGAGATGTCAATCTTAAAATCTTCAGCATCACTATTTGTATGATTGTAAAAATTGTTAGCCCAAGAATTTATAGAGTATAAAATTCCTCTTTGTCTTTTAATGATTAATTTTGGTTTTGGAGTTATTTCATTAACACCAAAGTAGTATTGCTCTGATGTGTTGTGATCAGAAGTTGTTATTAGATAATATTTTTCATCAGAAGTTAAGCTTATTCCAACTGTAAAAGCTTCACTTTTTTCTTCAAAAACCAAATAATCCTCACTTAAATGGTCTCCAATTTTATGTCTATATATTTTTCGGGCACGATGATTTTCATCTAATTTTGAATAAAAAATATATTTATCGTCTAGACTAAAAGTAATACTGCCAGATGTATCCATTATTTCTTTTGTGACCAACTTATTTGTTGAAATATCTCTTATGAAGATTTTGTAATACTCTGACCCTTTGGTATCCAGAGAATATGCAAGTAGCTTATCGTTATGGCTTACTTCTAAATCTCCCACTCCAAAATATTCAACACCTAATTTTTCTTTTTCTTTATCTCCGTTCCAAATTTCTTCAACATTATCTGTATTAATCTTTTTACGTAGTTTGATAGAATAATTTCCTTCGGTTGTGGTTTTTGTCCAATAATCATAAGTGTGATCTCTAAAAGGAAGAGACTCATCATCTAATTTTATTCTTCCCTTTATTTCATCAAAGAGTTTTTTCTGTAAGTTTTTAGTATCTTTAAGATGATAGTCAGTATGATTGTTTTCTTCAATTAAGTATTTTTTTACTTCTGGATTTAATTTATTTTTGTCTTTTAAGACTTCAAGAATATCTTTTTGATGTATCCAGCTGTAATTATCTTCCCAACTCGTGTTGTGACAAGATTTTATTTCCAGTTTTTTTCTAAGTTGTGGTACCTTCATAAAAAAGAAGAACTATATGAATATCATAATTTATACATTAGTCATTTTGACTATTTTATACTTTCTATTGAAATTTATAACTAAGATTTCCTCAAAAAAAATATCAAAAGGTCTAAGGATTTTATTAATACTTGGATTTATTGTATTAGCAATTTTATTTGCCATCGGTGGGCGTTTTTTATTAACGTTGCCTTTTACATTAGCTAGTCTTGCATTATTAAAATTAAAAGGTCTATCTATTTTTCAATTAATATCGCTTTATAGATTAATTCAAACATTGAGAAGATCAGGAAGATTTTCTTTTAATCAATCGAACCTAAATAACTCATCTTCAATTTCAGTAACTGAAGCATATAAAATATTAAATTTAGATGTGAATAAGAAAATTACAAAAGAAGATGTAAATAAAGCTTATGTTAAAATACAAAAAAAAATCCATCCGGATATTTCACCAGAGACAGCTAGGTTGTCCTCAATAGTAAATGAAGCAAAAGATATAGTTTTGAACGATATTTCTTAATTTAGAATCTCTAAAGCTTTATCAAATATTTTCTGTGGATTTATTCTATCTTTTCCAGAGGTATGATGCCTAACAGTTTCCTCACCATCTGGAATTACTGGGAACATTTTAGAGTTATAATTTCCGTAAATAATTGGCGTATCAACCATTAAAGTAATAGTTTTAGTACCCAATGCCGCAGATAAGTGACTAAAACTTGAGTCATTACAAATAGACAGATTGCAGTTTTTTATGATTGGCAAAATTTCTTTAATAGATAAATCATCTAAAGGTAAACATATGTCTTTAAATTTAGATTGAAGTATTTCATTAAGAATAATTTGCTCACCACTATTTTTACCGGTGGCAAGATAAAATCTACATTTTTTGATTTTTGAAATTTTTTCCATAAAATTAATAAATATTTTCGAGGGAACCCTTTTCGTAGGGCCAGAACCTCCAATTCCCAAGAGTAAATTAATTTCATTCTTATCAATGTTAAATTTTTTAACTGATTGTGAAATAGTTTCATCATTAATATATATTTCAGGATCTTCAATTTCATTAATATTTAATTTATCATTTAAAAATTTTTTTGGAGTATCAACAATGTGTTGGCCGGTTTTATTAAATAATGGATATTGATAAATTTCAGAAATTCCAGATAATTTTGCTATTATATTAAATCTAAGAGATGAATTAAAAATAAAAATTTTATCGAAATTTTGTCTTTTTAAATCTCTTATTAAATTAAAAGAACCAAAAAACCCACCATGATTATTACTTAATTTTTTATCTCTTTCTAATATAATAATTTTATCAATGTAATTGGTTTGATGTAAGTACTCTGCTGCTTTAGAATTTTCTCTTACCAGGAGACTTACTGGTGAATTGTATTTTTTTGATATTGCCTTAATAAAGGGTAAAAGATTACTGTATCTCCAATACCCATTCTATTTTGGACAGCTAATATTTTCATATTCGATTTATAAACTTTACTAATTTTATATTTTATATAAATTTTTATTATGACAAAAATAAGTGGTATATATGCAGCTTCGATGTCAGTTCTGAACTCTGATTTGAGCTTAAATATTGAAAAAACCATATCACATGCAGAAAATTTAATTGACCAAGGTTGTCATGGCACTGCAATATTTGGAAGCACTGGCCAAGCGCAATTAATTCCTATCGTTGAAAAGATTAAATTACTAAATCACCTTTCAGAAAGTAGATACAAAGAAAAACATTTAATCGGAACAGGATTAAATTCTTTAAATGAAACAATTAATTTAATGAAAATTTCAGTTTCTCTAAACTTTAAAAAATTTTTAATCATGCCACCAGCTTATTATAAATATCAAGACAAGGATGTAATAAACTTTTACACAAAAATTATTGATGCAGTACCAGAGTCTAAAATTATACTTTATAATTTTGAAAAATTGTGTGGGTATAAATTTAGTGTTGAATGTGTAGAAAAATTATTTGAAAAATTTCCTGATCAAATTGTAGGTGTAAAGGATAGTTCTTACAATTTATTTGAAAAATTAAAGTTGGAAAATTTTTCAGTTATGCCAGGCTCAGAGTCAAAATTACTTAAAGGATTAGAAAATGGTTGTTCAGGTATTATTACCGCAACTTGCAATGCTACATCTCAATTAGCTCGAAAAGTTTACGATGATTTTAAAGAAAAGAAAGATCATTCTTTAAACCAAAAATTAGTTAATGTCAGAACTACTTTTGAAAAATATAATTTAATTTCAGCTCTTCATACTTTGTTTTCAAAAGAGAACAAAATTTATGGAAATCTATTACCACCCTTAAGTTTACTTAGCGAAGTTGATGAGAGAAATCTTTTACAGAGTTTAAAAGATTTAAATTTTGAAACAAAATCACAATTGGCAGCTTGAGATGTATTTAGCGAGATTTCTTAATAAAGTATTTAAAAAAGGAGGGTTTATCCTGACCGACGCTGACTCTAAGGATTATATTATTGGTCAGCCAACTGACGATCCTATTAAATTAAAAATTCTAAATAAGAAACTTCATTATAAATTACTATTCCATCCTGATCTTTACTTTGGGGAGGCATATACAAATGGAGATATTGTTATCGAAAATGGATCTCTTACAGATTTTTTAAATCTAGCATTGATGAATATTGGAAGAAACGAGTTAAATATTTTTAGTTATCTTTTAAATAAACTAAGGGGGTCTTATCGATATCTTACCAATTTTAACTTTATCAAAAAATCTAAAATGAATGTTTCACATCATTATGATATCAAAGATGATCTCTATGATTTGTTTTTAGATCCTAAAAGACAATATTCATGTGCCTATTTTAAAAATGAAAATGATAGTCTTGAAACTGCACAGAATAATAAGATTCAACATATAATTAAAAAATTAAATATTAAACCTGACCAAAAAGTTTTAGACATAGGATGTGGCTGGGGATCATTAGCAATTGATATTGCTAAAAATGCTAAATGTGAAGTTACAGGAATAACCCTATCAGAAAATCAACTAAACTATTGTAATCAAAAAGCAAAAGAAATGAATTTACAGAACCAAGTAAAATTTAAACTGATGGATTATAGAGAGCTGGATGAGAAATTTGATAGAATAGTGAGTGTTGGCATGTTTGAACACGTTGGAAGGAAATTTTATAAAAAGTTTTTTAAACAAATTGAAAAATTGTTGAAAGATGATGGTGTATCGTTAATTCACACTATTGGGTCTGTTAACCCGCCAAGAGATCCTCATCCTTGGATTACAAAATATATTTTTCCTGGTGGTTATACCCCAAGCTTAAGTGAAGTAACAAATCCTATTGAAAAAGCTGGCTTAATTGTAACTGACATTGAAGTTTTAAGGCTTCATTATGCTCATACTTTAAGACACTGGAAAGAAAACTGTTTAAAAAATAAAGATAGAATAATCCAAATGTTTGATGAAAAATTTTTTAGAATGTGGGAGTTTTATCTCGCTGGTTGTGAAATGGCATTTAAGTGGGGCGATCAAGTTGTTTATCAATTTCAACTCACTAAAAATTATAGATCAACCCCTGTGACTAGAGACTATATTTATCAATAAATTATTGATAGAATCATTTCTTCTCAGAAATGAAAAAAAAACAAAAAAAATCAAAAAAAAAAAGGAAAGTATTAAAAAAAGCCAAATCCTATAAGTTTCGAAGAAAAAGTAAAAAAACTAAAAGAGTTGTTAAAAGATTCAAAAAAAAAAGAATTATCAAAAAAAGGAAAAATAAGTTCAAAAAATTAAAAAAAACTAATTATTTAAAACAAATTAAAAAGACCCAAAACGAAAGTATAGTTTTAAAATTAGTTAAATTACAGCTATCCCTGAAACCTCAATTCAATTTTAAATTTAATTTTAGTTTAGAAAAACATATTCAAGGTTTTTTTGATAAAATTTCAGAGACAATTTCAAGTTATAAAGTTTTAAAACATGATGAAAAAAGAAGAATTAAGATAGAAAAAATTGAAAGAGAGAGAGCAGAAAAAATTGAGTTGGCTAAACAAAAAGAGGAAGAACAAGCTCTCAGGGTTAAACTAAAAGAACAAGCACTTAAAGAAGAAGCTAGATTAGAAAAACAACGAGTAAAAGATATAAAATTATTCCTAAGAAAAGAGCAAGCACTTTTGAGAATTGAGCAAGCTGAAAAACAAAAACAGTTTTTAAAACAATTAAGACTAGATAAACAAATTGAAAAATTCAGAATTAGAGAAGTCAAGGAACTAGAAAAACTTGAGAAAATTTCTTTAAAAGAAAAAAGAGAAGACTATGCAGGTTTACAAGAAAGAATTGATAAACTTAAAGAAAAATATCGATTACTTCGAGATCAAAAAATTAAAGAAAGGGTTGAAGCATTAGGGGTTAAACTTCAAGGTGATGAAGATAGAGAAACCTTATTAGAAAAAGAAAAAGAATATACTTTAGCAAGACAAAAAATTGAATTTGCATTAGAAAGTTTTTACAGAAGTGCAAGTAGCCTAGTATTTCAGTTAAATAAAAGACATATCACCCGCGACATGTCTATTTTTCGTTGTATAGACAGAAGATTTGAAACTGGTGAAGTTTTTATTAAATGGGATGAGTCACAAGATGATGACTGGTTATTATTAATTTATATTAAAAATAATTCTCCAGATGAAGGAATTGTTATTGAAGATAAAACTAATCCTGAAAAAAATCTTTCTCATGAGTTTAGAAATGTAGATATTTTCAAAGCGTCAGATACAATGGTAGACTCTTTAACGCAACTCATTGCAAGGAAAAGAGCCAAAAATAACAATTAAACATTTATATTAAATTAGGTATTATCTGTAATGATTTTAGGATCTGCCTTTCTAATAATTTTATATTTAATTTTCAGATACATTATTGCGTGGATCACATATTTTAATAATTTGGACCCAAGACTTGGTGATAGTACATGGCGGTTTACGTATGATTATCCAGTAGTTGGTGAGAGAGATATCTCTGATTTGGATGATAAGGACTTTGTTAGATTAAGAAGAAAAAAGAATAAAATTATTTTATTAATGTACTCAATAGTCTTGGTGATGTTTGTATCTTCTATGTCTCTATTAAGTAAATTTTTATTATTTTTTACAAGTTAGATTTTTTAAGTTGCTTTTTATTTTTTAAGTAAAGAAAAAAAGCTACTATTTCATATACAATTGAAAATATATTAAAGATGATTGGTAACTTAAAAAATTTATAAAGAAATTTATATTTTGGCATTTTTTTCCATAATAATAAAAAAGCTTCCGCACCTCCAATAACTTTTTCACCATCTTTGACATGCAGTCTTCTCAAAAGTTGTTTACTATCTTTTGAGGTTTCTTGTTCTGCTAATTCATTATCTGTAATATCAACCCATTCAATTTCCTCTATTTCTTCCTTCTTATAGAGGTCAATTTCTGTCTTACAAATTTTACAAGAATTATTAAAATAAACTTTCATAATTAGATGTTTTATTACTAATTTGTCCCATATATGTACATGCGTAAAATACTCTAGTTGAAAAATCTTTGAAACAATCTATTTAATGTCTTCTATGAGTAATTTCTTTAAAAAATCTGACCTATCAAGAAGTGAGGCTGAAAATATTATTTCGGATACTCTTCAAAAATGTGATGATGGTGAGTTGTACTTAGAAAATTCTAAATCTGAGTCAATTTTACTAGATGATAATAAGATAAAAAATTCTAGTTATAATTCAGATTTAGGATTTGGATTTAGAGCTATCTCTGATGAAGTAGTTGCTTATTCTCACTCTAATGAAATTTCAAAAAGCTCCTTAAAGCAATCTTCAGAAAATTTAAAATCGACACTTAAATCTGTCAAAGGTACCTATAATCATGAAATTCCTAAATCTAATAAGAAATATTATGAGAACATCAACCCTATTGAACAAAAATCTCTTAATGAAAAAATTAAAATACTTAATGAAGTAAATAATTATTTGCGTTCAAAAGATGACAACATTAAACAAGTTACTGCTAATTTTTTGGGAGAACAAAAATCGGTTGAAATAATTAGATCTGGTGGAGAAACTTTAACTGATGTTCGTCCTTTAATAAGATTCAATGTATCCGTTATGCTTGAGAAAAATGGGAGAAAAGAGACGGGTGTGTATGGTGTTGGGGGAAGACAATCTTATGACTCTTATTTAAAAGATGATAACTGGAAAAGCGTTTGTGATGAGGCTTTGAGAATAGCTTCGGTAAATTTAGAAAGTAAACCTGCACCAGCTGGTGAAATGAAAGTTGTGCTAGGACCTGGTTGGCCGGCAATATTAATTCATGAGGCTGTTGGTCATGGTTTAGAAGGGGATTTTAACAGAAAAAAAACCTCAGCTTTTCATAATTTAATGGGCCAAAAAGTTGCAAGTGAGGGAGTTACAATTGTTGATGATGGCACTATTGATAACAGAAGAGGTAGTCTTACGATTGATGATGAAGGAACCCCGACAGAAAAAACTGTTTTAATTGAGAATGGGATTTTAAAAAATTTTATGCAAGATCGTCTAAACGCTCGTTTAATGAAAACCAAATCTACTGGTAGTGGAAGAAGAGAAAACTATAGACATATTGTTCTTCCAAGAATGAGAAATACGATGATGCTGAGTGGTAATCAGACTCAAGATGAGATGATTAAAGCTGTCGACAAAGGTATTTTTGCTGTGAGTTTTGGTGGTGGACAGGTTGATATTACCTCTGGAAAATTTGTATTCAATTGTACTGAGGCTTATGAGATTGTTAATGGCAAAATTGGATCTCCAATTAAAGGTGCAACACTTATTGGAGATGGACCTTCAATTTTAAAAGAAGTTTCTATGGTTGGGAATGACATGATGATGGATCCAGGTATTGGAACATGTGGAAAAGCTGGCCAAGGTGTTCCCGTAGGCGTTGCTCAACCATCTATACTAATTAATAAGATGACTGTTGGTGGCACAAAACTTTAAATGGTCAAAGATCAAGAATTTCTAGAGAAAAAAGCATCATATTGTTTAGGTTTAGCTAAGAAATTAGGCGCAACCGAGTCCAGTGTGATTGTTAATAACTCTGTATCTGAAACTGTTAATTTTAGAAATAAAAAACTAGACGAGTCTAATAGATCAGATGATCTTGGAATAAGCATTACCACTTACATTGGAAAAAAAAAGTCATCAATATCTTCTTCTAATTTACTTGATGATAATCTAAACATTTTGATTGAAAAATGTGTTGAGACAACAAAAAATACTCCTGAAGATGAATTTAATTCATTACCAGATAAAGATTTATTGGCTAAAGAAGTTAAGGATTTAGATCTTTATGACGATACCCATATAGAAAACGATCAAAAAATAGATTATTTGAAAAAATTAGAATCCGCTGCTTCCAATGATAAAAAGATTGTTAATACAGAATCTAGTTTTACTCAAAATAAATCAAATTTTATTTTAGCCAATAGTGAAGGTTTTTGTGCTGGCTACAAAACATCTTCATTTACAGCCTCGAGCGTCACAGTTGCCAAAGATGAAAAAAGTATGGAGAGAGATTATGAATATTCTAGTAAATGTTTTCTGAAAGACTTGGATGACGCAGGAGAATTAGGTAAACAAGCTGCTGATCAAACAATTAGAAAATTAAGCCCCAAAAAAATAGGTAGTGAAAAAATTGCTATAATTTTTGACAAAAGAATTGCTAAGGGAATACTAAGTACTTTTGCAAGTGCGATTTCATCATCAGCAATATCAAGAGGAACCTCTTTTTTAAAAGATAAAGTTAACCAAAAAATTTTTTCTGATAAAATTAATGTCTTAGATAAACCGGATATACTCAAAGGTTTAGGCTCAAGAAATTTTGATAGCGAGGGGGTTAAAACTGATACTCTTAAATTAGTAGACCAAGGAATTTTAAAACATTATTTGATTGATACTTACAATGGAAAAAAATTAAACCTTAAATCAAATGGAAGATGTGGAGGGACAAGCAATCTTTATTTTGAAAATGGAAATATTAGTTTTAAAGATTTATTGAATTCAAAATCAAAAAGTCTCTATATTACAGAAACTATAGGACACGGAAGTAATATTGTAACTGGTGATTATTCTGTAGGTGCAACAGGTTTTTTAGTGGAAAACGGAGAGTTTAAGTATCCTATAAATGAAATTACTATTGCAGGTAATTTTAAAGACATGTTTAAGAATATTACTCTCGCAAATGATTTAGAGTTTAAATATTCAACCAATTCACCAACCATGATGATTGAGGGAATGGTTGTTGCTGGTAAATGAGTGAATTTTGCGTAATCGGCTCAGGTATTTCCGGAGCTACAATTGCGAATCTTCTTAATAAAAAAAATTCAGTAATCCTATTTGATAAAGCGAGAGGTCCAGGAGGACGTGCATCTTTCAAAAGAATGAAAGGTAATATAGGCTTTGATCATGGCACTCAATACTTTTCGCCAAAAACCCCAGAATTTAAAAAATTTACCAAAGATTTAATTAAAAAAAGAATTTTAAAGGTTTGGGGTGGTAAACACATTTTTCTTAACTCCAAAAAAAAAGAAAATAAAAAACATCTGAAAATTATAGGTAAAAATGGAAACAATGATATTAGCAAGTACTTATTAAAAAAAATCAATTGTAACTATCAAAGTGAATTAAAAAAAATTCATTATAAAAACAAACTTTGGCATTTATCATTTGCTGATGGAAAATTGAGATCTTTTAAAAGTATTGTTTTGACCTGTCCTTTTCCACAATTAAAAAAACTCTCTAAAAGATTCATAAATAATTCTTTTTTAAAAAAATCAATTAAAATGGATGCAAATATAACTACTATGATTGCTATAAAAAAAAACAAGAAATCAAATAGTAGCTATCTTTTTGAAGATCCAATTCTTGGTTGGGCTGGTAATGAAAATTCAAAAAAAAGATTTAAATCAAAATATGATTTATGGACCCTTCAAAGTACATTTAAGTGGGCAAATAAAAAAATTAATCAAAATAAAAATAATAAGAAAGAGAATTCAAAAATTATGATTGATAAGTTCTTTCAACTTTCAAATATTAAAAAAACGAAAATAAACTTCTCTCTTAATCATGGTTGGAAATATTCTTCCAATTCAAAACCTTTCAAAATTAAAAGTTTTTGGGATCCAAAGAAAAAAATAGGTGTTTGTGCTGATTGGTTTGTAGGGCCAAGACTAGAGTCAGGGTGGATAAGTGCACGGGATTTATTTAAGAAAATTTCAAGATAAATTATTCAAAGCTTTTTAATCTGTACTCCCAATTACCCATCCTGGAATAAGTCACTTTTAAAATTCTTAAATTTTCTTGATCGTACCAAATATTAAAGTCTAATCTTTTATCTTTAGGAATATTCATATCTTTAGATTTAAGTGTAAAATGATCAGCATCATAAATTTTTCCATAAAGATCAATTTTTTCTTTTCCTATAAAAGTAACAACCTGTTCTTTAATACTTCCAGATATTGGGCTTATTTGAGATCCTGCTTGTAAGATTTTATGATTCCACCAATTTCCAATAACGTTATTAGTTGTTGCTTCGCCATTGAATGAGGAGCCCTTGATATCATATTTTTTACTTTTTTTATTTAATTCTAAATTTACAAATTTTTCTTTATCATTTTGAAGAGTTTTAGAGTTAAAAGATATCAACTGATCTTTGATATATTTTTCTTCACCATATGACTCCACTTGAAAAATTGTAGCTCCTAATAGATCAACAGAAAATTTAAATTGATTTGTAATAATAGTTTCTTCGCCATTTCTCTCAAAAAAATAATAATTGTATCCAATTAATTCACCATTTCTAAAAATCTCCATTTTAATTTTGTTATATTTATTGTAGTGACCCATATGTGCCATGGAAATAACTGGAAAAATTACAATAAATAATATGGCTATAAATTTTTTCATTTGGTAATTACATTAGTGGACTTTATCTATAATAGAAATAACTTATTAAGATGTTTTTAAAAATAAAGAAAATACCAAAAGTTAATTGGAGTTCTGACAAGCCATATAATTTTAAACCAAAATTTTCCACTTTCTTTTTTTTATGTTTTGGTCTGACGTTGTTTGGTCTTGGTGAAGGGTTATTAATTGTTTCCTTTACAGGCGCTTCTCCGTGGAGTGTTTTAGCTCAAGGTATTTCCTTAAATGTTAACTTAAGTATTGGAACAATTACTCTTTTAATAAGTATTGCTGTTTTAATTTTGTGGATACCTTTGGGCCAAAAACCAGGAATGGGCACAATATTTAATGCCTTAATTATAGCCTTTATGATTGATCTTTGTATTAAGTTTGTACCAACCCCGTCTAATTATCTTAATCAATTAATCCTAGCAGTAATTTCTGTAATGATGGTTGGAATAGGTGGGGGCATTTATTTAGTTTCTAATCTTGGTGCAGGACCAAGAGATGGATTAATGATTGGTTTACAAAAAGTAACTAACTTACCAGTGGCAACTGTTAGAGCTTTTTTAGAGATTTCTGTTGTAAGTATTGGTTGGTATTTAGGTGGAACAGTAGGGGTTGGAACTCTTTTATTCGCTTTTGGTATTGGTCCGTGCGTTGCTCTAGGTTTATTTTTAGTTGATAAAATTTTTGATTAGGCAGCAGCGCCTGATTTTTCACTTCTTTTTCTTTCATGAGGATCAAGAATAGCTTTTCTTAATCTACAAGACTCAGGAGTAATTTCTAAAGCCTCATCAGTATTTAACATACTTAGTTGTTCAGCAATTGACATTTTTCTAACTGGAGTTAAGACAACATTTTCATCAGTACCTTGCGTTCTCATATTTGTTAATTTCTTACCCTTCATAACATTAATAATCATATCTCCTGGCTTAGGTGATAGACCTACAATCATTCCCGGATAAACAGGATCGTTATGAGTTACAAACATTTCTCCTCTTGCCTGTAAATTAAAGATTGCAAAAGCAACTGCCTTTCCTTGTTCCATAGAAATAAGAGCACCATTTCTTCTGCCCTCCATTTCCCCTTCAAATGGACCATATTCATGAAAAATTCTATTGATGACACCATTTCCTTTTGTCAGCGTTAAAAATCTACTTGTATATCCCATCAAACCTCTTGTTGGTGCATGAAATATAAGTCTCTTTTTATTTTTACCAGTGTCTTTTAATTCTATTAATTTACCTTTTCTTCTATTCATTGAATCAATTATTTTTGATGAATGTTCCTCATCAAGATCCATAGTAATTTCTTCTATTGGCTCAAGTTTATTTCCGTTTTCATCTTTTTTATAAAGAACTTTTGGAGGGCTCACAGTCATTTCAAAACCTTCTCTTCTCATTTGAGTAAGTAAAATTTCCAACATTAATTCACCACGACCACTAACCACAAAAGAGTCATTTCCCTCATTTTCAGTGAATGTAATTCCAACGTTATTTTGTGCCTCTTGAACTAATCGATCTCTAATCTGTGTACTTGTAAGTTTTTTACCTTCTGTGCCAGCTAAAGGAGATGTATTTACAGTAATTGTAATTGACATAGTTGGAGGATCTATAGGAGTGGCTTCTATTGGCTCGTTAACCTCAAGATCACAAATAGTATCTGCAACGTTAGCTTTTTCTAAACCGGCAACAACTACAATATCTCCAGCTTCACCAACCTCAATTGGAACTTTTTTAGTTCCTTCATATCTAAAAATTTTAGTTAATCTTCCTTCATCAACTTTCTCTCCTTTTAAATTGATTGCCTTAATTGCTTGATTAGCTTTTGCGGTTCCTTGTGAAATTCTACCGACTAAACTTCTTCCTAAGAAACTATCAGCATAAAGAAGTGTAGAGAGCATAGCAAAAGGTTTTGATTTGTCTAATTCTGCTGGCTTAACATGGTCTATGATTTTATCTAAAAGTGGATTAAGGTTCTCTCTTGGGCCATCAACTTCATGATCAGCCCATCCAGATCTTCCACTTGCATATAAAACTGGGAAATCGAGTTGGTCTTCATTAGCATCTAAGCTTACAAATAAGTCGAATGTTTCATCTAGAACTTCATTAGCTCTTTGATCTGATTTATCTAATTTATTTATAACCACAATTGGCTTTAAACCTTGTTTTAATGCTTTTGCTAAAACGAATTTAGTTTGAGGCATCACACCTTCAGCAGAGTCTATTAGTAATAATGCTCCATCAGCCATACTAAGTACTCTTTCAACTTCAGCAGCAAAATCTCTGTGGCCGGGGGTATCAATTATATTTATTCTAGAATCTTTCCAATTAATCGAGGCAGGTTTAGCTAATATTGTAATTCCTCTTTCTTTTTCTAATTCTCCAGAGTCCATCAGCCTTTCATCAACAACCTCATTTTCTCTAAATGAACCACTTTGCTTCATTAAATTATCAATTAGGGTTGTCTTACCATGATCAACATGGGCAATTATGGTGATGTTTCTTATAGTATTATTCATAAATCTGGGTTCTTATACATATTTAAACACTTTTGAAAACTTAAAAAAACTCATACTAGGCTTGAATAAATTAAGTATTTTTTTTTTAATTCGAATTTTTTCGCTTTTCGCGTTTAAGTTTTCTTTTTTCTTTAAAACTTAATTTAGGTTTTTTTTTGACACTAGAGTCTTTAAACGATTTTCCACTATATCTTTTTGACATTATCGCAAGTTTTTATAAACAATGATGTGTTATATTTATATATGCAGAATCAGCAACTAGAATTATTTAATAAAAATAAATCATTAAATTTAAAAGAAAAAAAAGAAATTTTTTTAAGGTCTATTATAAGTAAAAATAGCAAAAGTCAGAATAAATACAAAAGAGTTGCTTTATCAACAATTAGATACGCTGGAGGAAAATCTTTAGCTGTCGGACATGTTTTTGAATTATTACCAAACAATGTTAAAAAAGTAGTTTCCCCATTTTTCGGTGGTGGTTCTATTGAAATAGCAATGAGTAAAGTTTTAGGACTTAATGTAGTTGGTTATGATATTTTTGATATTCTTTGTAATTACTGGAATTTTCAAATTAAAAAACCTGAAATACTTTTTAAAAGATTAAATAAACTTAAACCTACTTTTTCAGAATTTGAGAGAATAAGGAAAATCTTAAACAAGGTCTGGAAAAAAGAAGTTAAATTAGATCCACTTACTTTAGCAGTTTATTACGTGTATAATTTTAATTTATCTTACGGTCCAGGGTTTATGGGATGGACATCAGAAATTTATTTAAGCAAAAAAAAATACCAGGCAATGTTAGAAAAAATCAGAAACTTCAAACCTGGAAAATTGTCTGTGAAACATGGAGATTTTGAAAAAGTTTTAAAAAAACATAAAAATGATTTTTTGTACTGCGATCCTCCTTATTATATTGGTTCAGACTCTAAAATGTTTAAAGGAGTTTACCCAATGAGAAATATTCCAGTTCATCATAAAGATTTCCCACATGAAAAATTAAGGGATATGTTAAAAAAACATCAGGGAGGTTTTATACTATCTTACAATGATTGCCCAACTATTAGAAAATATTACAAAGGATTTAAACAATATTTTCCAAGCTGGCAATATACGATGGGTCAAGGTGAAACTAGAATTGGAAAAAATAGGATTGAGAAAGGTGATGACCATATCAAAAAATCACATGAGATTATAATTTTCGCACCTCCTAAAATGAGAAATTAGTTCATCATTATTATTATGAAGAGAATGTTTTTTCTTTTTTCTAAATTCTCTGTAAGAATTAATTAATTCTAAAATTTCTTCTGGGTAACCTTTACTTTGTTCTTGTAAATTCCATTCAGGATACTCGTTATATTTATCATAATATTGTTTTATACAAATTTGTTCTAAATCTTTAGAACTTAATCCTACATTTTGCTGAGAAATAGAGTCTAAGTCCTTAATTCTTACATCTACATTTTTGTATGTAATTGCGTGAATTTTTATTTCGTTTTGCAATTTTAAATGAGCGTAAATCAACATATGACACATAAATCTAGTTGGTGAAAATCCACCTTCAATTGCTCTTTGAACATAATAATTCATATTATCTTTTATAGATGACTCGGACGCTCCAATTTTAACAATTTTGTCATTTACACAAAAAAAATAGACATGAGAATTTTTTTTACTAAATATTTCCGTACCAGTTGTATATTCTAAATTAATTAAGTTGGACTGTAACAAAATTTTTTTAGGTTTTTTTTTATATTTTTTTGATTTTAAAAACTCTGCATTTACTGCGAATTTACCAACTTCAAAAGCATTAGTGACTTCAGAAATTTTCATTGCTTTTATTATTTACTTATAAATTTTTTGAGTAAACAAAAAAAAAGGGCAGTAAAAACTGCCCTTTTTGAATTTTAGTTAAGAGTTATTGGGTTACATTCCCATGCCGCCCATTCCTCCCATACCACCCATGCCGCCCATTCCACCAGGCATTCCAGCAGGAGCCGCATCTTTTTCTTCTGGCTTGTCAGCTATCATTGCTTCTGTTGTTACTAATAATCCAGAAATTGATGCTGCATCTTGAAGTGCAGTTCTTACAACTTTAACTGGATCAATAATACCTTTAGCAAACATATCACAATATTCTTCATTTTGTGCATCATAGCCATGAGTTTTTTTATTCTGTTCTAACAACTTACCAACTACAACTGAACCATCTACTCCAGCGTTTTTAGTAATTTGTCTAATAGGAGCCTCTAATGCTCTTCTAACTAAATCAACACCAGCTTTTTGATCTTCACCTTTGGCTTTTACTTTTTCAAGCTCTTGAGCAGCATATAACAAAGCACATCCGCCACCTGTTACAATACCTTCTTCAACTGCAGCTCTGGTTGCATTAAGTGCATCTTCGACTCTGTCTTTTCTTTCTTTAACTTCAACTTCTGTAGCACCACCAACTTTAATTACAGCAACACCACCAGCTAGTTTAGCTAATCTTTCTTGAAGTTTTTCTTTATCGTAATCAGAAGTTGTTTCATCAATTTGTTGTTTGATTGAAGAACATCTAGCTTCGATATCAGATTTTTTACCGCTACCATTTACGATAGTACTATTATCTTTATCAACTTTAACTTTTTTACATGATCCAAGATCATCTAACTTCACGTTTTCAAGTTTAATTCCTAAATCCTCAGAAATCACACTTCCACCGGTTAAAATTGCAATATCTTCAAGCATAGCTTTTCTTCTGTCACCAAAACCTGGAGCTTTTACAGCTACTACTTTTAAACCACCTCTTAATTTGTTTACAACTAAAGTTGCCAAAGCTTCACCTTCAACATCTTCAGATATAATCATTAATGGTCTACCAGCTTGTACCACAGCTTCTAAAAGTGGAACCATTGGTTGTAGATTTGTTAATTTCTTCTCATGTAAAAGAATAAAAGGATTGTCTAACTCTGTCGTCATTTTATCACTATTCGTAATAAAGTATGGTGATAAATATCCTCTATCAAACTGCATACCTTCAACGACATCAAGTTCCGTTTCAATTCCTTTATTTTCTTCAACAGTAATGACTCCTTCATTACCAACTTTTTGCATTGCTTTAGAAATCATACTTCCGATTTCTTTATCACCATTTGCAGAAATAGTTCCTACTTGAGCAATTTCATCACTATCTTTTACTTTTTTGGCTGAAGAAACTAAGTTTTGTTTTACAACATCAACTGCTGCATCAATACCTCTTTTTACATCCATTGGGTTCATTCCAGCTGTAACATATTTTACACCTTCTTTAACTATCGCTTGAGCTAAAATAGTTGCAGTTGTTGTTCCGTCCCCAGCTTCATCATTTGTCTTGCTAGCCACTTCCTTAACCATTTGAGCACCCATATTTTCAAACTTATCTTCAAGGTCAATTTCTTTTGCAACTGAAACACCATCTTTGGTAATTCTTGGAGCACCATAAGATTTGTCCATCACAACGTTTCTGCCCTTAGGACCTAACGTTACCTTAACAGTATCAGCTAAGATATTTACACCTCTTATCATTGCTGATCTTGCTTCAGCGTCAAATTTAACAACTTTTGCCATTATACTTTCTCCTTTAACTTATATTATTTACTTGAAATACCCATAATGTCTGACTCTTTCATTATGCTGTATTCTTTACCATCAATTTTGACTTCAGTTCCTGACCATTTGCCAAATAAAACTTTGTCTACAACTTTAACATCCATTGGAATTTTTTTTCCATCTTCAGTTTTTGCACCACCACCAACAGCAACAACTTTTCCTTCTTGAGGCTTCTCTTGCGCAGTATCTGGTATGATTATTCCTCCAGCAGTTTTTTCGCTGCTATCTAAAACTTCTATTAAAACTCTGTCATGTAACGGTCTAAATTTCATATATTCTCCTATATAAATATGAAGTTCATATAGAGATTGGTAATACTATTTCAAGATATACTTGATATTTAGTTTATTAAAAAAGGTAGGAAATTGTGGATTTTTTGGGTTATAGATTATTTTGATGACTAAAAATTTAGACAAAGATGGTTTCTGCTCCATCGTTGATAATTATCAGCTTTTTTACATTGATTTATGGGGTGTTATTCATAATGGAATAAACCTCCATAAAGAAGCAATCAACGTTTTAAAAGAAATCACAAAAAAAGGCAAAGAATACATTCTACTCACTAATGCTCCAAGACCTAACGATGTTGTTAAATCCTTTTTAGAAAAAATGGGCATGGAAAAAGAAATTAGAGATCATGTTTTTACATCTGGCCAAGCATCATTGAATTATCTTAAAAAAAATTTATCCACTAAAAAATTTTTTCATGTTGGACCACCACGTGATTTTGATCTGTTTAATGACTTTGTAAAAATGAAGTCAGACAAAATTGATGATGGAGAGTACATATTGTGTACAGGGTTATTTGAAAAATTTGATAAAGATTTGAATTATTATAAAAATTTATTTGAAAAAAATTTAGACAAAGAGATGGTTTGTACTAATCCTGACTTAATTGTGGATAGAGGTGATAAAAGAGAGCTTTGTGCAGGATCAGTTGCCATGGTTTTTGAAAAAATGGGTGGCAAGGTAGTATATTTTGGTAAGCCATATCCTGAGGTTTATAATTTATCTATTAATAACAAAGGTAAAAAAATTCTTTCTGTTGGTGATAATTTAAATACTGATATTAAAGGTGCAAATCTTTTAAATTATGACTCATTAATTATTTCAAATGGAATTCATAAAAATGAAATCAAAGAGAAAGGAATTGAAGCAACCGCGAAATCTTATGAAACAATTTGTAACTATATACAATCAGATTTAAAATGGTGAAAATGAAATCATATAATACTTTTAATATTAAAAAAAATCATAAAAATTCAATTATTTTAATTGGTAATTTTGATGGACTTCATCTAGGACATCAAAAATTATTTAGATTAGCGAAAAAATATAAAAAAAAATATTCTTCAAAGATCGGTGTTTTGACTTTTGAGCCTATGCCAAAAATGTTTTTTAACTCTAATTTAAAAAATTTTAGATTATCTAATTTAAACCAAAAAATTGAAAATTTAGGTAAACTTAATGTTGATTTTGTTATTACTAAGAAATTTAATCGTAAATTTTCAAAAACAAAATCAATTTCATTTATTAAAGAAACTTTAGGTAGAAAACTAAGTCCAAAATTTATTTTTGTAAGTAATAATTTTAGATTTGGAAACAAAAGAGAAGGAAACGTAAAACAATTAATTCATCACGAGAAATTATGTAATTATAAAATTGTTAAACCACAGCCTTTATCAATTAAAAAACAAATTATTTCATCTTCATTATTAAGAAAATATTTGCAGAGTGGGAAACTTAATAAAG
Organism: uncultured Pelagibacteraceae bacterium; assembly: GCA_902554995.1. GTDB lineage: Bacteria > Pseudomonadota > Alphaproteobacteria > Pelagibacterales > Pelagibacteraceae > Pelagibacter. Next base: position 8,295 of record CACDQT010000002.1, on the reverse strand, counting down.
TTAATAAACTTTTAGATAGAAAATGGTCAATTGATGGAAAAGTTCAAAAAGGTAGACAACTAGGAAAAAAGATTGGTTTTCCAACAGCCAACATAGATATCAAAGATTATGTTTTGGCAAAACCAGGTGTTTATACTGTCAAAGCTAAGAAAATAAAAAGTTCCAAATATATTAAAGGAATAGCCAATTTAGGATATCGACCTACATTTAATGGAAAAAAAATATTATTAGAAGTTCATTTATTTAATTTTTCTGGAAATTTATATAATAAGTATTTAAGAGTAGAATTTTTAAAATTTATAAGAGCTGAAAAAAAATTCAAAAATATAGATCAATTAAAAAAACAAATTAAAATTGATTTAGTAACTGCAAAAAAAGCAAAATGAGTAAAAACCAAATTAATTTACCTAAAACAGCTTTTTCAATGAAAGCTAATTTACCAATTAGAGAGCCAGAAATTCTAAAACTTTGGAAAAAAATTGATCTTTATAAAGAGTTAAGGAATTCAAGAAAAGGAGAGGAAAAATTTGTTCTCCACGATGGTCCCCCATATGCGAATGGAAATATACATATGGGTACTGCGTTAAATAAAATATTAAAAGATATTATCGTAAAGTTTCATCAAATGGATGGTAAAGACTCTGTTTATGTTCCAGGTTGGGATTGTCATGGTTTACCTATTGAATGGAAAATTGAGGAACAATATAAAAAAAATAAAAAAAATAAGAACGATGTTCCGATTGTGGAATTTAGAAAAGAATGCCGAATGTTTGCAGAAAAATGGATAGAGGTTCACAAAGACCAATTTAAAAGATTAGGTGTTGTTGGTGATTGGGAAAACTATTATTCAACAATGAGTTATGATGCAGAGGCACAAATTGTAAGAGAACTTGGAAAATTTTTAAAAGAAGGAAGTCTTTACAGAGGATTTAAACCAGTCTTATGGTCAACTGTAGAAAAAACTGCCTTAGCTGATGCCGAGGTTGAATATCAAGACCATAAATCTGATACGATCTATGCTTGTTTTCCAGTTAAATCATCAAAAATAAAAGAACTTAATGATTGTGATATTGTTATATGGACAACCACCCCTTGGACGATACCAGCAAACAAAGCTTTAGCATACAATGAAAGCTTAGATTACTTGATAATTCAAATTAATGATGACGGAAATTTTAAAAATAAAAAAATTGTTATCGCTGAGGCACTATTAGACTCTGTTTTAAAAGATTGTGAGATTAAAGAATTTGAAAACCTTAAGAAATTTAAAGGTAAAGATTTAAAAGATACCATCTGTAAGCATCCATTTTTTGATTTGGGGTATGATTACGATATCCCAATGTTAGAAGCACGTTTTGTAACCACTGAACAAGGAACAGGAATTGTTCATTGTGCACCAAGTCATGGACCTGACGATTTTAATCTTTGTTTAAATAACGGAATAAAGGCAATTGAGACAGTAGATGATGATGGAAAATATACAAATAATGTTTCTCTATTTGGAGGTTTACATATTTTTAAGGCTAACCCAGTTGTGATCGAAAAATTGAAAACTCAAAATAAACTTCTTTCAAATGGTGAATTGGTTCATTCATATCCTCACTCTTGGAGATCAAAAGCACCTTTAGTTCACAGAGCGACACCACAATGGTTCATTTCTATGGAAAGTCATAAACTGAGAAATAAGGCTTTAAAAGCAATAGATGAAACGACCTTTTATCCAAGCAAAGGCAAAGAAAGATTAAAATCAATGATCGAGACAAGGCCAGATTGGTGTGTATCTAGACAAAGAGTTTGGGGTGTACCACTTCCTATTTTTGTAAATAAAAAGTCTAATGAAATTTTAATAGACGATGGAGTATTTGAAAATATTGCTAATATTTATGAGAAAGAAGGTTCTGATTGTTGGTTTTCAGATGACCCTCAAAAATTTTTAGGTAGTAAATATAAAGCGGAAGACTTTGAAAAGCTCAGCGATATTGTTGAAGTTTGGTTTGATAGTGGATCAACCCATTCTTTTGTATTGGAAAAGAGAAAAGACCTTAAATGGCCTGCATCAATGTATTTAGAGGGTTCTGATCAACATAGAGGTTGGTTTCATTCCTCTTTATTAGAATCATGTGGAACAAGAGGTAAGGCACCTTTCGAGTCTATATTATCCCATGGATTTGTTGTGGATGGAAAAGGTCTTAAAATGTCAAAATCTCTTGGAAATGTAATTGCACCTGAGGATATTTTGAAAAAATATGGTGCCGATATTTTAAGAATTTGGGTTGCTGCATCTAATTATGCAGAAGATTTAAGAATAGATTATTCTATTTTGGACCAGCATTCTGAGTCTTATCGTAAAATTAGAAATACATTTAGATATTTATTAGGAAATATAAATGACAAATACGAGGATTTTGATTTAGATAAAATTGAAATTGAAAGCTTGCCGGAGCTAGAGAAATTTATGTTAAGTAAGATTCATTCTCTTAACATCAAATTTGAAAATTATTTTAAAAAATATGATTTTCACAATCTTTATAAAGAATTGTTGAATTTTTGCACAACAGATCTGTCAGCATTCTATTTTGATATAAGAAAGGACACTTTATATTGTGATCCAATTAATTCTGAGAAAAGAAAATCTTGTGTTACAATTTTGAATGTTTTATTAAAATCTTTACTCAGATGGTTCGCTCCAATATTGTCTTTTACAACTGAGGAAATACATCAACTGATATCAAAGAATACTAAAAGCATTCATTTAGAAAAATTTCTTACTTTTCCAGATAAATTTAAAAATGAACAGCTTACAGAAAGATGGTCTCAATTAATAAAAATTAGAGATGTATGTAACATAAGTATTGAGGAAAAAAGAGCTAGTAAAGAAATAGGTTCAAGTTTAGAAGCAGATCTTAATATTCAACTTAATGAAAAATATAAGGAAATAGTTGCAGATATGGATTTATCTGAATTATGTATTGTGTCGAAAACTGTTATTAATTTTGATAATCAGTCAGATATTTTAGTTGAGACAAAAAAAGCTTCTGGAAATAAATGCTCAGTTTGTTGGAAGATTAGAGAAGACCCATGTGAAAGACACCCTAAATGTCAAATTTCTTAAATAAAAATTTTGTAATCAATTTTTTTATTATTCTGAGCATCTTTGGTCTCGATAGATTTACCAAATTCTATGTGATTTCTGAAAATGAAAAAAATTTGTCGTCCGAATTATTTGTATCAAAATTTTTGAATATCAATTTAATTTATAATGAAGGAATAGCATTTGGGCTATTATCATTTGATCAAAGTCATATGTACAATATTTTAACAATTTTAATTGCAGCTGTAATATTAATTATTTTTTTTATGACTTTGAAAAGTGATGGTCTAAAAAAATATTCACTTTTAATGATATTTGGTGGAGCTTTAGGTAATTTATATGATCGAATTTTTTTTAAAGCTGTACCAGACTTTATTGATTTTCATATCGGAAATTTTCATTGGTTTATTTTTAATGTATCGGATATATTTATTTCATTAGGAGTATTATTTTTGATTATTTTTGAAATAATTGATAATCAAAAAAATAAAATTGATGAAAAAAATATTTAAACTTACAACAATTCTAATTTCAATTTTAGCTTTAAATTCATGTGGAACTATTAAAGAAGGTTTTAGTTCACAGAAAAAAAATAGCATAGATGAATTTTTGGTTGAAAAGAAATCACCTTTAGTAATGCCTCCAGACTTCAATGAATTACCATTACCACAGCAAACTAATCAGGCAACTGAGAATGAAAAGAATACTGATATCAAATCATTACTAACTGACAACAAGGACCCAGATTTAGATAATCAAACCACTAATCAAAACACAAATTTTGAAAATTCCATAATAGAAAAAATTAAAAATAATTAATGATAACATCAGGAATTTTTTTTAAAAATTTTAAGGGTAGTAAACAAAATTCTAAAATAAAAAAAAATCTTAAAAAATTAATTAAAGAAAATAATCAAATTCTTCAATCTTTTAGTAAAAATTATAGAGGCCAATTTAAGATAAAAAATTTAAGAATTTTTAAAAGATTTAAAGATATTCGTATAATTGGAATCGGCGGTTCGTCATTGGGCACAAAAACTATTTATAGTTTTCTCAAAGATAAAATTAAAAAGAATGTATTATTTTATGACAATTTATCACCTTTCAACAAAAAATCTGGAAATAAAAAACATTTAAATTTAATCATCTCTAAATCAGGCAATACTTTAGAGACAATAGTTAATTCTAATATTCTTATCAAAAAAAGTGATAAAAATATTTTTATCACAGAAAATAAAAAAAATTATCTATATTCATTAGCACATAAACTAAAATCAGAGATTGTTCATCACAATAATTTTATAGGTGGTCGATACTCAGTTTTATCAGAAGTTGGAATGTTGCCCGCCGAATTAATGGGTCTAAATTCAAAAAGTTTTAGACAATTAAATAATTTAATTAAAAATCAAAAGTATTTAAATGCGCTCATATCTAATGTGGGATCTACATTAAATTTAATTAAAAAAAGAAAATTTAATTCAATTATCATAAATTATGATGAAAAATCTCAAAATTTTTTTTCATGGTATCAACAATTAGTGGCTGAAAGTTTAGGTAAAAAGGGAAAAGGTTTATTGCCAGTCGTATCTAACATGCCTAGAGACAATCATAGCGTTATGCAGCTTTATTTGGATGGTTTTAAAAATAATTTTTATACGTTTTTTTATGTCCATGAAAATAATACCCCTAAAATAAATAATAAATTTATCTTACCTTCACAAAATTTTCTTAAAAAGAAAAATATTCAAAGTATTACTTACGCTCAAAAAAAAGCTACAGAAAATGTTTTTACAAAAAAAAATATACCTTTTAGAAGCTTTGAAATTAATAAAAGGGATGAAAAAACTTTAGGTGAGTTATTTTGTTTTTTTATGTTGGAGACTATTTTAATTGGAAGAGCTTTGAAAATAAACCCATACAATCAACCTGCTGTTGAGTTAATAAAAAGAGAGACTAAGAAAATTTTAGTTTAAATTTCCAAATATAATTTTCGATATTCCATATTTCTTCTCATCTAGAATTTTAAAATTTTTTGAAAACTCATCATTTTCTTTTTTATGCCTATGTACAATAATCACCCCATCTTTATTAAGAATTTTTTCTTGAAAAATATTATCAATAATATTTGACAATCTTTTTTCTTTATAGGGAGGATCCAAAAATATAATATTGAATTTAAGCTGAATTTTTTTTAAAAAGTAATTAGATATTAAGTCTTCCTCTATAATCTCATATTTTTCTCTTAAATTTAAATTATTAAGATTCCTTTTTAAAATTGGTAAAACACTATTATACTTTTCTACAAAAGTAACATGTTTAGCTCCTCTTGAGAGACACTCTAAACCAAATGAGCCAACACCTGCAAATAGATCTAAAACTGTTGAATTTTCAATATTGATCTTAAATTTATTTGAGTGATTAATAATATTAAAAATAGATTCTTTTGCTAAGTCTTTTAAGGGTCTTGTTTCTCTGTCTTTTGGTTGTAAAATTTTTTTTCCTTTAAATTTTCCACCAATTATTCTCATTTTTTTATTACTTTATAACCAATATCTTTTCTAAAAAAACCATCTGACCAATTTAGATTGTTGAGAAGTTGATGAATCCTATTTCTTGATTCTTCAAAACTATCTGATAAAGAAACAAAATTTAAAACTCGTCCGCCCACTGCTAAAGTAACATCACCTTTTTTAATAGTGCCAGCATGAAATAAGTGATCATCAGTGCTTAATTCAATTTTATTGATATTTTTGATTTCAACATTTTTTTGGTAGGTTTCAGGGTAACCTTTTGAGCACAGTACAACACATATACTTTTTTTATTATTCCAATTAATTTTATTTTCTTTTAATTTTCCATTACAACATGCATTAATAATTTCACCGAAATCTGTATTTAGCTTAGGAAGAATAGTTTGACACTCTGGATCACCCATTCTAACATTATATTCAATTAAATAAGGTTCATTATTTTTTATCATGAGCCCTGCATATAAAAAACCTTTATATGATGATTTTAAATCTTTAAGTGCTTTTAAGGTTGGATCAATTATATTATTCAAAATCTTTTTTTCGAGCTCCTCATTTATCAATCTTGATGGTGAATAAGCACCCATACCACCAGTATTTTTTCCTTTATCACCTTCCTGAACTCTTTTATGATCTTGAGCCGTACCAAAATTTTTGTAAGTAATACCATCACTTAAAATGAAAAAGCTCATTTCTTCACCCTCTAAAAATTCTTCAATAAGAACACTTTTAGCAACACCAAACTTACCATCAAATATTTCCTTAACTGCTTGATAAGACTCATCTTTATTTTCACAAATATAAACACCTTTCCCTGCAGCCAAATTGTCTGCTTTAATGACTATTGGAAAATTTGATTTATCTAAAAAATTTTTAGCTTGATCAATATCATTAAATACACCAAAATTCGCAGTTGGAATATCATATTTTTTACAGATGTTTTTTGTAAATATTTTAGACCCCTCTAATTGTGAAGCGACTTTACTAGGTCCAAAAACCTTAATATCAAAACTTTCCAAGTAATCTGTAAGTCCATCAACCAAAGGTTTTTCTGGACCGATGACTACCAATTCTATTTTTTTTGAAAAAATGAAATTTTTAATTTCCTCAAATTTATTTATATCTAGATTAATGTTCTCAGCTATTGCATCAGTGCCAGCGTTACCAGGAAAACAATAAATCTTCTCAATTTTTTTTGACTTATTTAATGCATGACAAATGGCATGCTCTCTTCCCCCGCTTCCTATAATCCCTACAATCATGTATAAACATATAAACTATAAATGAATAAAAAATTAGCAAAAGTAAAATATTTACCAAATAATTTTCAAGTAATTGAAAAAGGTGACCATGTAATTTGTGCAGTTTCGGGTAAAGCAATCAGTCTTGAAAATTTGACTTACTGGAATGTGGAACTTCAAGAGCCGTATTATTCATATGTTGAGGCTTCTAAAAAAAAAGAGGAATTAGACAATAAATAGTATTATTTCCAGCGATTATGGGACCATATCCAGTTATTAGGATTAGCAAGTATCATTTTCTCAAGAATCTTATTTAATTCGTTTGTAATATTTTCAATGGTATCTTCGTTTGAGAAGTGAATTGGTTTATGAACTTTCATTTTAAATTTGATACCCTCATATCTCTCTATAAAGATAGGTACAACAGGCATATTAAATTTTTTTATTAATTGTGCTGGAATGGTAGTAGTAAACGCTTTCTCATTGAAGAAATTTGATTTTATACCTTGAGAAACTCTCTGATCTATCATAAGTGCCGTTGAAAAACCTTGTTTATTAAGTTTTATTAATTCCTTTAATCCACCGATTCCTTTTTTAATTTGATTGTTGCAGATGTATTTTTTTCTGATTCGCTCCATGAATTTATTTAAAAAAATATTGTTTAGTGGTCTATAGATTGCTCCAATTTTAATACCTAATTTGTCTATCTGCATTGCCATAAGTTCAAAATTACTAAAATGCCCTGATATAAATACAACTCTTTGATTTTGATCTTTAATATTTAAAAGAATATCTTTACCATCTATAAAAATATTTTTATTAAGAGTACCATTTCTAAAATTTTTCATATAAAGATATTCTGCAAAAACTCTCCCATAATTGTTCCACATTGAAGATCCTATTTTATTTGTTTCTTTAGAATTATAATCTGGGAAAGCTTTTTTTATGTTATTGTTGATAATTTTTTTTGATCTAAAAATTGGACCAATAATTTCAAATAATTTTCCACTTAGAAAAGACGAGAGCCTAACTCCAATAATTTTGAATATCACATAAAAAATGCAAATTATAATAAATTGTATTAAGTATTTAATTATTTTCATAAACCTTTGAAATATCATTAATAAAAGTTTCTTGATTTATAATCTTTAATTCTGATTTTATATAAATAATTTTATTGTTGTTGTTTAGTCTCATGTAATCTTTTTCGGTAGTCATTACTTTACAATTTAATTTTTCAGACATTGATATGATGTCATCAATCTCTTTTTGTAAGTATCTATAATGATCAGGAAATTCAATTTCCTTGACAATGTTTATATTATTTTTTCTTAACATTGATATAAAAGTCTTATGATTTCCTATACCCGAAAAAACTAAATATTTATCACTTTTATCAAACTCATTGATATTCAGTGGAACATATTCTCCTTGA
>CACDQT010000001.1 GCA_902554995.1 uncultured Pelagibacteraceae bacterium | reverse complement strand
ATTATTCTGTTTTTAGTCTTAAAACTGGTTCTTCTCTAATTGGTAGGTGAATTATTGCTGCAAAAACTGATAATGCAATTGCTAAATACCACGCATAATCATATGACCCATATAGATCATAAAATAAACCCCCTAGATAAGCGCCAAAAAAAGATCCTACTTGGTGACTTAAAAAAACAATTCCATAAAGAAGACCTAAATACTTTGTCCCAAACAGGTGAGCTACAATTCCACTTGTTGCAGGCACTGTCGATAGCCATAAAAAACCAAAACTTGCACCAAATAAAAATGCATTAATATTACTTGCGGGCATAAATATAAAAAAAATTATAGAAACACCTCTTAAAAAGTAAATTGCACTAAGGATAATTTTCTTACTCATTTTTGCTGAAAGATAGCCACTTAATAGTGAACCAAAAATGTTAAATAAACCAATTAAAGATAAAATTGCTGCTGCAGTCCAATCCTCAAGACCTCTATCTATTACATATTTAGGTACATGTGTTCCAACCAAAGTTATATGAAAACCACATACAAAAAACCCTGATACAAGTAAAATATAACTTTTAGTTTTAAAAGCCTCTGAGAGAGCTTCCTTAAAAGATTGATCTGAAGTTTTTTCGACACTTTCCGTTTTAGATGGAGATCTAACAAAATATGCTGCAACTAAACCAGATAACAAAAATAAGCAAAAAACAAATAATGTATAGTTCCAACCAAACTCTGTGAGAGAAAAATTAGTGAAAATTGGTGAAAGAAAGTAACCAAATGATCCAACAGCAGTAACAAAACTCATTGCAATCGTTCTTGTAGATAATGGAAAATGTTTACCCACAACTGACATAGGAATACTTATTGCCGTTCCACCAAGACCTATTCCGATTAATAAACCCATATGGATTTGAAAAAATATTCCAGTATTTGGACCCGTGTATAAAAAATAAACACCTAAAGTATAAAAAATAAATGCTCCGATTATAGCTATATGTCCTCCGTATTTATCTGCTATAGCTCCGAAGATAGGACCTGTTATACCCCACATCAACATCTGCATCCCAATTGCAAAACCAAATGCGGTGTTGCTTATCTTTAAACTCTCGTTGAAGTCCATAAAAAACAAACCAAATGTTTGTCTGACACCCAAAGAAATCAGAACAACAAAGCATGCAGCAAATAAAGTTACTATCGCAGTTTTTGAGCGAAAAAATTTTTCAGAACTCATCTTAAATGTCTTAAAGCTTGTTTGATATCAGCAATCAAATCATTAGGATCTTCAAGACCTATATGTAATCTTACTAAATGTTCATCTTTTGGTAAGTTCATAAATTTTCTTTTACCAGTTTCTCTAAATTCTTGATGAAGAGCTAAACTCTCAAATCCACCCCAACTATAGCCATAGCCAAACAATTTCAGTGAATTTACAAATTTTCGAACAGAATTAATATTCTTAGCTTTTATCTTTAATCCCATTAAACCTGACGCTCCAGAATAATATTTTTTCCACATTCTAAAATTTTGTGAATTTTTTTTGAAAGGATATAACAATTTAATTCTTTTATTTTTTGATAAAAATGCTGCAACTTTTTTAGCATTTTCTCTATGTCTGTCTAATCTTACGTCTAACGTTCTTAATCCCCTAGTTATTAAATAAGCATCATCAGGTCCTAATCTAAGACCTGTAATTTTTTCTGCTGCTTTAACTTTAGAAAACACCCTTTTATTCACTGCTAAACTTCCACCCATAACATCTGAATGTCCAGAATAATATTTAGTTGCAGAGACAATTGACATATCAAAACCAAGTTTAATTGGTTTTAAGTAATAAGGAGTACCCCAAGTATTATCAATTGCAGTGTATAGCTTATGCTTTCTTGCAATCGAAATAATTTTACCCAAGTCTTGAAAATCAAAAGTATTACTTCCAGGATTTTCTACAAAAATCAATTTTGTTTTCTTTGTAATATTGTTTTTTAATGTATTGAGGTCATGTGGATTATAAAAAACTGTCTTTATATTAAAATCTTTTAGATAATCTTCAGTAAAAATTCGTGTAGGGCTGTAAACTGGATCTGCAACTAACATTTCATCTCCAGGTCTAACAACGCTGAATATTGCTAAAAAAACGGAGCCAAAACCTGTTGGTGTCGTAAAAACATGATAACTTTCCTCAAGTTTTGTTAAAATTTTTTGTAATATATAAGTAGTAGAGGTCCCTTGTCTGCCATAATCAAAATGACCACCTGTTGGATTTCGTAGAGCTTTTTTTTGAGTTTTTCTTATATGTTGCATAGACTTAAAAATAATTGTCGATGCTCTGACTACTGGTGGATTTACTGATTGGTTATGAAAATCTTTTGCAGTGTGTTTTAAAAATGTCTTAAAAGATTTGCCCATAAAAAAATTGATATGATTAAAGGACAATGCTATATCCATATCAAAAATTCAATAAATTAATGAAAAGGATTTAATGAGTTACCCAAAGAAACATAGAGGCCGAAGAAAAATGGGGTCGAAAAAAAGAAGAGCTAGAAAAAAAAATAAGAAAAAATAGCTTATTCCTTTATCCAGCCGCCTCCTAATACTTTATAACCTAAAGCATCTTTATTATAAAAAACACATGCCTGACCTGGTGATATTCCTTCTTCAGGATTTTTCAGATTTACATTTGCACCATTTTGATCACTTAGATTAACGTTTGCTTCAAGCAATTTACCAGTAGATCTAACTTTTACAAAAATGCTGGATTTAAATTCTTTTTCATTTGCTAATAAATTAACATTTTTTAATAGAATATCTTTCTTTCCTAAATATTCTTTTGGTCCAACAATTATTTCATTTTTTTCAGAATTAATTTTAATAACGTATAAAGCTTCTTTGTCAGAAACTTTTATTCCTTTTCTTTGACCAATAGTAAAATTTATAATTCCGTCGTGAACACCAATGACATTACCTTTAAGATCTTTTATGTTTCCTTTTTTAAATGAGTCTGGTCTAAATTTTTGAATTACTGATGCATAATCTCCTCCAGGTACAAAACATATATCCTGGCTGTCTGGTTTATCAGCAACATTAAGATCTAATTTTTTGGCAATTTCACGTGTTTCATTTTTATGAAGACCACCTAATGGAAATCTTAAATAATCAAGTTGTTCTCTAGTAGTATTAAAAAGAAAATAACTTTGATCTCTATTTTCATCGATAGCTCTGTACATATTTGTATTATTATTTGAAGTAACACTTTTCACATAATGCCCAGTGATTAAAGCATCAGCATTTAAATCTTTAGAAACTTCAAACAAATCCTTAAATTTAACTGTTTGATTACATTGAACACAAGGTATTGGAGTTTCACCTTTTAAGTAACTATCAACAAAATTATCTATAACTCCTTGCTTGAACTTATTTTGATAATATAAAATTTTATGTTCTATATCTAATTTTTGAGCAACTCTTTTTGCATCCATGATATCTTGACCAGAACAACATTGCTTTGACTCCGCGACCTGCTTTGCATCGTCATAAAGTTTTAAAGTAATACCAATTACGTCATATCCTTCTTTTTTCATCATGCCTGCTACAGTTGATGAATCTACACCTCCAGACATTGCAACAACTACTTTTGTGTCTGATGGTTTCTTATTTAATCCTATTGAATTTAATTCTTTATTCATTTGATGGTATTTATACTTATTTCTAATATAAGTTAAATTAAATGATATTAGATTTTGAACCAGGAGACAAAGTTATCAATCCCTCTAATAAAAACTGGGGTATAGGTCAAGTTCAATCAATTATAAAAGAAAAAGTGACAGTTAATTTTGAAAATGTTGGAAAAAAAGTAATAAATACTAAAAATATAGAATTAATAAAGATCAATGAATAATTTAAATTTAAAAGAGATTGTCGAAAATCTGATTGATACATTTATTCATGCAGGAAAAATTTCTTTAGATTTAAGAAAACAAGGACTTATAAAAAAAATTAAAGCCGATAATACTCCTGTTAGTAATGGAGATTTAGAAGTTAATAAAATTGTTACTCAAAAAATTAAAGAATTAACACCTGAACTTCCCATCATTTCAGAGGAGACCTCTGATAATAAATCAATAAACAATCTTGAAAACTTTTGGCTCATTGACCCTATCGATGGTACCTACGACTACATAAATAATCTAGAGGAATTTACAATTAATGCTGGATTAATAATTAACAAAAATCCAGTAGCTGGATTAATTTATGCCCCTTCAAAAAAAAGAATGTTTTACTCCTATGGTCCAAATAATGCCTATGAGTTTACAAATGGTGAAACCAAGAATTTAAGATGTTCTGAAAATTTTGATAAAAATGATGTGAAATTTGTATCCTATTCAAACAATATTAAACCTGAAATAGAAAAATTACATAAAAAATTTAATGTAAAAAAATATGTAAGAATGAAAAGTTCTCTCAAATTTTGTGTCATTGCTGCTGGCGAATATGATGGATATGTGGCTGAGCCTAGAGCTTGTGAATGGGATATAGCGGCTGGTCATGCAATTTTACAACATGCTGGAGGATTAATTTCAGATTTTGATGGCAAAGAAATTAAATATGGAAAGAAAAATTTTAAGAATCCAAGTTTAATCTTAAAAAATAAAAATATCTAATATGGATGAGCAATTAAGAATAATACTAATAATTATTGTATCGGTATCTATTTTTGGCTTATTAGTATTTGTATATGTCAAAAATTATATCAGAAATAAAATCAATCAATTAGTTGAAGATGAAAAGAAAAAAAAATCAAAGTAGTTTTACTATTTTTAAATAATCATCTTTTTTTAATTCCATAACTTTTTTTGATGTCTCAAAATCGAAGCCATTTCTCGCTAATAAAGAGATATCCTTTTTATAAAAAAGTGGTCTATTATCATCAATCCTAGCGGGTCCAATTCTTTTCTTTTTACAAATTTTAATTGCCGAAAAAAAATCTTGATCTGAATTATCTTCATTTATTTTATTGACTGTGTCTTTTATAAATTCATCATTAACACCTTTGCCAATTAAGTAATTTCTGATTTTATTAATCGAACTTCCTCTTCGGATCATACTTTTCGCTTTACTTTCAGAATAAAATTTATCATTGATAAATTTATTTTTTTCTAAATCAGATAAAACAATATCAATTAAATTTGTCACATCCTGTTTTTTTACATTTGGAACAGATAATTTGAGATATTTTTTTAGTAAATATGTTCTTAATTGTTGTTTAGATGGGGCATATTTTTCAACATATGCTAAAGCAAAATTTCTCATTTCATCTACAGTCACCTGTAATGTTTTTCTCTTATTTCTTATAGGAATCATTGTAAGATCTAATATAATATAATTTAAAATGATCGAACAAATTTATGCTTACTTTACAATTGAAATTCTCTACTTCTGGGTGAATTTAGGAGTTTTGCCTTTTTGGTTAGTATTAATATTTTTTCCACAATCAAACTTTACAAAATATTTTGTTACTTCTATTTTTCCAATCACATTATTAGGAGGTGCTTACATATTTGTGCTTTATAAAGCTTATTTAAGTGCTTATGATTTCGATAGTAATTTTGAATTATATTTAAGTATTAGTAATTTATCAGGTTTGTTTTCAAGTAATATTTTTTTAATGTTATTTTGGATTCACTTTGTATCAATTAATTTATTCGTCGGTGGCTGGATTGTAAGAGACTCACAAAAGTTTTTTATAAATAAGGTTCTTGTTGGCATCCCACTAATAATCACTTATTTAATTGGTCCTTTAGGCATCTTTATTTATTGGCTGATTAGAATATTTTACGCAAAAAGTATTAACCTATATGAGTAAAATCATCGATTTTTACTTCGATTTTATTAGTCCATATTCTTACATTGCCTATAAAAAAATCAAATTAATGCAAAATAAAAACGGGATCGATTTTAATTACAAACCTATTTTGCTTGGTGGTTTACATAAGTTAGGCAACATAACTGCTCCTGCTTTTAATGAACGAAAAATGAAAAATATGAAGAATGATTGCGAAATTATAGCTAACAAAAATAACATATCTTTTAAATGGAACGAAAAATTTCCAATTAACACCCTTTATTTAATGAGAGGATTTATTTCTATCGATGCAAATAAAAAAAGTGAATACTTTGATATTTGTTTTGATGCCTATTGGAAAAATAATATAGATATATCAATCGAAGCTAACGTAAACAAAATTTTAGACAATTGTAAAATTGATAAAAAAAAATTTTTTGAAGATATAAGTAATAAGAAAGTAAAAGATGAATTAAAAAATTTAACTGACAAAGCTTTTCAAAATGATGTTTTTGGTGCTCCAACTTTTATAGTCAACAATAAACTTTTTTGGGGACAAGATAGACTTGAATATGCTTTAGAAGAGTGTGTTTCTTAAACAATCTTAAATTTACTATTGCTAATAGCTCCAAACCCACCATCAATGTGAGAAACTTTTTCAAACCCCATATCTTTGAGAGTTTTAGCAGCCAATGCTGATCTCATACCGCCAGCACAGAAAAGAACCATTTCTTTATTCATATCTAATTTACCATCTTTAAAATATGGACTATCAGGATCTAACCAAAATTCTAACATGCCTCGCGGAATATGATTTGAATTTTCAACTCGCCCGTCCCTTTCAAGTTCTCTTATATCCCTAATATCAATTAGATTGCATTTATTTTCATTCATCATTGATAATGCTTCGTCTGGTGAAATTGTTTTAATTTCGCTTAAAGCTTCTGTGACCAAGGTTTTTGACGATTTTATATTCATAAAACTAAAATTATTATATAGTTTTTTTTGAAATCACATAAATAAAAATGAATAAAATTTGTATCGTTTACACTCATCATAAATTAGGTGATTTAATCTGGCAATTACCCTACATTAAAGCTATCAGTCAACATCATCAAACAAATATAGATTTAATTGTCAGAAGAAAAACTCAAGCTCAAAATATACTAAAAGACCTTAAACATATAAATCAAATTTTTTACAATGATTTTAGGAAAGGTATATTTTATTGGTTAGATGTTTTTAAACTTAAGAAAATATTTGATACAGAAAAATATGACTATGTATATATTTTAGATAAAGTAAATAAACCTGCAATTGCTGCAAGATTATCTGGTATTCAAAATATAATTGCTCCAGGCATAAAAAGTCAAAAAAAATGGATTACCTCTAAAAATTATCTTAATGAAGATGATTGGAATTTAAGTTATTCAGAACAATCACAGAAATTTTTAAAGATAAATTCAATTAAGTTAAATGATAAATTTCCCTCTTTAGAAATTGAAACTGAAAGATTAAAGCAAGGTAATGACGATCTTTTAGTTAAAGGAAAAAAGATTGCATTTGGAGTTGATTCTTTTGAGGATTACAAGATGTGGTTCGAGGAGGATTTTATTGAACTAGCAAGTTTATTATACGAAAAAGGATTATGTAATTATATTTATTTAATTTGTGGTCCAGATAAATCCTATATAGCTAAAAAAATTATAAATGAATCAAAAAAACAATATTTCATTGATTGTTCGAACAAAGATCTTCAAGGAGTAATATTAGCGATTAAAAATTCAGATTTTTTTCTTGGAAATAATTCGGGTCCATTAAATCTTGCAGCAGCTCTTGGAATAAAATCATTTGGATTAATAGCTAATGACCCAGTTAGTGAGCTAAAATATAGTAAAATTATTCCAATAGTTCCAAAGGATTATGTAGATAACGTCTGGCATAGGGATAGAAAAGGGATGAAGAATCTTAAGCCCGATGAAGTGTTTAATCAGATTATTAAAAATTTGTAATCATTAAAGTTTTATGAAAATAAAAAAAGCCCCTTGAGGGAGGGGCTTTTTTTTCGTTTAACTAACTTTAAGAGAGAATTTTAGGGACCCTTCGATGAGTAATCGCGGAGATACACAGAGAGCGAAGAGTCCCTTATTGTTAACAATTAGTCACGTATCGCATATGCAATCACGCCAGTTTCAGTGACATCAGTACCTTTGGTTTCACCTTCTTTACTTAACCTTAGACCAATTGTTGCCTTGATAGCGCTAAACACTATGTAAGCTACAATAAACACAAATATGTTTACTGATAATACACCAATTAACTGGGTACTAAAATTTGCACCAGAATTTGTTGCAGGTACAATTAACGTACCCCAAATTCCAGCAAATAAGTGAGCAGGAATAGCACCAACTACATCATCAATTTTTAATGAGAATAATAGTTTAGTACCATATACTACGATTAATCCACCCACAGCACCAATTAAAATTGCAGCAAATGGTGATGGTAATAATGGTTCTGCAGTTACAGCAACCAAACCACCGATACATCCATTTAACATTTGAACTACGTCAGTTTTACCAAAATGCAATCTTGTTATAACTGCTGCACCCATAACACCACCTGCACCAGCAAGAAATGTGTTAATAAATATTTTAGATACAGCGATTGCATCAGTAGCTGTTCCCAATGCTAATTGTGAACCACCATTAAATCCAAACCAACCTAGCCATAAAATAAATACCCCAATTGTTACTAATGGTATTGATGATGCTGCAAACGGTTTAAGCGGTGCTGGAGCCCCAGATTTAGTAAATCTTCCTAATCTTGGACCAATTATCATTGCACCAGCTAAAGCAGCTGCACCACCAGTTGAGTGTACTAAAGTTGAACCAGCAAAATCAGAAAATCCTAACTCTGCTAACCAGCCTCCACCCCACTGCCAACCCATCACGATTGGATAAATAATTCCTGATAGAACTGCAGCAAATGTAAAGAATGGCCATAATTTAATTCTTTCAGCCATTGTACCTGATACGATTGAAACAGTAGTTGCACAGAATACCATTTGGAAATACCAATCTGAACCATCGGAATATCCTGTATCTAATTTACTACCATCTGCCCACGGAATAAATTTTCCAATATATCCACCTGGACTGATACCATAGGCTAAGTTATAACCTACAAGCCAGAACATTATACCTGCAATTGAGAATAACCCTATATTTTTTGCACAAATAACGGATACACTTTTTGATGTAACCATCCCAGACTCTAGCATAGCAAAACCACATGCCATGAACATTACTAGAAATCCGCAAATCAAAAATAATAAGGTATTAAAAATAAAACCTACTTCAGCAGAAACTGTTGTATCTGCCATACCTGCACTACTCATGTTCAATAAAAAAATTAAACTAATAAGTGGCGCACTTATTTTTTTTATTAATTTAGTCATAAGACCTCCCTGTTATAAGAGAGTGCTTGTATTTTAATAATTCCTAAAAACTAACGCTGATTATGAAAATTGGGTATGCAGATTTTGCATATAGAGACAGCCTTAACGCTTTTTGACGTTAAGGCTGTAAAATTAACTATTTATTGAATACTTCTTTTAAAGCTTTGGCAGGTAAGAATTTAACCTTTTGCGATGCAGCAATTTGAATTTGCTCACCAGTTCTAGGGTTTCTTCCAACTCTCGCTTTTCTCTTAGCCACTTTATATGTACCAAATCCTGCAATTTTGACTGAATCATCAGCTTTTAGTGCATCTAAAATAGTGTTGGTAATCGTGTCAAAAGTTCTTTCAGCATCAGCTTTACTTAAGTTTAAAGCGCCTGATAATTTGACAACTAGTTGTTTTTTGTTCATTTTAGCTCCGGTTTTATTAGGTTATTTACTATCTTTATCAAAAGTATTGATAAATCAAGCCTTTTTTTAGTATCTAGCTCGAAGTTATACACAATATCTGGTATAGTTAAAAAAACCTCAATTTTAAAGGGTTATTTAAAGATTTGAATTTTATTAACTAAATAAGCCTAGATCTTTGAGATCATTAAATGTTGTAAATATCATCAAAGTTAGAAGTAAAAACATTCCGATTCGAAAAAAACCCTCTTGCGTTTTTTGTGATAAAGGACGTCCTAACACTTTTTCAAAAGCGTAAAACATTAAATGACCTCCATCCAACATTGGTATCGGAAATAAATTAATTAATCCTAAACTTATAGAAATGTAAGCCATCATGCTAATAAATGCCAACAAACCAAACTCTGCTACTTGCCCTGAAATTTTAGCAATTCTAATTGGTCCACCAAGTTGTGAAGTATCAGCTTTTCCAAAAATCATCGCACCGATATATTTAAGAGAGGATATACTAACGAAATATACTTCATTTGCTGCGTGGTATATAGCTTGTGCGGGTCCTAATTTAACATGGTTAATCTCATTGTTGTAAGCACTTAATTTAATTCCAACGATCCTTTTGTTAATCTTATTTCCAAGATTGTCCTCACTTAAAACCATTTTGGGTTTTACTTTTAATAATATTTCGTCGTATGAACGTTTAACTTTAAAATCTATAAAATCATCTGTTGATAATGTTATAAATTTTGAAACATCCATAATACTTTTAACTTCATTTCCATCTATCTCTAAAATAATATCATTTTGTTTCAAACCACCAATCATTGCAGGACTATCTTTTTGTACCTCGTTGATCATTGCAGGAGTAAAATCTTTTCCTGCAAAAGTATAAATAGAAAAGAAAATTAATAATGCGAGTAAGAAGTTTGCTAATGGTCCACCAAAAACAATTAAAGCTCTTTGATATAGTGGTTTTAAAACGAATAATTTTTTTCTATCTTCTTCATTGTACTTTTCAATTAATTTTTCTTGATCGGCTTGTGAAAAAACATTTCGATCTCCAAAAAATTTTACATATCCACCAAGAGGTATCCAGCAAATTTTCCATCTTGTTCCAGATTTATCATTCCAACCAAATATTTCTTTTCCAAATCCAATTGAAAAATCAGTTACTGCAACACCATATCTTTTGGCAAAATAATAATGGCCGTATTCGTGGATGAATACCACAATCATTATAAGTATTAAAAATGGTAATATATAATCTATCATCTTAGATTGATTGTTTTTTAATTAGTTCTTTAATTTGATTTATCATCATATCTGGTGATTTCATTGTGGGATATATCTCTTTAGCTTTTTCATAACTCTCAATTGCCTTATTATAATTTTTTAATTGAATATTTACAAGACCTTGTCCAGCAAGAGCGCCGAAATGCCTTTTTTCTAATTCTAAAACTTTATCAATATCTTTTTGCGACTTTTCAAAATTACCAGATAAATAGAATACAGTTGCACGTTTATTCCATGCCTCAGCCCATAATGGATCCAAATTTATTGCTTTAGAAAATATATCTATTGCTTGATTATACTTTAATTCATTTACCAAACTTGATCCTTTATTTAATAACATTGTCAAATTTTCATCATTTGGATGTGTGCTCCATATTTGCCAAATTTCTTGTTCAATTTTATATGCGGCTGAGTAATTCTGAGTTTTTAAATCATCAAACAATTGATTAAGTTTTTTAATTCTTTCATCTGCAATTGAATTACTAAAATATGAAAGAAAAATTATAAAAATTATAAAAATTTTTTTCATCAGAACTAAAAGTATAACAAAATCAATACTGCTAAGACAAATAATAAGGCTGCAGTTAAAATAACTAAATTAATTTTAACCTTAAATTTTTGATAAATTTTCTCATTAATCTTTTCCCAAAAAAGAACGATTAAAAAGAATATAACTGCAGGAATTATAAATTTAAGCATATCATTAATTTTTATCACCTACATAAACTGAAACGCCTCTCAAGTTTATGTCGACATCAAATTTTTTGTGTAAAGGAGGAAAAGCTCTTTGAGAACAATCTAATCTATCGCAGGTTCTACATGACACGCCTATTGGAATTTCTGATGACTTTTCACTTAAGTTAACATTTTCAGTATATACAAAATCTTTAGCATATTTAGCTTCACAACCTAACCCAATAGATAAAATACTTTTTGCTCTACCAAATCTTCCAATCCCTTTTTCGACAGTTCGTGCAATACAAACATATTTTTCTCCGTTGGTCATTTTACTTACAGCACTTTGAATAACCCCGGGTCGTGTAAATGCAGAATAAACATTCCATCTTGGACACGCACCTCCATATCTTGGAATTTCAATTCCAGACAAAGAAAATCTTTTAGAAATATTTCCGGCCATATCAACCCTTAAAAAATGAAATGGAATTCCAGGTAGTTTTGGATCTTGCAAACAGGTTACTCTATGGGCTACTTGTTCAAAGGATGTTGCAAAAGTATTTTGTAGTAATTCGAGATCGTATTTAAGTTTTTTACACTCAGAATGAAAAAGTTTGTAAGGCATTAATATTGCAGCACCACAATAATTAAGCAAAGCAATTTTAGTTAATTTTTTAGACTCTTCTGACGGAAAAGTGAATTTAGTTAAATAATCCTCAATTTCTTTAATTGCTCCCTCTTGTGCAATTTGTGCAGCTGCATGAAGTTTTTTTGTTTCAAGGGAACTATAATCACTCAACAGAAGTTCTTTTTTATTCTTGTTGTAAATTTTAGAAAAAGGTTTATTTTCCTCTGGAATAACATCTTTGACAATAATATCATATTCAGATTTTAAATGATCACAAAGAGCAACATATCTCGTACGATTATTTTTTTGAACTTTTTCAAAAACTTTATTGGCAAAATCCTCTAATTTTGGAAAATAGTTTTTATTTTCTTGAAGAAAGTCAGAAATAACTTCACCTGGAAATGAGTTCTTTCTATTATCAACAATTTTTCCAGAAATTTTTTCAATCTTATTTACTAATTCATGATCTTTTTTTTTTAAAATATCTCCTAATCTTACAATTGCTTTTCCAATTTTTGGATTAGTTCCTACAAGATCTTTGACCTCTGGCCCTAAAATATCAAGATCCTCAAATAA
Organism: uncultured Pelagibacteraceae bacterium; assembly: GCA_902554995.1. Taxonomy (GTDB): domain Bacteria; phylum Pseudomonadota; class Alphaproteobacteria; order Pelagibacterales; family Pelagibacteraceae; genus Pelagibacter. Next base: position 66,659 of record CACDQT010000001.1, on the reverse strand, counting down.
TTTATCATCTAAAATTTCTGATAAAGTATTTTCTAAATTTACATCATCTTTTGATGTTAATTGAGAAAGTTCAATATTTAACTTTTCACAAATTTTTAAAAGTAGATCCCCATCAATTTTTCTTTTTCCCCCCTCGATTAAATTTAAATAACTAGGTGAAATGTTTATTTCTTGTGCAAGTTTATTAGCTTGAAGACCCAGTTGACGTCTAAAAGCCTTGATTTTTGGTCCTATTTTTAAATCATTTTGACTCATATTTTCTATTTGTAAATTTTGTAAATTTATATTTACAACTATTTTCCTTAATTTACAAGCTTTTTATCCTTTTTTATAGATTTTGTAAATTTTGTAAATTATAACATTTACATGACTGATAAACAAAAAAACACAGAAAATGAAGCTCAAATCATAAAAAATGAGGACCTCGCAAGACATAATAGCAGAGGTATTTACATGAGAGATGATCATTGTGATTGGGGTTCAAGTGGAATGAAAGATTTAGTTGAGACACTTAACGACTCTAACTAAATAAAATTTTACTTTTTCATTTTAATTTTAACTTCTGAGGTAACTACCAATTATGAGTGCAGAAAACATCTCATACGAACTAAAAAGATTTGCAGGCATTAAAAGAGATTATACCCCCGATGAAGTTGAAAGATTGAGAGGCTCAATAAAAATTGAATATTCCCTGTGTAAACAACAATCAGTTAAACTTTGGAAACTTCTTAATACAGAAAATTACATAAGTACTTTAGGATCTTTATCAGGAAATCAAGCGGTTCAACATGCTAAAGCTGGTCTAAAATCAATTTATCTAAGTGGTTGGCAAGTAGCTGCAGATGCTAATAGTGCTGGTGAAATGTACCCAGATCAATCTTTATATCCATATGATAGTGCTCCAAAACTTGTAGAGTCAATGAATAACGCTTTGCTAAGAGCGGACCAAATTCAACATATGGAACTTAAAGATGGTGATATGAAAAAAGAGAAAAGAATTGATTATATGCTTCCAATAATTGCTGATGGTGAAGCAGGTTTTGGAGGTCCATTAAATGTTTTTGAACTTACAAAAAAATTTATTAAAGCTGGCGCAGCAGGTGTTCATTTTGAGGATCAATTAGCTAGTGAAAAAAAGTGTGGTCATATGGGTGGTAAAGTACTTGTACCGACCAGTACTATGATTAAAAATTTAAAGGCTGCAAGATTGGCAGCTGATATTGCTGATGTGCCATTAATAATTTTGGCTAGAACAGATGCAAATGCTGCAAAACTAATTACTAATGATTTTGACGAAAATGATAAACCTTTTCTTACAGGTGAAAGATCTCCTGAAGGATTTTATTACGTCAAATCAGGAATTGAACAAGCAATTTCAAGAGGATTAGCATATGCACCATATTCAGATTTAATTTGGTGTGAAACAGCTACACCTAATCTTGAAGAAGCTAAAAAATTTGCAGAAGCAATTCATGAAAAATTTCCTGGAAAACTTTTAGCGTACAATTGTTCTCCATCATTTAATTGGAAGAAGCATTTATCAGATGAAGAAATTGCTTCATTTCAAAAAGAAATAAGTAAAATGGGCTATAAATTTCAATTTATAACACTGGCTGGTTTTCATACACAAAATATTGCAATTTTTGAATTAGCAGAAAAATACAAAAAAGAAGGTATGGCTGCTTACTCTAAGATCCAACAACAAGAATTTGCTCGTGAAAAAGATGGTTACACAAGCGTAAAACATCAAAGAGAAGTAGGTACATCTTACTTTGATGCTGTTTCTAATACTATTAGTAGTGGAAAGAGCTCAACTACAGCAATGGATGGCTCAACCGAGTCTGAACAATTCTAATAAAACAACTCCTCTTATATATTAGTCTATTAACTGGCCCAGAAATGGGTCAGTTAAATTTTCTAGAAATAAATCTAAACTTCCACTTTAGTAGCTTAAATAACTTAATTAAGAAAAAGTTATCTTTAACTTCTTTTAAGTCTTCAAAAACCTCATCAATCTTCAAAGTACAAACGCCTCTAATATCCATATAATTTTGATTTTTAAATTCACTAAATTTTTCATAATAATTATTGGTCATATGCTCTATGAAACAATTTGGGTCAGGTTGATTATCAATTTCAGGAAGTAAAGTTGCTTTAAAATAGTTCATATTTAAAGAGTGGAAACCAATTGATGACCTTTCGGTAATTCCATAATTATGTCTAAAATTATGAGCTCTCTTTTTAAAAGACCACCACTTAGATTTTAAAAATTTATGAAATTGATCTTTATTATATATCCAAAAACAACAATAATTTTCTAAATCATTTATTACAAATTTCTTACCATCTATATTTAAATATTTATTTAATTTTCTGACAATATGAATACTATAATCCTTATTGTCTGAATTATTTTTTTCATAAATTAAAAACCCAAGATGATAATTTTTTTTATCTAGTTGATCTTGATATTTAAGCCAGTATTGTAGATTGTCTTCAGAAAACTTAATGTCGTGTTCTAAATAACAAAAATATTCATAATCATTTTTTTGTTCTTCCATTAATGATCGACATTTCCAAGATAAATAACCTTTATCTAAATCATTATCACTTATTTGATGCTTGATTATTCTAGCATCTAATTTTTTATCATCTAAAAACTCATTGTGCGTATGCACAAAAATATCATTTATAATTGAAAGTGTTTTTAAGTTTTCAATATTTTCTTTTAAATAATCAAATCGTCGTAAATTTCTTTGTCCCTCTTTTTTTTCGGGATTTGGATTGTAAAAAGGTATATGAATAGATATAGACATTATTTAGATTAAAATTATAAACAAATTTATAACATTTAATAATGAAAAAAATTCTTATAACGGGTGGTACTGGTTATCTAGGAAGAAATTTAGCTAATTTTTATAAGAAAAAGTATAAAGTTTTTCTTGGTGCTCGTAATAATAAACAAAATTTCCTGGTAAAGAATTTAACGAATTGTGAAGTAGTACCTTTAGATGTTTCTAATATTGAGTCTATACATGATTGTTTAAATTATACTAAACCTGATATCGTAATTCATGCTGCGGCTACAAAATTTGTTGACTTATCAGAAAAATTTCCATTTGAATGTATTGATATAAATATACTTGGATCTACTAATATTGTTCGAGCCTGTATAAACAAGAAAGTTCCAACGGTTATAGGTGTCTCAACTGACAAAGCATCACCACCAATCAAAAATATTTATGGTTTAAGTAAATCTTGTATGGAAAGACTTTTTTCATCAATAAAATCTTATAGTAAAACTAAATTTATTTGTGTGAGGTATGGTAATGTAACATGGTCTACTGGATCTGTTCTACCAATTTGGAAACAAATGTATAAAAAAAATAAGACTATACTTACCACTGGTCCTTACATGAGACGATTTTTCTTCTCAGTCAATGAAGCTGTAAGTTTAATTGATCAAGCTCTAAAACTTAAAAATAAATTAAATGGAAAAATTCTCTCAGCCGAAATGAAATCTGCAAAAATGATCGATTTCTTAAAAGTCTGGACAAAAAAATTTGGCGGTAAATATAAAATAATTCAATCTAGAAAAGGTGATCGACAAGATGAATATCTAATTGGTGAGGACGAGTTAAAATATGCCAAAGAGATGAAAATTAAGAATAGAAAATATTTTGTAATCGATTTTAATAATCTTTTAAAAAAACCACTTAAAGAAATAGTATCTTCTGAAAATGCAAAAAGATTAGCGCAGTCTGAAATTGAAAAAATTATCAAGTTTGGTCTGAAATCTAATGACTTATAGAAAAATAAATCATGCTTTTATAATGGCGGCTGGACGTGGAACCAGATTAATGCCACTTACCAAAAAAATACCTAAAGGTTTAGTTAAATTTAAACAAACCTCATTGATTGCAAGAGGTATCAAAAGACTGAAAAAATATATAAATTTTGTTCATATTTCAGTTGGTTACAAAGGGCCTATTTTAGCTAAACATTTAATAGAGGAAAAAGTTTCATCAATAATAAATACAGACAAAAAAGGTAATTCTTGGTGGATATTCAACTCTATATTTAAATCATTTAACTCTCCAATTTATGTCTTAACTTGCGACAACGTCACTAACATTGATTTTAAAAAACTTGAGAAAGATTATTATAAAAAAGGTCAGCCTCTATGCATGTTAATTCCAACAAAACCAATTAAAGGATTATTGGGAGATTTTATTTTTAAAAAAAAAAATATTGTTAAAAAACTCTCAAGAACACAAAAATCTGATATTTACTGCACCGGTATTCAAATATTAAATCCAAAAAAGATAAACGATAAAATTAAACCAACTGATGACTTTAATATTCTCTGGAAAAAACTAATTAAAATCAGACAATTATATGTTTCTGATGTAATGCCAAAAAAATGGTACACAGTTGACAATTTAGATAACCTCAAAAAACTCAAAAAAATTTTTAAATAAATCTTTTAAGACTTTATGCTGTAACCCTTTTTAAGTAATATAGAGACAATAATTACACAAACTGACAAAAATAACACCATTAAACCCACACTAATCCAAATATTAAAATCTGATATGCCGTAGAAAGAGTATCTAAGGCTACTAATTAGGTAAACAACTGGATTAAAATAAGTAACCACTTGCCAAAATTCAGGTAACATATCTAATGAATAAAGACTTCCACCTAAAAATACCATTGGGGTTATCACAAAAGATGGGATTATTGACATCTGTTCAAAGTCCTTACTAACTAAACCAACTAAAAAACCAAATAATGCAAATGTAAAAGAAACGAGGACTAATAAAAAAATCATTAGCAATGGATATTGAACTTGTACATCAGCAAAAAATTGTGCTGTCAAAAAAATTACAAAACCAACAATCAGCGTTTTGGTAGCTCCAGCACTTACAAATGCCAATACAATTTCATAAGCGGATATAGGTGCAGCTAAGATCTCATAAATAGTCCCATTAAATTTTGGAAAAAATATTCCAAAAGAAGTATTACTTATTGATTGAGTTAAAAGAGTTAACATCAGCAATCCTGGAACTATAAAAGATCCATAACTGATACCATCAATTTTTTGAACGTAACCACCGATCACAGAACCAAAAACAATAAAATATAACGATGTTGAGATTACTGGTGATAAAAGAGATTGACCTAAAGTTCGTCTAAATCTATCCATTTCATGAAAGTAAATAGCTTTAAATCCATAATAATTAATTTTCATTATTTTCCCTTACTAAAGTTACAAATATTTTTTCTAAATTACTTTGTTCTGTTTTTAAATCTCTCAATTTTAATCCTGAGTCTTTTATATCTTGTAAAAGATTTGTAATCCCTGTCTGTTTTTCTTCGAGGTTATAAGTGTAAACTAGTGACATTTTATTATTTCCGATAATTAAATTATATTTTTTTAATGAATCTGGAATATCTTGAATTTCCTCTTGTAGTTCAACAGATAAAACTTTTCGACCCATTTTTTTTATAAGTTCTTTCTTTTGTTCTACAATGATAATTTCTCCTTGATTAATAACTCCCACTCGATCAGCAATCGCTTCGGCCTCTTCAATATAATGAGTTGTTAAAATAATTGTAACACCTATTTCTCTTAATGATTTTACCACCTTCCACATCTCTTGTCTTAATTCAACATCTACACCAGCAGTAGGTTCATCTAAAAATAAAATTTTTGGTTCATGAGACAATGCTTTAGCGATTAAAACTCTTCTTTTCATTCCACCTGATAATTTTCGCAAGATTAAATCTTTTTTGTCCCAAAGACTGAGTTGTTTCAAGACTTTTTCAATATGTGTTGGATCAGGTTTTTTTCCATACAAACCTCTTGAATAAGAAACGTTATTAAAAACAGTTTCAAATTGCTCTAAAGTTAATTCCTGAGGAACGAGTCCTATACGTGATCTTGTTTCCCTATAATTCTCAATGATATCAAAGTCTTCAACTGTAACTTTTCCTGATGATGGTTTTACTATGCCGCAAATAATACTAATCAAAGTAGTTTTACCTGCACCATTGGGTCCAAGCATCGCAAAAATTTCTCCTTTTTTGATATTGAGGTTTATATTTTTTAAAGCATTAAAACCATTATCATAAACTTTTGAGAGATTATTAATTACTATTTGATTTTCTGACATGCGGTCAGTTATATAACTATTAATTCACTTAATACAATCAACTAAAATTTGATTTTTTTAGCTTTAAGAACCAATAAAGGTAAAAAAGTTGCGATGATAAAAGACAAAAATAATAATGATTGGGATATAAACGGACTAAATATTTCTTTTGATAACAATATTCCAACTAACAAACTCTTTGAGAAATCTGGTGAGGGAAATAACAAAAATCCAGCTATAAACCCAATAATGATTGATATATATGCAGTTTTTTCATCAATCTTATTATAAAAACTATAAAAAACAGTTATCACGAACGCACAACAAAATAAGTCAGCCAGTAAAAATAAATATAAAATATCAAAGCCATAAGATGCAATTACAAAAGATATTACAGATAAAAATATAATTATATATTTTGAAAAATTTATATAATTAGTCTTTTTTTTAAATTCAAATGTAGCTTTTCCATCGACTATAATTAAACTTGATATTGCATTAATTAAAGTATCTACTGTGGAAATAGTTAATGCTAGACCTAAAATAATAATTACTATTGATAAAAATATTGCTTGTTCATTTAGTAATAAGTAAAAAAAACTTAGATCGGGCCTTATTGATGAATTGAGTGAAAAACCAACAAGTCCTGTGAAACCCATAAAAAAAACAATCGGCACAATTATCAAAAAAGATATAATCAAACTTTTTTTTAAAGTTTTATAATCTTTTGCTGCATAAATACGTTGCCAATTACCTTGGTGAAATAGATTTGTTGCTGCAACAGCAATAAAAAAAGTTAAACCAGAAGTGTAACCAGGCAAATAAGATCCACTTAAAAGATGTGGGTTTTTTTCCTTTACAAAATCAAATGAAAATTTTGATCCTGTGAAAGACAAAATATATATTAAAGAAATCAATAATAATGAACCAATGACAAACATTTGAATGTTATCAGTCAATATTGAAGCCTTTAATCCGCCATATAATGTATAAGTTAAAGTACACAATAGCACAATTAAAGCAGTGAACCAAAGTTCAGTACCTGAAATATAGTTAATCAAAACTGCAACCGCAGTAACTTCAGCACATAAGAAAATAAACATATAAAAAATTGTCATCAGCAAAATAAGTTTAAATAAACTTTTACCAAATTTTTTTCTTAAAAATTCAATGAGCGTGGAACCTTGAGGAAACTCTTTTCTAATTTTTTTTCCAAGATATATAAAAAAAAACATTGGAAAAGCTGTCCCAAGAGAATATCCAATTACTGCACCTAAACCGCCCCAAGTTGCAGCTGAAGCAGGACCAAAAAGAATCCAAGCTCCTAGCGCAGACGCTGTCAAACTTGTTGTTAATGAGAGAAATCCAATATTTCTGTTTGCAGTTAAATAATTTTTTAATCCTTGATAGTTTTTAGAATAATAAATTCCAAATGATAAAAAAATTAAACATATAAGAATTACTAAAGATAATGCGGTTGATTGTGTTAAAAAATATGTTTTATCCATTGTTCCCTTTCTGAATTACCGGACAGGTTCATAGGGTTTAATCTCAGTCTGTTAAGACACCCCTTTGAACATATTAATTTATTTTATTGAATTAGAAAAGAGCAAATCAAAATTTTTAAATTAATTTAAATTGATTATAATTTTATTTTATCAATTTGGGCGTGAGCTTCTTTAATTGATTTTTCATAATCTAGAGCCATTTGATCCGCACTGATTGTCTCAACTTCTTCTATACCAAAGAAATTCAAAATAAATTTCAACCAAGGAGTTAAAAAGTCTTCATTACTATTTAACTTAGTTCCTCCTGATGTAATTACTAAATAAGCTTTTTTATTTTTTAACAAACCTTCTCTTCTGCCATTAGGTTTAAATTTAAATGTTTCTCCAATTCTTGCTGCCAAATCCGACCAAGCTTTTAAAGTTGCAGGAGGACCATAATTATAAATTGGTGCTGAAATTATTATAATATCACTCTCTTTAAGCTCTTTTACGAGTTGATTAGAAAGCTCAAACATCTTTTTGTGATTTTCATTTTGATCTTTTTCTTCAATATTCATTCCAGATTCTGTTAAACCACTCACAAAAACCATTTCTTCATTTAAATCTCTATATATAACTTCATCTTCAGGTTTTTTTATTTTTTCAAGTAACTTTTTAGCTAAAGCTCTTGAGGTCGATCCCTCTTTTCTAGCGCTTGAGTCAATTTGATAAATTTTCATAAATAATCATCCAAAATTTTGCAAAAAAGGAAATATATTTAGTAAATAATAACCTAATGCTTGTAACTGATTTGTTAATATTAATATACCGGTAATTAATAATATTACACCACCAATTTTTGAAATTAAATTAATGTTCTTTTTAAAATTTTTTGAAAAAATTAAAAATTTTTGAATTAAATAACCCGATAAAATAAATGGTAAAGCAAGACCTAAAGAATAAAATGATAAAAGTATTATACCTCTATTGATATTCTCTTCTGTTGAGGCAATTGCTAAGATTGATCCAAGAATAGGGCCTATGCATGGTGTCCAACCAAAAGCAAAAGCCATACCGATTAATATTGGGCTAAAAAAATTAGTGTTACTATTTGTGTGAAGTCTTTTTTCATAATTCAAAAATTTTAAATTTATAATTCCAATTAAGTGTAAGGATAAAATACAGATAACTAATCCAGCACCAATTCTTAATTCATTTGAATTTTGTAATAATACTTGGCCTAAAAAAGTTGAAGCGGCACCAAAAATAATAAAAACAATTGAAAAACCAATTGTAAAAAGAATGATAGGAATTAAGTTTATATTTTTTTTTTCTATTAACTCATTTAATGAAGTACCAGAAATATAAGAGATATAACCAGGTATTAATGGTAATACACATGGTGATAAAAAACTTATCAAACCCGCACCTAAAGCAATAAAAATTTCTAACATCTAATAAATAAAATTTATATTATTCCTTGTAAGGAACAACCTGGTGTTTTTGAGTGCCAAGTTTATCTACACCCAAAACTACTTCCTCACCTCCTTTTAAAAAGTGAGGTGGTTTCATATTTTCTCCAACACCTGGGGGTGTTCCGGTGCAACAAATGTCACCAGGGTGTAAACTCATACATGAGCTCATATAAGAGACCAATGTCTTTACGTCAAATATCATATGTTTGGTGTTTCCTGTTTGCATTCTTTTGCCGTCAACATCTAAAAACATGTTCAAGTTTTGAAAATCCGCAACCTCGTCTTTTGTCACAATGTAAGGACCAATTGGGCCAAATGTATCAAAACCTTTTCCTTTGTCCCAAGTTAAACCTTTATTTTTTTGAAAAGCTCTTTCACTTACATCGTTCACTAAAAAAAACCCAAGAACATGATCCATTGCATTTTCAACACTGACATTTATGGCTTTTTTTCCCATAACAAAACCTAACTCAACTTCCCAATCTGTGTGATTAGAGTCTTTTGGAACAATGATAGGATCGTTTGGTCCAGTAATACAACTAGTGAATTTTGAGAAAATTATTGGTTCTTTTGGTATTGGCAAATTTTGTTCTTCAGCATGATCTTTAAAATTTAAACCTATGCCAATAAATTTTGACGGGTTAGAAACGCATGCACCTATTCTAGAATTTAAATCAAGTTTGGGTAAAGTTGAAATTTCAGTTTTTTTTATTTTTTCGATTGTATCAAAATTTAAAGTATCAGGATTGAAATCATTTATAATTGATGACAAATCTCTATAATTATTTTCTCTATCTATTATTGCTGGTTTTTCTTTTCCAGGACTACCTATTCTACACAATTTCATTTTTTCTCCTCTCTAATATGTTGCTCTTCCGCCACTTAAATCAAACACTGCAGCTGTGCTAAATGAATTTTCTTCACTTGCTAACCAGCATACCAATGAAGCTAACTCATTTACTTTTGCAAATCGATTTCTTGGTATTTTAGATAACATATAATTTATATGTTCTTCTGTCATCTGGTCAAAAATTCTTGTTTTCGCTGCAGCTGGTGTAACACAATTTACTGCGATATTTTTATCAGCTAGCTCTTTTCCTAAAGATTTAGTTAAGCCAATCACCCCTGCTTTAGATGTACTATAAGCACTTGCGTTAGGATTACCCTCCTTACCAGCAATAGAAGCAATGTTGATTATTCTGCCATAATTGTTTTTAATCATATGTGGTACTATAGCCTTACAGCAATAAAAAGTTGCATTTAAATTAAGGTCAATAACTTTCTTCCATTCATCTAAGGGATATTCCCAAACTTTAGCATTTATCCCTGTCATTCCAGCATTATTCACAAAAATATCTATCTTTCTAAATTTAGTCTCAGTTTCATTAATTGCATTTTTAATATTATTAAAATCTGTAACATTAACTTGTTGAAAGTGAAAATTATTTGAATTTAATTCTTTTTTTGCTTTGTCAATTGCAGACTTATCAATATCCCAAATAATCACATTTCCACCTGACTCTAGAATTTTTTTTGAAATAGCATAACCAAATCCTTGCGCTCCACCAGTTACAACTGCATTTCTATTTTCGAAATTGTATTTATTCATTAGATTTTTTCTTTCTTAATAGTGGAAAAATTAAAGCAATTAAAGATAAAATAAAAAAAGTTACAGCGATGGGTCTTGTTAAAAATTCCAACCAATTACCCTCAAAAATTACTAATGATTGTCTTAAAGTTCCCTCAACTAACTCTCCTAAGATTAAACCTATTATAACCGGGACAACTGAAAAACCATAACGTCTCATAAAAAATCCAATCACTCCAAAAAATAACATTATCCATACATCTAACATTGATTGACTAAGTGAATAAGTTCCGCATACAGAAACTGCAAAAATCATTGGCCAAAGTAATTTATTTGGAACTAAAGTTATTCTTGCAAAAATCTTTGCACCAAAAAAACCAAATATAAAAAACAAAACATTTGCAATAAGCATTGAACCAAAAATTCCATAAAGAAAATCTGGTTGTTCTCTAAATAAATCTGGACCCGGTCTAACACCATGAATAATTAGACCTGTTAGAATTACAGCTGTTGTAGCACTTCCTGGTATTCCAAGCGCTAACGTAGGTACCATTGCACCTCCAGTAGCAGCATTATTCGCTGCTTCAGCACCAGCTATGCCCTCTACTGAACCTTTTCCAAATTCTTCTGGATTTTTTGACCATCTTTTTGCCTCCGAATATCCAATTAATGAGGCAACAGTTCCACCCTCTGCTGGTAGAACTCCAATAAAAGATCCAATTCCTGATGATCTTAGAATGGTAATCCAGGTTTTTTTGTAATCTGAAATTGACGGCAGTTTAACAGCTTTTAGAGCTACCCGTTTAAATATCTGATCAAGTAAAGTTGATTGTGTTAACATTTCACTGATAGCAAATAAACCAACAACAACAGGAATAAAACCAATACCTTCTGATAACTCATTTATTCCAAATGTAAATCTATCAATCGATGTCATGAAATCTTTACCAATTGTTGATATTAAAATACCAAATGCGCCTGCTATTAAATTTTTAATTGGACTACCCTCTCCAATAGATGCCAGCATGGTCAAACCAAAAATTGCTAGAGCAAAATATTCTGGTTGACCAAACTCATATGCTAATTGAGCAAGCAGTGGAGCAAAAAAAACTAAAACTATTACACTGAAAATTCCTCCTATAGTGCTAGAAACTGTGGCCATACCTAGGGCTCTCCCAGCTTCACCTTTTTGTGCAAGCGGATAACCATCCAAACAAGTTGCTGCTGCAGCTGGCGTGCCTGGAGTATTAATTAAGACTGCAGTAATTGCTCCACCATACGTTCCTGCACAATAAATTGCAGTTAATAAAACTATTGCTGACAAAGGATCTAAAGTCATCGTAAAAGGTAAAATTAAAGCTCCACCTGTTGTTGGACCTAATCCAGGAAGTACACCAAGTATTAAACCAAATAAAGTTCCAAATACTAGTACAATCATCAGTTTTGAACTTAATAATGGAGCTAACATTAAAGTAAGGTTTTCCATAATTAATTATAATAAAGATTTGTTATAATGCCGCCTGGAAATCTAAGACCAAGAATAGTTTCAAAAAAAATGAACACTATAGTTGGAAAAATTATGGCCACTAAAAATAAATAAAAAATTCTTCTTTCACCCCAGAAATAAGAAACCAAAATAGATAAAATTGAGATACCTAAAAAAAAATCTAAGATAATTCCAACTACTGAAAAAATAACAAAACTAGCTAAGGTTATATAAAAAGCATTAGGCAAATTTTTATCTATCTGCCAGGGTTTTTTAATAGATAAAAAATAAACAACTAAACTTAATACGATGATTAAAATTAATAAAGCTTTTGGAAATGTTGCTGGCTGAATACCCCTATTTAAAATTGGAGGAACCTCCTCAAAGGTAAAAGTTAGATATAATAGAATACTTGAAATAACAACAATTATAAAAATAACTTTAAATGCAACACTAAAAAAAAGGGGCAAAATTTTTTTATTTGCCCCTTTAGTTTTTTGTACATCGTTCATTAAATCAATGTACGAATTTTAATTACTTTATGTAACCTAAAGCTTTTAATTGAGCAGTCATTTCTGTAAGCATTTCTTCCATCTGCTTACCCCACTCATCAGCACCAACCACACTAGTCTCATCAAGACCAATTTCAGTTAAGAAATTTTTGTAGTAGTTGTGACTCATAGCTTTCATCATTCCAGCTTCTAATTGTTTTACTCTGTCTGCTGGAGCTCCTTTTTTAGTTACAAATCCTCTAACAGTTGACAAAGAAACAGGTATTCCTAATTCTTTAGCTGTAGGTGAGTCACCAATTTTAGCCATTCTGTTATTTGCAAGCACAACCGATACACAAAGTTTACCCTCATTTATTTCTGTAAGCGCTTCTCCCAAATTTAGAACACCTACATCAATATCACCTTTAATAAGGTTTGTTTTAATTGGGGCAACTCCTTTATAAGCAACAATAGTCGGATCTTTTAATCCACCTTTTTTTGTAAAAGCAATAGCACTTACATCATCAATACCACCTGTATGTGTTGTACCATATTTTAATGATTTTGATTTTTGTGTACTGATAAACTTTTTAGCATCCTTGATATCAGATTTACAATTTACAACGAATAATTGTGGATCATCAGTTCCTCTCGCTAATGGTTGCATATCACTAATTTTAACTTTAGTTTTCCCTAAAGCCATTGACACTGCATGTCCAGTAGTCCAAGTTAAAGTGTGGTTACCATCTGCAGGTAAAGTCATCATATAATCCATAGATGCAGCACCGCCACCACCTTTTTTATTCACTAATTGCATATCTTGTTTAAGAACTCTTCTTGCTCTTAATAACATCATTCTAGTAGTTACGTCAGTTCCACCACCAAAACCAGCATGCGTGATAGCTTGAATTGGATGACCATCTGCTTTAGCAGAAGTAATCATCAATGGAAGAGCAACAACGAAAAATTCAGTTACTAAAAAAGCAGCGGCTAAAAATAATTTGAAGCTTTTTTTCATTATTTCCCTCTTAAGTTAATTTATAATTAAATATTTAAACATTATCTGATACAACCCGTAAAGAAAAAAATGTCAAAAAATAGAATTAATATTGGAGTATTATTAGGGGACCCATCAGGCATTGGACCAGAACTTATATCAAGATTATTGACTGAAAAGATCACTGAAAAGGTAAATATTATTGTCATTGGAGAAAAAAATATTTTAGATAATGGAAATAAAATCTCAGGAAGTAATATTGATCTTAAAATTGTAAATAATTTTGATCAAATAAATTTTGAAAATGGAAATAAGTTTCTTTTAGATGTATCCAAAGGAAAAAATTATAGCTATACCCTTTCTGAATGCTCAAAAGAAGCTGGTGAAAGTGTACTTGAAGCTTTAGATGTGGCTTTAGAACTTTCAAAACAAAACAAAATACACGCTATAAACTTTGGTCCTTTCAATAAAACTAGCATGATTATGGGGGGAAACAAACATTCTGATGAGCTTCACCTGATGGCTGAAAAATTAAATGTAAAAAATTTCTTTTGTGAATTTAATGTTGTGGACAATTTTTGGACTGCAAGAGTAACTTCTCATATTCCGATTAGTGAAGTTCCAAAATATATTAAAAAAGACAATATCATTAAACCAATTAAACTAATTAATGAGGCTATGAAACTTAATGGCATTAAAAACCCAAGAGTGGCAGTCCAAGCTTTAAACCCACATGCTGAATTTGGTGTTGAAGAAAAAAATGAGATAATTCCAGCTATAAATCAAGCAAAAAAACTAGGGATTAATGCAGACGGTCCTTTGCCTTGTGATACCTCTTTTATTACAGCATTTAAAAATAAAAACCATGATTGCATTGTGGGTATGTATCATGATGCATTACAATCAGGGCTTAAGGCTTTTGGTTTTGATAGAGGTGTGACAGTACAAGGTGGACTTCCTATTCCAATTACCACACCAGCACATGGAACTGCGTTTGACATTGCTGGAAAAAATAAAGCTAATCTAGAGCCTACTTTGCAGTCTTTTAAAATTGCATTAACAATGGCAGAAAATAAATCTAAGTTATGACAAAAATAAAAGATGTCAAAACTAAAATTTATAAGTGGACCGGTGAAATAGTTCCTCCTGTTCAAAACTTTTGTACAAACCCTACAGATATTTTAAGAGAGTCAGGTGATAAAATGAAATCTTTTAGGTTTCATCAGTGGATGGTATGCGAGATTATTGCTGATGATGGAACGATAGGATTAGGAAATGCAGCTCTAGCACCAGAGGTAACAAAAAAAGCTATTGATTGTTACTTGAAAGACTTAGTTATAGGTGAAGACCCATTCGATTATAATTATTTGTGGGATAAAATGTATAGGAGCACAATGGCTTGGGGCAGAAAAGGAATTGGAATGATTGGTATTTCTGCAATTGATTTAGGCATTTGGGACTTAATGGGCAAATTAAAAAATAAGCCTGTTTTCGAACTTCTGGGTGGAAGAACTAAAAAAAAGATACCAGTATACGCATCAAAACTTTATAGCCAACCAATTAAAGACCTCCAGATAGAAGCTGAAAAATACTTAAAAGAAGGTTTTAAAATGTTTAAAATGCGATTTGGTTGGGGTCCAAAAGATGGGAATGAAGGAATCAAAAAAAATATTAAACTAGTAAATGCCGTGAGAGAAGTAGTTGGATATGATACAGACCTGATGCTTGAGGCATATATGGGATGGGATTTAGAGTATTCAAAAAAAATAATTCCAGATTTAATTAAATTTAAACCTAAATGGCTAGAAGAACCTGTAATACCTGATGATATATCAGGATATGCAGAATTAAATTCGATGGGTGATATTCCAATAGCTGGTGGTGAACATGAGTTCAGTTATTTAGGATTTAAACACCTCTTAGAACAAAAAGCTATAAGTTTCATTCAATATGATGCAAATCGAGTAGGAGGGATTACTGCTGGCCATAAAATAAATTCTTTAGCAGAAAAGTATGGTGTTCCTGTTGTTCCACATGCTGGTCAAATGCATAATTACCACCTTACAATGGCTAGTAACAATTGTCCGTTTTCTGAATTTTTTCCCGTGCATCAAGTTGAAATAGGTAATGAATTATTTTATTATTTATTTAAAGGCGAACCAGAACCAAAAGATGGTTTTATTAACTTAGATGATAATACTCCGGGATTAGGTATATCAATTCATGAGAAGTATAAATCAGATTTTGATATAGTGGATTAATTTAATAATTTGTGGTTCTTGCTAAACGTGCTGCACCCCGAACACCGCTTGCATCACCAAATTTGGGTTTTAAAAAAGTCCCCTCAAATTCACCCCCTGCTACAAATTTTTTCATCTTTTGTTTAATTTCATCTAAAAAATTTATTTCGTTAGATACCCCACCCCCAAAAACAAACACATCTGGATCAATAATATTAACAACAGTGGCTAAAGACATAGCAAGTTGATCTTTATATTTATCAATTAATTTTTCTGCATCTAAATCAAGTTTTCTATGCATCTCAAATATCTTTTGAGCCGATAAATCCTTTTTAAACTCGTTTTTGAACGCTTTAGAAATACCTATACCCGCAACAAAGTTTTCTATTTCCCCAGCTCTTAAATTAGTTTTTTTTATTTGAACACCTTCAATACAAGCGCTCGGTATTTGATTGTGCCCCCATTCTCCAGTAATCCCATTAGGTCCATTGACAATTCGTTTATCTATAACCAAACCGCCTCCAACACCAGATCCAAGAATTACCCCAAAAACTATTTTGTAATGTTTTCCAGAACCATCAATTGCTTCTGATAAAGCAAAACAGTTTGCATCATTTTCACAATAAATTTCTTTACCAATCTCACTCCGTAAATCTCTTTGTAAAGGTTTACCATTTATCCAAAAAGAATTAGGCGCATTTTTAACTAGTCCTGTTTGAATAGAATGAATCCCTGGATGACATACACCCACTGGTAATTCTTTACCAGCTTTACGCTCAAGTTCGATAACTATTTTTTTAATTATGGATAATGTATCTTTATAATTTTTTGGAACTTCGGTTCTTTCTCTATGATGCTCATTGCCAATATCATCTAATAATACATACTCTATTTTACTTGCCCCAAGATCAATACCAATCTGCATATTTTATCTCATTAATTTATTTATTTCTTTATTAATAAAAAGTTTTGGAATCTTACATGTTGTACTAAGTCTAATTGGTTTATTTGTTTTAGCGGATTGCATAGTTGATTGTATCAAGTCAAGAACATGCAAAGATACTTCTCCATTGCATCTATGTATCTTTTTTTTATCAATACAATAAGCCATTTCTGCAAGACCAACTCCTCTGTAATTAGCGTTAGTAGGTGACTCATTTGCTCTAGAACTTTGCGTTCTAATATTAATTTTTCCTAGCGGCATTTGATTTGTTTTAAATTCTTTCCATGGGCTTCCTAATTTTTTACAAATATAAACTGAACCACCAAACATATTAGGATCTGGCACAATCATTGAACCTTTGGTTCCATAAAGTTCAATATGATTTCTTTGATGGGCTATAACATCAAAAGATAAAGTGAGTCTGATTATGCTTCCATTTTCAAATATGATTGTTGTAAAATATGTAGTTGGACATTCTACCTTAATTCTTTTTCCCTTTTTAGGACCAATACCAATTGTTCTAAATCGTGAACCTTTCATTAAACTTGCTGCTTTTACCTCTTTGGCTGGACCCAATAAATTTACTAATGCAGTGAGATAATAAGGTCCCATATCAATTACTGGACCACCTTCTTTTTTTGCAAACCATGGTTCTGGGTCTGGATGATAAGATTGAACCCCTGGAAAAGCAAAAATCGCATTACCTAAATTTACTTTGCCTATACTTTTGCTTTCTAATAATTCTTTCGATTTTTGATTGCCTCCTCCTAAAAAAGTATCTGGAGCATTTCCTAAATATAATTTCTTTTTTTTTGAGAGCTTTAGTAATTCTTTTCCATCTTTTAAATTAATTGCTAGTGGTTTTTCTGAGTATACATGTTTACCATTTAACAAAGACTTTTTTGCAATTTGGTAATGAACTTTTGGAGGGGTTAAGTTTAATATTATTTCAACCTGTTTATCTTTTAGTAAATTACTTACCGAAACTGCTTTAATTTTATAAATTTTAGCACATTTCTTAGCTGCTTTTTCTTTAACATCTGCACATTTAATGATTTTAAAATTTTTGAAATATTTGTGAGCTCTGAAATATGTTTCTGCGATATGACCACAACCAATTAAGCCAACTTTAAATACTTTGCTCATTAGGGTTATACTCCCTGTCTTTGTTTTGCTTTACCTTCTTTGTGTAATTTTAGAGCTTTTTCATTTTCTTTGGTTTTGGGAATTTCTAAAGTTGGACTTTCCCAATATGCTGATCCTTCAAGCCATTGATACGAATGAGTTTTGATTGAAATAACGTAAGTCACTTTTGATTTCTTCGCTCTTTTGAAAGCTTCCTCTAATTCACTGATAGAACTTACCTCTTCAGACTTTGCCCCCATACTTTCTGCATGTTTTGCAAAATTTACTTTTACTAAATTTGAAACATTTGAACTCTCAAACAAACAATTAAATTCTTTTCCACCCTTAAATAATTGAAGTCTGTTAATGACAGCGTGGCCACCATTATCACAGACAATTACAATTAGTTTATTATTAGTTATTACAGATGAATATATATCTGAATTATAAAGTAAATATGATCCATCACCTACAAATGTGATAACTTCTTTGTCTGGGTTGGCCATTTTAATTCCTAAAGCTCCAGAAATTTCATAACTCATACAACTAAAGCCCCACTCTGTTTCATGAGTATTAAGTTCTCTTGGTCTCCAAATTTGAACAACTTCACCTACCAAACCTCCAGCTGCAGTGACAGCGATATCACTTGGATCAGAGTTTCTATAAATTGCACCAACTGCATGAGCGTAACTTGGGAGATTTTGATTAGTTGGCCCACTTTCTTTATCAACATATTCATTCCAAGATTTAAGTTCATCTCTAGATTTTTTATGCCATTCCTCAGATGCTTTCCAATCTCCTAAGGCTTGCGATAGTTCATTTAAAGAAACTTTTGCATCTCCAATAATTGATTGTGCCATATGCTTACTAGCATCAAATCTTGCAACATTAATTGATACTAATGAAAAATTTGGATTTTCAAAATTGGACCATGACCCGGTTGTGAAATCTCCTAACTTAGTTCCAATAGCAATCGCTAAATCAGTTTTTTTTGCAAAGTTGTTTGCTGCTTTTCCTCCTAAACCTCCAATAGGTCCTAAAAAATGAGAATGATCTCTTTTCATAGAAGAATAACCCATTACAGTTTGTGTTACAGGTATATTGTGTTTAACTGCAAAAGTAGAAAGTTCCTCCATTGCATCTGAGTAAAAAACACCTCCACCAGAAATTATGATTGGTTTTTTTGATTTTTTAATTTTTTCAGCTGCCTCTTTAATTTGAAAATCATCAGGTCTTGGTCTTCGTATATTATGGATTTTTTCTTTAAAAAAATCCTCAGGATAATCAAAAATTTCTCCTTGTATATCCTGACATAAAGATATGCATACTGGACCACAATCAGCTGGGTCTAATAAAACTTGTACAGCTTGAGTAAATGTTTGTAAAATTTGTTCTGGTCTAGTTATTCTATCAAAATATTTTGTAACTGGTTTAAAAGCATCATTTTGAGTAATTCCTGGATTATTAAAATGTTCTACTTGTTGTAAGACTGGATCAGGCATCCTGTTTGCGTAAGTATCACCAGGAAGAAATAAAATTGGCAGTCTATTACTCATCGCAACTGCTGCAGCTGTTACCATATTTGTAGAACCAGGACCTACAGAACTTGTTGCTACAAATACTTGTTTTCTTCTTTTTGCTCTAGCGTAAGCAATTCCTGTTAAAGCCATGTTTTGCTCATGATGACCTCTATAAGTTGGAAGTTTATCTTTATTTTCCTCTAAAGCTTGTCCTAAACAAGCTACATTACCATGACCAAATATTCCAAAAGCACCAGCGAATAAAGGTTCTTTTTTACCATCGATAAGAATTTTTTGAGAAGTCAGGAACTTTACAATTGCATGAGCACATGTAAGCTTTATTTTTTTCATAATTGTAGATATATTCTCTTAAAATTTCGCTTAATTAACCATAAAATAAAAATTATGTATAGTAAATTTGGGCAGTTCATTGATGGTAAGTGGCAACAAGCGGAAAAAAAAGAAACTTACGATGTTATAAATCCTGCTACGGAAGAAATTATTGGCCAAGCGTCTAAAGCGTCTTCAGCAGATGTTCAAAAAGCTCTTAAATCTGCAGAGAAAGGTTTGGAAGTTTGGAAAAACACTTTACCTTGGCAGAGATCATATATTATTAGAAAAATTGCTGATCTTTTAAGAAAAAAACAAGATGTTTTAGCAAAATGGTTAACGATTGAAGTTGGAAAACCTTTCGCAGAGGGAATTGGCGAAACTGGTGGGGCTGCTGATATTTTTGAGTGGAATGCTGAAGAAACAAAAAGAATTTATGGACAAACAGTCGAAAGTCGATTTCCAGATACGAGAGTTCATGTTTATTATCAGCCAGTTGGAGTTGTAGCAGCTTTAGTGCCATGGAATTTTCCTTTAATTCTAGCAGCAAGAAAAATTTCAACAGCATTAGCTGCCGGATGTTCAGTAATTTGTAAGCCTGATGTAATTACTCCAGGAACAGTAATGGAGTTGGTAGATATTTGTAAAGAAGCGGGAGTCCCTCCTGGAGTTGTAAACTTATTATCAGGAGATCCTGAAAGTATTTCAAATGAGTTGTTAGAGTCTGATATTATTAAAAAAGTTTCAATTACTGGATCAACAAGAGTAGGTAAATTAATCTTAAAAAAGGCCGCAGACAAAGTTCAAAGAGTTACTATGGAGCTTAGTGGACACTCACCTTTTATAGTTTTTGATGATGTTGATATAAATAAAGTTGCAGATATGGCAATTACTGCAAAATTTAGAAATAATGGTCAAGTTTGTATTTCGCCTAACAGATTTTATATACAAGAAAATAAAAAAGACGAATTCATTAATGCGTTTATTGAAAGAACAAAAAAATTAAAAATTGGAAATGGTTTAGATGAAGGGGTTCAGTTAGGTCCTTTAACAACTGCAAAAAGATTAGGAGAAATAGAAGAATTAGTTGAAACAACTAAAAAGGAAGGAGCAAAAGTTTTATTAGGTGGAAAAAGACCTCAAGGTTTTAACAAAGGATATTTTTATGAGCCAACAGTTTTTGACAATGTAAAGGACAATTTTACAATAATGAAACAAGAACCATTTGGTCCATTAGTTCCAATGTTGTCATTTAAAACTTTTGATGAAGTAGTTGAGAGAGCTAATGATAATGACTTAGGATTATGTAGTTATATTTATACAAATTCTATGGACAAAGCTCACAGAGCTTCAGAATTAATGGAAACTGGTACTGTAGCGGTTAATACTCCTGCAGTTGCGATAGCTGAGGCACCTTTTGGCGGAATTAAACAAACTGGATATGGACGTGAAGGTGGTTCCATGGCAATTAAAGATTATCTTAATATAAAGTACACTCACCTTGGTTTGAAATCTTAAAATGAGGCCAAATAAAATAAAAAAGATGATGAGAGATGGTGAGCAAATAATTAATGGCTGGTTACAAATTCCTAGCTCTTTTTCAGCGGAAGTAATGTCTCATCAAGGTTGGGACTCACTTACAATTGATATGCAACATGGTGTTATAGATTATCCAAATGCATTACAAATGCTGCAATCAATTTCATCTACGGATGTTACTCCTTTAGCAAGAGTAAACTGGAATGAACCAGAACAAATAATGAAAATTTTAGATGCAGGGTGCTACGGCGTAATTTGTCCAATGGTGAGCAACAAATTTGAAGCTGAAAAATTTGTTCAAGCATGCATGTATCCCCCTAAAGGGTATAGAAGTTTTGGACCAATTAGAGGTTTGATTTATGGAGGTTCAGATTATGGAGATTTTGCCAATGATGAGATTTTAAAAATGGCAATGATAGAGACAAAAGAAGCCTTAGATAAATTAGATGAAATTATGAGCACGCCTGGAATAGATGGAATTTATATTGGACCTGCTGATTTAAGTCTGGCTATAGGTCAAAAACCAGCTTTTGATAATCCTGAAGGAAGTCCAACTTATGAAAAGATTTTAAATATATTGGAACATGCAAAAAAAAATAAAATTTTTGCGGGTATTCATAATGCTAGTCCAGAGTATGCAAAAAAAATGCTTAATTTAGGATTTAATTTGGTAACCATTGGATCCGATCAAAGGTATATGAGTGCAGGTGCAAAAGATGCTGTATCTAAATTAAAATCAATCAAATCAAAAGAAGACTCTAAAGCTTACTAAATTTAAGTGTCAGATAAAAAAAAAATTTTGATAATTCAACCTATTCATAAAGCGGGGATAGATCTCATAAAGAATAACCCAAATTATGATTATGAGATTATTGAAAATATAGATGACAAAGATATTAAACAAAAAATTTTGGAGTGTGATGGTCTATCAATTAGAACAGCAAATTTATCTAGCGAATTAATCAATATGTCAAAAAAACTTAAGATTATATCTCGCCATGGCGTTGGGTACGACAATATTGATCTCAAGTCTTCTAAAGAAAAAAATATCACCTTGGCAATTACGGCTACAGCAAATGCTGTTGCGGTGGCAGAACATGTTATGTTTATGTTGCTCAATATATCAAAGAGAAAAAACATGTATGATGAGGCTGTTAAAACAGGAAATTTTTCTAATAGAAACAAACTTCCAAAAACAATTGAACTTTGGAAAAAAAATATTTTAATTGCTGGATTTGGTAGAATTGGTCAATCTTTAATTAGAAGATGCAAAGGATTTGAAATGAATGTTTTTGTTTATGATCCATTTGTTTCAAAAGATATTATTGAGGAATTGGGTGGAAAAAAAGTTGAAGATCTCACAGAAGCAGTAAAATCAATGGATGCCGTTTCTTTACATATACCTCTTAATGAAAAAACGAAAAATATTATTAATTATGACTTACTTAAAACAATGAGGAAAAATTGTATAATTATTAATGCTGCAAGAGGTGGAATGATTAATGAGAATGACTTAGATAAAGCATTAAATGAAAGTCTTATATTTGGTGCAGGTTTAGATGTTTTTGAAACAGAACCACCTAAAGAGGATAATCCTCTGCTAAAAAACAATAAAGTTTTTTTAAGTCCTCATACCGCTGCATTTACTGAGGAATGCATGATAAGAATGGGAAAAGAAACAATACAAAATATAATTGATTTTTTTGAAAAAAAATTAGACAAATCAAAAATTATTAAACTTTAATTATGCAAATAAATTTCAAAAATTTTGGACTATTAGAAGCATTAGTATTGTTATCATTAGTATATGTGGTTGGGATGTTGATTTGGACCGCAAGTACAAGGCCCGCAGTTGAAGCAAAAGCTAACTTAGTCAAAGAAAATCATAAGAAAGTAGTCGATTTTATCAATGGAGAAATAAATAATTGCGGGAATAATGATGAAGGTAAATTGACTGTTTGGGGTGATCCGTGTAATGGCGAGTGGTTCTCATCCAAAGTTGTGAATTATATAAACAAAAATCTTAATATAGAGAATCCTTTTTCAGAGGATACTAAAGTAAAAACTGATCCTGATCCTAGAATTAAAGCAGAAGGTAAGGCGGGGCAATCAGTTGAGATGGGTGTTATATTTGTGATGTCATCAAATTTTTTACCTGATCCTGGATCTGAATGGGTTGTTGGTACTTGTTTTAAATCTCCATGTGTTGCTGCTGGAAATAATGAACTAACTTCACTCTATAGATAATCAATTTTTATAAATTTCAATTTCAGATTTTTTCAATGTATCTGTAAGATAATTATAACCAATTTTCGCATATTCTAACGGATTTGCTTTTGCCGGATCCTGCTCTGCCTCAACCACCAACCATCCTGAATAATTATTATTTTTTAATACATTAAATAAAGGTTGATAATCAATACAACCATCTCCTGGTACTGTAAACGCACCCTCTAAAAAAGCACCTCTAAAACTTAAATCCTCTTTTAAAGATTTTTCAAGAACTTGTTTTCTTATATCTTTACAATGGACGTGCAAAATTCTTTCATGATAATTTTGTAATATGTATTTTGAGTCCCCTTTTGCAAATAACATGTGTCCTGTATCTAATGTTAATTTTACACTTTCATGAGTATTTTCTATAAGTCTTTCAGTATCTTTTTGAGTTTCAATTACTGTTCCCATATGATGATGATATGCCAAAGGCATTCCTTCATCCTCTAAATATTTTCCTAGTTCAGAAATTTTTTCACAAAACTTCTGCCATTCGTCCCTTTCCATTTGAGGCCGAGTTGATAATTTTCTATTAGGATCTCCTTGAATAGAACCAGAAACTTCCGCAAAAACTATACAAGGTGCATCACAATCTTTAAATAAATCTAGTTGTTCTTGAATGGATTTTTTTTCTTCCTCAACAGAATTTTTTC
This sequence comes from uncultured Pelagibacteraceae bacterium, assembly GCA_902554995.1. Classification (GTDB taxonomy): domain Bacteria; phylum Pseudomonadota; class Alphaproteobacteria; order Pelagibacterales; family Pelagibacteraceae; genus Pelagibacter. The sequence continues at coordinate 42,353 of CACDQT010000001.1, read as the reverse complement.
TTAGATTAGCACCATACCATCCTGAGCAAAGTTTAAGATTAAATTGATCTAATTTTGGAATTAATTCCGAAGATTTCTTTGGAAATTTTCCGCCAGACTCTATGCCTATATAGCCTGCTTCATTGGCTTCTTTTAAACATTGTTCTAATGAGGTGTCACCACCTAACTCAGGCATGTCATCATTACTCCATGCAATGGGTGCAACTCCTAATTTTACTGACATAAGAAATTTTTTTAGTTAAGTTATTATTTTAATACAAATTTTAAATGATTGATATAGCTTTATTTGGACTTGGTAGAATTGGTATTATGCATGGAAAAAATTTAATGCGTAGTAAAGATTTTAATCTAAAATATATTTATGACATTGAACAAAAATTATCTAAAAAGTATTCAAAAACATTAAAAACAAAAGCTATAAACAATCCATCTTTGGCTTATAAAGATAAAGATATAAAAGCTATTTTTATTGCCTCAACAACATCAACACATATTAAATTTATTTTAGATGGTGTTAAGAATAAAAAAATTATCTTTTGTGAAAAACCACTAGATTTAAGTATTAAGAAAATTGAGTCCTGCAAAAAAAAAATTAAAAGATTAAATCCAAAAATACAATTAGGTTTTAATAGACGATATGACCCCACACACAATAATTTAAGAAAACAATTACTAAGTGGAAAAATAGGTAAATTAGAAAAAATTATTATCACTAGTCGTGATCCTGCCCCACCAACTATGAAATATCTAAAAGAATCTGGTGGTATTTTTAGAGATATGATGATCCATGACTTTGATCTTGTTAGATTCTACCTTGGTAATGATGAGCCTGCGAAAATAATAGCTTCTGGTAGCAACATATCAGACAAAAGATTTGATAAAATAAAAGATTTTGAATTAGCATCTACCATAATTAGATCTAAAGCTGGTGTTCAGTGCATAATAACTAATTCCAGACATTGTAGTTTCGGTTATGATCAAAGAATAGAATTATTTGGATCAAAAGGTATGTTAATTTCAGAAAATAAAAGACAAAACGAGACATCTTTATATTCTGCACAATCAACTTCGAACAAATCTCCTTTGCTTAATTTTTTTATTGAGAGGTATAAAGATGCTTATAAAAATCAACTAAAGGATTTTGCAAAATTTATAAGAAAGAAAATTCAACCTCTTGCAGGATTTGAAGAGGGAAGAAAAGCTCTGATAATTGCGAATGCAGCTCAAAAATCTTTACAATCAAAAAAGTTTGAAAAACTTAATCTTTAATTGAATCAACCATAAGTAGAATGCAACCTGTCTGCTTTACAACCAAATAATATTTTGATTAGATTTTATTTTTAAAAGTTAACTTTAATTAGAGGAAAATAATGAAAACAATAAAAAACTATATATTAGCTTTAGCTGCATGGGCAATGATGTCTGTATCTGCTTTAGCGGTAGATATAATTGTGGTTTCTCATGGTCAAGCAAATGATCCTTTCTGGTCAGTTGCTAAAAATGGAGTTGATGCTGGATGTAAAGACATGGGAGTGTCTTGCAAATACACAGCACCAGCTACTTTCGACATGGTAGAAATGGCAAAATTAATTGATAATGCTGTATCACAAAAACCGAAAGGTATTGTGATAACATTACCAGATGCTGCTGCTTTAGGAAAATCAGTTAAAGCTGCGATTGCTGCTGGTATTCCTGTAATATCAATGAACTCTGGATCTGATGATTATGCATCTTTAGGAATTAGTGCACACGTTGGACAAACTGAGTTTGAAGCAGGTGTAGGTGGTGGACAAAAAATGAAAGCCGCTGGTGGAAAAAAAGCATTATGTGTTAACCATGAGGTAGGAAACGTTGCACTTGATAGAAGATGTGCTGGTTTCAAAAAAGGTTTTGGTGGATCTGTTGATATTTTAGGTACTTCAAATGACCCAACAGAAATTCAAAAAGCTGTTGCTGCAAAATTAGGTGGTGGCTATGACACTATTCTAACTTTAGGTGCTGGATTGTCTGGTGAAGCAGCATTGAAAGCACTTGAGTCAGCTGGAAAAGTTGGTTCTGTAAGATTAGGAACATTTGATATGTCTCCAAATATGTTAAAAGCTGCTGCTGCAGGAAAAGTAGAGTTTTTAATTGACCAACAGCAATATCTACAAGGATATTTACCAATAGCTATCTTTGGACAATATATGAGATGGGGAACAATGCCAGCAGGTGTAGTAATGACTGGACCTGGGTTTGTAACTCCTGACAATGCGTCTAAAGTAATTAAATGGGCAGCTCAAGGTTATAGATAAAAATATGAATTAAAGGCCTGACTAATGTTAGTCAGGCCTTTTTTTTAATCATCTTTAAATTATAATTTTATATGTCTGTAAAATCAGAGAGTATTCAATCTAAAAAAGATAGTGGACAAGATGAAAGACTTAAAAAAATTTCACCTCTTAGAGTTTTATTAAACAGACCAGAGCTTGGTGCTTTGGGTGGCTCAATTTTAGTTTTTATTTTTTTTGGAATAGTTGCTGGTGACACTGGAATGTTTAGCGCTTATGGGACATTAAATTTTTTAGATGTTTCAGCTAATTTAGGAATTATTGCTATTGCTGCTGCAATGTTAATGATCGGTGGAGAGTTTGATTTATCAATTGGATCAATGATTGGTTTTGCAGGAATCTGTATCGCTATACCTGCAATTTATTGGGGCTGGCCTTTATGGACGAGTATTATTTTTGCTTTTGCTATGGCAGTACTAATTGGTTATTTCAATGGTATAATGGTAGTAAAAACTGGTCTTCCATCCTTCATAGTAACCCTTGCAATGTTGTTCATTTTAAGAGGGGCAACTTTGGCTATTACGAGATTAATTACAGGAAGAACTCAAGTACCAGGGTTAAGAGTTTTAATAGAGGATGATCCAATCGCTTGGTTGTTTGCAACAGATACTTTTCAATGGTTATTCACATGGCTAGGATCGATGAAATTAATTGCACTGAGAACTGACGGTACACCATTAGCTACAGGTATTCCACCATCAGTAATATGGTTTATTGCTCTTACATTATTTGCAACTTGGATACTTATGAAAACTAGATATGGAAATTGGATATTTGCATCAGGTGGAGATAAAGTTGGTGCTACAAATGTTGGTGTACCTGTTGGAAGAGTAAAAATAAGTCTATTTATTGGAACAGCTGTAGCATCGACAATATTTGCTTGTATTCAAGTTTTAGATGCAGGTTCTGCAGATACTATGAGGGGAACTTTAAAAGAATTGGAAGCAATAGCGGCTGCCGTGGTTGGCGGTTGTCTTTTGACTGGAGGTTATGGCTCTGCCATCGGAGCAGCATTGGGTGCTATTATTTTTGGCACTGTATCAATGGGAATTTTTTATACAGATGTGGATACTGATTGGTTTAAGGTTTTTTTAGGCGCAATGATGTTAATTGCAGTAGTATTCAATAATTATATTAGAAAAAAAGTTACGGAGACTAAGTGATGTCTGATTATTTAGTTCAATTCAATAATATAAGTAAATTTTTTGGTAAAGTAATTGCTTTAAAAGACGTCACCATGAAACTTAAAAAAGGCGAAATAATGTGCTTACTTGGTGACAATGGAGCTGGAAAATCTACTTTGATAAAAACTTTAGCAGGCGTTCATAAGCCTGATGAAGGTGAAATTATTTTTGAAGATCAAAAAATAGTTTTTGACTCACCACGAGATGCTTTGGATATTGGGATAGGTACTGTTTATCAAGATTTAGCATTAGTTTCCCTTATGAGTGTAACTAGAAATTTTTTTATGGGCAGAGAGCCACAAAAAGGTTTACCTTTTTTCAAAACTTTTGATATTGAAAAAGCAAACACTATAGCTGCAGAAAGAATGGGACAAATAGGTATTGATGTGAGAGACCCATCACAAGCCGTCGGTACGATGTCTGGAGGTGAAAGACAATGTCTGGCTATTTCTAGAGCAATTTATTTTGGGGCAAAAGTTTTGGTATTAGATGAACCAACATCAGCATTAGGTGTACATCAAGCTTCAATGGTCCTGAAATATATTGTTAAAGCAGCATCACAAGGTTTAGCTGTAATTTTAATAACACACAACGTTCATCATGCTTATCCTGTTGGAAATAGTTTTACAGTTTTAAATCGAGGAAAAAGTATGGGGACATTTCAAAAAAAAGATATATCTAGAGAAAAACTTTTAAGCATGATGGCAGGTGGTGAGGAATTAGATAAGTTAGAAGTCGAACTTAAAGAAATGGACCGAATAGAAAATAATTAGACAAATATACCACTTCTACAGACATAAATTTTGCTGTAATATTTTTTAAATAAAGAAAGGGGTAACATATGAAAGCATATATAATGGGAAACTACACTGAAAAAGCTTTTCAAGGTTTTTTAAAAGATCCTAAAAGTGATAGAAAAGCAGTAGTTGAACAATTAACAAAAGCTATGGGTGGAACAATGCATAGTATGGATATAGTTAGAGGTCCATATGACTTTATAGTTGTAAATGAACTTACAACGTTTGAGGACTTTGCGGCAGTAAAACTTGTAGTAGAAGCATCAGGTGCAGTTAAAAATTTAACAATGTTAGAAGCTATTGATTTTAATAAAGCTACTGTTAAAGCAAGTGAAGTTGCGTCAGGTGCATACAAAGCGCCAGGACAATAAATAGATTATTACTTCCAGTGCGCGGGCTGGAAGTAAATTTATTTACTTTTTCAATTTAGAAGAAAACTTAAGATTAGTATTATCAAACTTTTTTATATTATTTTTAATATAATTATCCATAATTTCTAATTTATCTCCTTCGAATTCTGAGACTTTTCGAGTATTTAAATCAACATATAATGCAAGGACTTCAATCGTAGATGCTAAATATTGCTTTTGCTTATGGATCATTTCCATTTTGTATTGCAACCTTTTTTTATCGTGATCAAAAAAAACTAAATTTACATCTACCTCATCATTCATCTTTAGTTCTTGATTATATGTAATATGAGACTCAACAATCATCGTACTTTTTCCGGTAGTCCTTGCAGAATACTCACCCATTTTAAAGGTGTCATTTAATATATCAGCCCCATATTTATCAAAGATCAAAAGATAATAAGAAACATTCATATGATTGTTATAATCAATCCAATCCTTCACAATTTTTTGTGAACTTAAAAAAATCGGCATTGTTAAATAAATTTAATGATTTGGATTATCGTTATCCACTACGAGGCATATTTCAGATTTAGTTAAAAATCTTCTTCCAGTTCCGTTATCTAATGAAAACATTCCACCAATTCCTTTTACAGCATCTATCGTAAGATCAGTATGTTTCCATTTTTCATATTGATCACCATTCATATAAAATGGAACTCCACCTATTTCGCCAAGTTTAATATCGTTATCTCCCAATGGAAATTCACCTTCTTGGAAACACATAGGTGCACTCCCATCACAACATCCACCTGATTGATGAAACATTAACTTTTCACCATATTTTTCTTTAAGTTCAGATAATAAACTAAGTGCCGAATTTGTTGCAGATACTTTCATATTTTTTCTCTGGCCCATGATATCGAATCATGGACCAGTATATATTATTTGATTAAAAGAAGCCTAATTTTTTCTCAGCGTAAGAAACATGTAGATTCTTATTCTGTCTGTAATGATTAAGCATCATTTTGTGAGTTTCTCTGCCAACTCCAGATTGTTTGTATCCACCAAATGGTGAGTGAGCTGGGTATGCATGATAACAATTAGTCCATACTATCCCTGCTTGTATTGCTCTACCCATTCTATAAGCAATATTACCATTTCTAGTCCAAACAGCTGCTCCTAAACCATAAAGAGTATCATTGGCAATTTTTAATGCCTCTGCTTCATCTTTAAATTTAATTACAGACACAACAGGTCCGAAGATTTCTTCTTGAGATATCCTCATATCATTTTTTGCTTCAAAAACAGTTGGTTGAATGTAATTACCTTTTTCTAATCCACTGTTAAGTTTTGCAACACTTCCTCCTGTTAGGACTTTCGCACCTTCTTTTTTCCCTAGATCAAGATAAGATTTAATCTTCTCCATTTGTTCTACGGAAGCCTGTGCTCCAATCATAGTTTCCATTTTTAAAGGGTTGTCTTGAACAACAGCTTTTGTTCTAGCTATAGCTCTTTCCATGAATTTATCATAGATTGACTCTTGAACTAAAGCTCTACTCGGACAAGTACAAACCTCACCTTGGTTAAGATTGAACATAACGAAACCTTCAATACATTTATCGAAGAAATCATCATCTTTATCCATGATATCCTCAAAGAAAATGTTTGGAGATTTTCCACCTAATTCCAAAGTAATTGGAATTATGTTTTGTGCAGCATACTGCATTATCAATCTTCCTGTTGTTGTTTCACCAGTAAATGCAACTTTAGCAACTCTTTTTGATGATGCTAAAGGTTTACCTGCCTCTAATCCAAAACCACTAACAATGTTGACAACTCCTGGAGGTAATAAATCCCCAATAAGTTCCATCATCACCATTATCGATGCTGGCGTTTGCTCGGCTGGTTTTAAAACTGAACAGTTACCTGCTGCAAGAGCTGGTGCTAGTTTCCATGTAGCCATAAGTAATGGGAAGTTCCAAGGAACTATTTGACCAACTACTCCTAAAGGTTCAGGTATGTTGTAAGAGTATTGAGAATTGCTAATTTCTGCAATTGATCCCTCTTCTGCTCTTATTACACCAGCAAAATATCTCCAATGATCAACAACCAAAGGTAAATCTGCTGCCATACATTCTCTTATTGGCTTTCCATTATCTAAACATTCAGCTGTTGCGAGTAAGTTTAGATTTTTTTCTAAAACATCAGCAATCTTATATAATATGTTTGATCTTGTTGTGATGTCTGTTTTTCCCCACTCTGGGAAGGCTGCGTGAGCTGCATCTAATGCTGCTTCTACGTCTTTTTCGTCTGATCGTGCAACTGAACAGATTTTCTCATTTGAGATCGGGCTTACATTATCAAAATATTTGCCTGATTTTGGTTCTACAAATTTTCCATTAATGTAGTTTCCATATTTTGCTTTGAACGGAAATTTAACCTTTAAATGAGAAGTATCTAATACAGATGACACTTTCATTGCTTCTGCACTCATTTTTTTCTCCTCTTGTTATTTATATAAATTAATTAAAAACCTTTTTGGGAATGATGTAAATGGGTCAATAATGTTTTCAACTAAGAATTGTATTAATCGAGCTTTATTTTACTAATTTTATTGTCTGCTTTTCTCACAAAATAAATTCCTACTGATACTGCAATGAGAGATATCAAAACTTTGAAAGTGATCAATTCCTTCAGGAAAATATAACTCAAGATAGTTCCAAAAATTGGAATTAAATATGAAACTTGTGACTGAAATATCAATCCATTATTAACTAAAATTCTAAATCTCAATAACCATGCAATTCCAGTAGAAACTAGGCCAAGATATATCACGGATATTGTTGAATCTAACCTTGGCGAGACATTCCATGGTTGTTCAACAATACTTACAATAGGTATCAAAATCAAAACTGCCCAAACCAGTATTGAGCCAGTTACATTTTCATTTTTTTTCTTACTAATTTTTAAGGTTAGAACACCACCTATTACATAACAAGTTGAGCCTAATAGAATTAGTATTGCGGAAAAAAAATTATTTTCATTAATCAAAATATTATCAGAAAATAAATAAAGTATTCCAGAAAAACCAATTAAGATTCCTATTGTTTTGATGAAATTGAATTTCTCATTCTTTGTATAAAAATGGCCAAGCACAGTTGAACTTAATGGTGTAGTTGACATCAATATCGCAGCCAAATTACTTTGAACTGATTGCACGCCGTAGGCAATTAAAAAAAAAGGAGCTACTAGATTTATAAATCCTATAATTGCGAACCAATACCAATCTTTTGAAAAAGCTTCGATCTTTATCTTTTTATAATAACAAAGCAACAAAACTGGTATTGCTCCAAAAAACACTCTTAAAAATGCAATGGTAATTGGTCCAAATGAATAGGTTGCAATTTTGATATTAAAAAAAGCTGATGCCCATATTAAAGCTAACAAAATTAATAAAAGATAATCTAATAGTTTTGGTTGTCTCATTCGGTAATATCTTCAATTGTTCCTTTTGTAATTTTCTTTAAATCTGAGAAATTGATTTTAAATATACAATTTGGATGACCTGCAGCAGCAAATAAAAAATCAAACCTATTTAAAGAATTATCTATGTAAATATCAACATTTTTTAAATGGCCTACTGGTGAAACACTACCAATAGTATAACCAGTAATTTTTTTTACATCTTCAACATTAGCCATAGAAACATCATCAAATTTAATATTTTTCTTAATTTTTCTTAGTGAAGCTTTCTTATCTCCAGCAACCAAAAATATAGTAAACTTATTATCTGTCTTAAAAAGTAAGCTTTTAACAATTGCTCCTACCTCACATCCTAAAGAAGATGCGGCTTCTAAAGCAGTTCTAGCTGATGTTTCTAAAACACTAACACTTAAATTTTGATCGAATTCTCTAATAATTCTTCCAACTCTTCGAACTGGTTCTTTATCAAGTAATGTCATTATTCAACTCTGAATTGTTAGTATTCTTAGTCTTTTCAATATACACTTATGTTAAAAATGCATAGGTGTTATTAAGTAAAAGAGGATTATTTATCAGTCTTTATTTGGTATCACAACCCACAAGATTACAGAGGAGATATAATGAGTGCAAAAAATGTATTAAAAGTTATTAAAGACAAAGAGATCGATTACGTTGATCTAAGATTTACTGACCCTAGAGGTAAACTTCAACATGTTACAATGGACACTAAGGTAGTTGACGAAGATATGTTAAACGATGGAATTTTCTTTGATGGCTCCTCAATTGCAGGTTGGAAAGCTATTAATGAATCTGACATGATTTTAAAGCCTGATTTAAGCAGAACTGTGGTTGATCCGTTTACGTCTCATAATACATTAAACATTTTTTGTGATATTTTGGATGCAATAAAAAAAGATCCTTACGAAAGAGATCCTAGAGGAACAGCAAAAAAAGCTGAGGCATATTTAAAAAAATCTGGAATTGGTGACAAAGCATTTTTTGGTCCAGAAGCTGAATTTTTTGTATTCGATGATGTAAGATTTAAAAATGACATGAATGAAACTGGCTTCAAAATTGATAGTACTGAAGGCCCTTACAATACTGGAAAAAAATATGAAAATGGAAATATGGGACATAGACCTGGTATCAAAGGTGGTTACTTCCCAGTTCCTCCTGTTGATAGTGCACAAGATATGAGAAGTGAGTATTTAAAAGCAATGAAAGACATGGGTATTAAAGTTGAGAAACATCACCATGAAGTTGCTCCAAGTCAGCATGAACTTGGAATGTATTTTGGAACTTTAGTTGATCAAGCAGATAACTTGCAATTATATAAGTATGCGGTTCATATGGTTTCACATTCATTTGGAAAAACTGCAACTTTTATGCCTAAACCAGTAAAAGGTGATAATGGATCAGGTATGCACGTGCACCAATCAATTTGGAAAGGAAATACAGCATTATTTTCAGGAGATAAATATGCTGGCTTATCCGATTTAGCTTTACACTATATTGGTGGAATTTTAAAACATGCAAAAGCTATAAACGCTTTTTCAAACGCAACAACCAATAGTTACAAAAGATTGATCCCGGGATTTGAAGCCCCAGTGTTATTAGCGTACTCAGCGAGAAACAGGTCAGCTTCATGTAGGATCCCTATTACTCTAAGTAAAAAAGCTGCGAGATGTGAAATTAGATTTGGTGATGCAGCTGGAAACCCATACTTAACTTTTGCAGCAATGCTTATGGCTGGACTAGATGGTATTAAAAATAAAATTGATCCAGGTAAATCTTTCGATAAAGATCTTTATGCTTTATCTGAAAATGAAGTTAAAAAAATACCTACTGTTTGTGGCTCATTAAGAGAAGCAATGGAAAGTTTGGATAAGGACAGAGATTTTTTAAAACAAGGTAACGTATTCACTGATGATCAGATAGATGCTTACATTGCTTTAAAATTTGAGGAAATACATAATTTCGAACACACACCACACCCAATAGAGTTCGATATGTATTATAGTTGTTAAAAATTATTGTCTAGTAGTGGCAATTTTGTTTTTGCCAGAACCTTTTTTAACAACGTAATCTTGAGTTCCATTAGCTCCTGTTTCAACAGATTTGATCAAAGATCTTTGTAAGCTTTTTCTTTTTTCTTTTCTGTCTTCAGACGCTAATAAATTTCTAAATTCAAAAACGTTCATGTAATAATTATATACTTGATATGCATTTTAAGCAATACAGCTATGCAACTTATGGGATACTAAATTTTATTCTACTTTAAAGGACTCCCCGCAACCACATCTCTCTGTTTCATTGGGATTATTGAACACAAAAGTTGAGCAAAAATCGTCTTTTTTGTAATCCATTTCAGTACCTAATAAATACATCACTGCAGCAGAATCTATAAAAATCTTAACTCCCTTGTCCTCAATTACCTCATCATTCGGGTTAAGTTCTTTAGAATATTCCATTACATATGACATGCCTGCGCATCCTCCAGATTTAACTGAAACTCTCACTCCTAAAGCATCTTTTTCGGCACTAGACATGATTTCTTTAATTCTGTTTGCTGCATTTTCACTTAATTTAATTACTGGATTCATTACAAATTTAACTCCAACTTAGCAGCATCTGACATCATATCTTTGTTCCAAGGTGGGTCCCAAACTAGTTGAAGATCAACATCATCAATTTCTTCAACTTGCATAGCTCCTTCTTTTACTTCTTTTGGTAAACTCTCTGCAACAGGACAATTTGGTGTGGTTAAGGTCATTTTAATTTCAGCTTTTTTTCCTTTTACTTGAATATCATAAATTAAACCAAGTTCATAAATATTAACTGGTAACTCAGGGTCATAAATTTTTCTAATTTCATTTATAATTTTTTCTTTTATTTCCATAATATTAATCTTCTGTGCTCACTTGCTTTCCATCATCTTCCATTGCAGAAATCAAAGTATGCCATGATAAAGTAGCGCATTTTACTCTCATAGGATATTGTTTTACTCCTGATAGACACATTAGTTTTGTTTTATCATCTTCTTCTAAAATTGTAGACTTTAATTCAGGATTTTCTTTTATCATTCCCAGAAAATCATCTATGATCTCCTTTGCTTCATTGTCACTTTTGCCTTTAATCAAATCTGTCATTATTGAAGCTGAAGCCATTGATATAGCGCAACCACTTCCTTCAAAAGAAATATCTTCAACTTTTCTTTGATTGTTCAGTTTTAAATAAACATGCACATTATCGCCACATAAAGGATTATTCCCTTTCGCATCTTTATTAAAATTCTCAGTCTTCCTCAAATTTCTTGGATTTTTTCCATGTTCTAAAATTATTTCTTGATATAATTCTTTTAAATTCATTTTAAATCAAAAATTTTTTTACATTTGTTTATAGACTCATTTAATTGATCAAAATCACTTTTAGTATTATAGACACCTACTGATGCTCTTGCACTTGCAGGTATTTCAAGTTTGTCGTGTAATATTTGACAGCAATGGTGTCCGGCCCTAATAGCTACTCCATCTTCATCAAGTATTGTTGCGATGTCATGTGGATGTACCCCTTCAATCGTAAACGATATTACACCGCCTTTATTTTTTGGATTACCAATTAATTTTACTGAATTATTCTTTTTTAAAATTTCTTGACCATATTCTATTAATTCTTTTTCATGTTTAATTATATTTTCAATTCCAATACTTTCTAAAAATTTGATAGACTTATCAAAAGCTATCACCTGTGCAGTGGCCATAGTGCCTGCTTCATACTTATTTGGAAGATCACCATAAGTAATACGATCTTTTTTAACTTCTTTAATCATTCCACCACCACCTTGGTAAGGTGGTAATTCTTCAAGCCATTTTTTTTTTCCATACAAAATTCCAAGTCCAGTCGGTCCATACATTTTATGACAAGAAATTGCATAAAAATCACAGTCCAGATCTTGCACATCAAGTTTCAAATGTGGTGCACCTTGACATCCATCTACAACAACAATTATATCTTTTGCGTGTGCAAGCTCAGTAATCTCTTTGATTGGTAGGATTGCGCCAGTGACATTCGATAGATGATTAATGGCAATCACCTTTGTTTTTGGTGTAATTTTTTTTTCAATATTTTCAATTGGAATTTCTCCATCTTCATTTATTTCAGCAAAATTAATCTTTATATTTTTTGATTTTCTCAAATAGTGCCATGGTACATAATTTGAATGATGCTCTAACTCAGTGAGTAAAATTTCGTCACCTTCATTCAAATACTTTTGGCCAAGTGTATTAGCAACTAAATTGAGGGCTTCAGTTGCACCCTTAGTAAATACAATCTCATTTTTATCTTTTGCATTAATATATTTTTGTACAGAAGATCGTGTATTTTCGTATAAATTTGTGGCTGCAACTGCCAAATAATGAATACTTCGGCCCACATTTGAAAATTCTTTAGTATAGAATTCGTTTATTCTATCAATAACAACTTTAGGTTTTTGAGAAGAATTAGCACTGTCCAAATAAACTAAATCATTGTTTTGTATCTTTTCGTCAAAGATAGGAAACTCTTTTTTAATATTATCTATGTTCATTTTTTTAAACCAATCATTTTTTTTAATAAATCTTTAATTTCAGCATCAGTAATCTTTTCGATTACATCGAGCAAAAAACCATTTATCAATAGTCCTTTGGCTTGTTTATAATTTAGTCCTCTAGACATTAAATAAAAAATTGAATTATCATCTAGACTACCAGATGCTGATCCATGAGAACATTTAACATCATCAGCATAAATTTCTAATTCTGGTTTTGCGTTAAACTCTGAGGTTTCATCTAACAAAATTGCTTTACTTAATTGATATCCATCTGTTTTCTGAGCCTTTGAGTCTACATATATTCTTCCTTGATAAGCAGACTTTGTATTTTTTCCAAGCACACTCTTAATTAACTGATAGCTTTTTGTATTTTCAACCAGATGATTTATAGTAGTTCTTATTTCGTGCTGTTTATTATCATCTAACGAAAAAATACCATTTATAAATGCTGAAGAATATTCACCTTTTAGATTACAATTTATCTCATTTTTGAAATAATCTGAACCGGCAGAAAAAACAAAAGTTTCAGAAATACTATTTTGTTTTTGATTAATATTATTAAATGAATATTTTAGATTTTTATTCAACGACCTATCAATTTTATAATTTTTAAGAATCGCATCTCTATCTAAATTAAAATTGTAAAAAATATTCATAAAATTTTTTTCACTATCATCACTAAAGAAATCTATTAATTTTAGTGAGCTATTTTGTTCAAGCTCAAAATCTAACCTTAAATTAATATTCTTTGATTTCATTTTCTCATTGGTCAAATGATAAATGATTAAGGGTTTCTTTAATGAGTAGCTTTTTTTAATTAAAATCTTAAAATGTTTATTACTTAATGCAATATTCAAATCAATTAATGAATTATTGTTTTCAGACTTATCAATTGTGTAAGAGTCCTCAATTATTTCAATTTGCTTTTTATCCTCATAACTAAAGTCAATTTTTTCAATTCCTCCATTAATAAAAATAATTTTATTATGTTCTAAATCATCTATAAAAATTGATGAATCAATCTTATTTTCAATTGAATAATCATTATAAAAGCTCAAATCTGGAATATTATTACTAATTATTTGATTAATATCTAAAAACTTCCAATTTTCTTGTTTTCTATTTGGGAAACCATTTTCAATAAATTTATTTAGGTAAGACTTTTTTATCTCAATATCTTTATTAGAAAAATTAGAAACTTCTTGAATTTTGTTAAAATCTATTTTTAATTGTTCCTTCATCTAATTAAAACTCTCATATCCTTTTTTTTCTAATTCTTCTGCAAGTTCAGGTCCGCCTGATTTAATAATCCTTCCATTCATTAAAACGTGAACGAAATCTGGCTTAATATAATCTAATAGTCTTTGATAATGAGTAATGATTAAAAAAGAATTTTTATTATTTCTTAATGTGTTTACACCATCTGCAACTATTTTTAGAGCATCTATATCTAAACCTGAGTCTGTTTCATCTAAAATTGAAAGTTTTGGTGCCAGCATTGACATTTGTAGAATTTCATTTTTCTTCTTTTCTCCACCAGAGAAGCCTACATTTAATTGCCTATTAAGTTTTTCTTCATCAAATTTCAGTTCTTTAGCTTTTTCTTTTACGAGTTTTAAAAACTCGATAGCATCAAGTTCTTTTTGTCCACGAGCTTTTCTAATTGCATTTAGAGAAGTCTTTAAAAAAATATTAGTATTTACTCCAGGAATTTCTAAAGGGTATTGGAAGGCTAAAAATATACCTTTGTGCGCTCTTTCCTCAGTTTCAAGTTCAAATAAATTTTTATTTTCAAATAATATTTCTCCAGATACCTCGTAACCTTTTTTTCCCGATAAAATATTTGATAAAGTACTTTTTCCAGAGCCATTAGGACCCATTATTGCATGAACTTCACCTGGGTTTATATTTAGTGAAAATCCTTTTAAAATTGACTTATTTTCAACATTTGCGTTTAAGTTATTAATTTTCAGCATTAACCCACGCTCCCTTCAAGACTAATTCCAACAAGTTTTTGTGCCTCTACAGCAAACTCCATTGGTAATTGCTGGAGAACCTCTTTGCAAAATCCATTAACGATTAACCCAACAGCTTCCTCAGGATTTAATCCTCTTTGTTGACAATAGTGCAATTGCTCTTCACTTATTTTTGACGTTGTTGCTTCATGAGCAACATTTGAGTCAAAATTTTTGTTCTTTATGTAAGGAACAGTGTGTGCTCCACATTTATTTCCCATTAAAAGAGAGTCACATTGAGTATAGTTACTAGAATTTTTTGCCTTAGAATTTATATCTACTAATCCTCTATAGGTCATATCAGAAAATCCAGCACTAATACCTTTGGAAATTATTTTACTTTTAGTATTTTTACCAAGGTGGATCATCTTTGTCCCAGTATCTGCTTTTTGATAATTATTTGTAATTGCTATTGAATAAAATTCTCCAATTGAGTTATCACCCTTTAAAATACAACTAGGGTATTTCCAAGTTATAGCAGAACCTGTCTCTACCTGTGTCCAAGAAATCTTAGAATTTTTTCCCTTACATAGTCCTCTTTTAGTTACAAAATTATAAATTCCCCCTTTTCCATTTTCATCTCCCGGGTACCAGTTTTGAACAGTTGAATATTTAATCTCTGCATCATCAAGAGCTATTAGTTCAACGTTAGCAGCGTGTAATTGATTTTCATCTCTCATCGGCGCAGTACAGCCCTCTAAATAACTCACATAACTTCCTTTATCAGCAATAATTAAAGTTCTTTCAAATTGACCAGTTTCTGATGCGTTAATTCTGAAATAGGTCGAGAGCTCCATTGGACACTTTACACCTTCAGGTATATAAACAAATGATCCATCAGTAAAAACTGCAGAGTTTAATGTCGCAAAAAAATGATCTGTTGATGGAATTACTGTTCCTAAATATTTTTTAACTAAATCGGGATGTTTTTGTATTGCTTCTGACATTGAACAAAAAATGATTCCATGTTTTGTTAATTCACCTTTAAATGTTGTGGCTACTGAAACAGAATCAAATACCGCATCTACAGCTATTCCATTTAATCTTGCTTGCTCTTGAAGAGGAATTCCTAATTTATTATAAGTTTCTAAAAGTTTAGGATCTAATTCATCTAAACTCTTAGGTTTGTCCTTCATGCTTTTCGGAGCCGAATAATAATATAAATCTTGATAATCAATTTTAGGATACTTAGGTTTTTGCCAGTCAGGTTCTTTGAGAAGCTTAAATCTTTCAAATGCTTTTAATCTAAAATCCAACATCCATTTAGGTTCTTTTTTAATATTTGAAATAAACTTAATTACATTTTCATTTAGACCTTTTGGTGCTTTAATATTTTCAATATCAGTTGTAAAGCCGTATTTATAATCTTTTAAATTTTCTATATCTTTTTCTCTAGTATCCATTTTATAATCTTCTTTCAAAGTTTTCTTTTACTAAGTCGTCTAAACTTTTTTTATCAAAAAAATTATTGATGTGAGTTTCAAGTTCATCCCAAAGATTGTGAGTTAAACATTTTGTAGATTTACCATTACATCCTTTTTTTGACTCTTTTTTACATTGGACAGTTTTTACTTTTTCGTCTACTGCATCAAAAATATTTGTTAATTTTATTTCTTTAGCTTTCCTATTTAAAATATATCCACCTTGAGTTCCTCTAACACTTTGAACAATTTCTTTTTTTCTCAATTTTGAAAAAATTTGTTCTAAATAATCTAACGAAATGCCTTGTCTTAAAGATATATCCCTTAGAGAAACTGGATTAATTCCATCAAATCTAGCCAGATCCACTAAAGCCATTACCGCATACCTGCCTTTAGAAGTAAGTCTCATAATTCCTTATTTTACTCGGGTATATATAAACCTGACCAAAATAGTCAAGTATCATAGGTAAAAAAAAGCTAACATTTTGTCACGGAGTTGTGATAAACCTAATTTTTTTTTGAGAATAATAATCAATAACAATTATGGAAAATAAAATATTAGAAATATTTATTCCAGGACCTGCAGGTAGACTTGAGGCCAAATATTATAAGAGTAAAAAAAATACTTCACCAATAGCTTTAGTTTTACAACCACACCCTCAGTATGGAGGGACGATGAATAATAAAGTTGTTGTAGAAACTTTTCATACTTTTATGGATAATGATTTTTCAGTTTGCAGAGTAAATTTTAGAGGTGTAGGAAAGAGTGATGGAGAATTTGACAATGGCCAAGGTGAATTAGCAGATGCTGCAGCTGCTCTTGATTGGTTAGAGAAAGAAAATTTCGATAATTCTCAGTGTTGGGTTGCAGGTTTTTCTTTTGGGTCATTGATTGCTATGCAACTTTTAATGAGGAGACCTGAAATAAATAGATTTGTCGCAATCTCTCCTCAACCAAATGTTTATGATTTTTCATTTTTGTCTCCGTGTCCAACTTCTGGGATAATGATTTATGGAAAAAAAGATGAATTGGTACCTGTTGACCATATCAATGAACTAAATAAAAGATTAAGTGCGCAAAAGGGTATTAAAGTCGAATTTCAGCCTATTTCAGAAGCAAATCATTTTTTTTCAAAAAATGAAAACGCACTTTCAAAATCTCTTGATAAATACATAAAAAAAGAAACAGCTTTATATTAAAAATTTTTAACTAAAACTCCACCAGTTACCGATTTTTTACATCTAGTTGTATTTGGAAATGAAATAGGCATACCTTTTAGTGATCTTATCGCTAAAAAAGCAAAAGCTTGGGACTCGATAAAGTCTCCGTCTAATTCATATTGATCAATTGAATTAAGATTTATATCATCAAAATTACTTTTTATACTTTCTAAGAGATATTTATTTTTTCTTCCTCCACCACATACTAACCATTTACTTTTTTGAGAATTATTCTTATTATGAATAAAATTCATTCCATTGGAAATTAATTTAGCAGTAAAATCAGTAATGGTTGCAGCACCATCCTCTAATGAAAGTCCTTTTGCAAAAAAAATATCAAAATTTTTAATATCTAAAGATTTTTCAAAATTAGATTGTTCAGTAAAATTGTCCAAAGCCTGATTTAAAATTAATTTGTCTGTTTTTCCAGATCTTGCTACTAAACCTTCTTTGTCATACCCTTTTTTCGAATTTTTTCTCATCCATTCGTCTATTAAACAATTGCCAGGTCCAATATCATAGGCATAAATTTTTTCTTCTAAACCCGAATTATTATATTCTATTGTAGAGGTAACATTAGAAATACCTCCAATATTAAGAATATTCATTGGAAAACCTAAATTAAATTTTTTATTTAATTCATTGGCTAGAGCATTATGAAAGATTGGCGCTAGAGGAGCACCCTGCCCCCCATTTTCTAAATCATTTTGTCTAAAATTATAAATAACTTTCTTTTTCGTTAATTGAGATAGCAACAATCCATCACCCAATTGTTTTGTAATTTTTTTTTCTGGAGCATGAAATATTGTTTGACCATGGAAACCAATTAAATCAACATCAGATTTTGATAATTCAAGGCATCTATTAACAGCCTTAAAATGAAATAAAGTTATTTCTCTTTCTAAATCTTTGATTTCAACTTGATATTTGATTAAATCATTTGGATTTAAGATTTTATCCCTAATTTTAAGTATTTTTTGAGTTAATTCTTCATCATATTGAAAGTATTTATCGATTAATATGGAAAATTCTTGATTACCATCTGATTTAATTATGGATACATCTACGCCATCCGATGAGGTGCCACTCATTAAACCCATTGCTGTATAAATCTCATCCATTCTTATTTTTTTTTATTAAATAATGTATATTGTAGAACTATAGACTTATGGATAAATTTTTAAAAGAATTTAAAGATAGAGGCTACTTCTATCAATGCACAAATGAAAATGAATTATCCAAATTAATAAATAAAGAAAAGATTAAAGGTTACATAGGTTTTGATTGTACTGCTGAAAGTCTTCATGTTGGAAGCTTACTTCAAATCATGTGTCTTAGACTTCTTCAAAAATATGGGCACAGACCGATTGTCTTATTAGGTGGAGGGACTACCAGAATTGGAGATCCTTCAGGTAAAGACAAAACAAGGAGAATTTTAACTGAAAAAGAAATAGATAAAAATACAAAAAATATTGAAAAAATATTAAAAAAATTTTTAAAAAATAACGATCCAAAAACAAAACCTATTTTTGTAAATAATTATTCCTGGCTTAAAAATTTAAATTATATTTCATTTTTAAGAGAAATAGGTAAACATTTTACAATTAATAAAATGCTTACTTTCGAAAGTGTTAAAACTAGATTGGATAGAGAACAATCTTTAAGTTATATGGAATTTAATTATATGATTTTGCAAGCTTATGATTTTTTAGAGCTAAATAAAAAAGAAAGTTGTTCCTTACAAATAGGAGGTTCTGATCAATGGGGAAACATTGTCAATGGAACAGAACTTATAAAAAGGTATTCTAGTAAACAAGCATATGGTTTAACCACACCTCTCATTACATTATCCTCAGGAGCAAAAATGGGAAAAACTGAGTCAGGTGCTATTTGGTTAGATGAAAAATTATTATCATCATATGACTATTGGCAATTTTGGAGAAATATCGATGACAGAGATGTAATAAAATTTTTAAAAATGTTCACAGATTTAGATATTGAAGAAATTGATAAAATGAAGGATGAAGACATTAATAAACTAAAAATTAAGCTAGCTAACGAGACAACTACTATGCTTCATGGGTTAAAAGCTGCTAAAAGTTCAGAGCAAGCAGCAAAAGAAGCTTTCTCAGGAACTTCGCTTGGTTCAAATTTACCTTCAATTAAAATTAAGAAAACTGATATTGAAAATAAACTGAGTATTATAGACCTCGTGATCTTATCTAAATTAGAAAATTCAAAGAGTGAAATCAGACGTCTTATTAAAGGAAATGCAATAAAACTAAATGATAAAATTATATCTCAAGAAAATATGATTATTTCTTATGAATTATTCAGACAAAATTATTTAAAACTTTCTGTGGGGAAAAAAAGACATTTAAAAATTGAATTAAGTTAATTCTTTTTAATTTTTTCCAATGTTCTTGTAATAAATCTAGGAGTTAAGGTTTTGACAGGATTTACTGAAGTTTTTAAATTTTTTGGAGGACCTTTAATCTTAAAACTTACTCCAAATACTCCCTCACCAGTTTTTTTTCCAACTAATATTTCACCAAGCATAGGTAATGAACCAATAAAATTATTAATTGTTGTGGCTGGCACCAATGTGCCCTTTAAACTAATTAATTTGTTTTTTTCAATATAACCCTCCATTAAAATAGATATTGCAGGACCAATCGCATAAATTTCTTCTATGGTCATTAAATCACCCTCATTTTTAAAATTCATTTCAAATTCGGTAAAACGTATACCTTCTCCAGATAAGATATCCGCAATACCTTGTAAGGATGCTAACGTGAGAATCTTTG
This sequence comes from uncultured Pelagibacteraceae bacterium, assembly GCA_902554995.1. Classification (GTDB taxonomy): domain Bacteria; phylum Pseudomonadota; class Alphaproteobacteria; order Pelagibacterales; family Pelagibacteraceae; genus Pelagibacter. The sequence goes on along the minus strand of CACDQT010000001.1, from coordinate 22,154 downwards.
TCAATATAGGTAGCTCTTTTAATTTAAAATCATAAATTTTTATTTGTGAAACAGATTTTTTTGATTCTTTTGAACTGAAGAAATCAAGTGATCCTTCATCAAAACCTTTTATAAATTTATATCTTTTTACGAAAGGTTTTGCCTCATCAACAAACAAGGTGGTAATTTTATTATTATTATCTTTATTTATTGTGAGTTTTAGTTTTTTATTTTTTGAAAAGCTTCCAATTAAGTCAGCTTTATATATTTCTTTATTTTTGATTGAAATATCTCCTTTGAAATTTGATAAATAATACTCACTATCTAAAACAATTTTTTTTACATCAATTTTTAAATCACTATTAACATCTATAATTTTAGGATCTGTATCGTCATCTGATAACAAATTCTCAATTAAATTTTCAGCATTAAAACTAGACCCAGTTAAAAAATATTTTTTTTTATTCCTTTTTAATCTGATTGAGTTTTTTTGTTTATCATTATCAAAATAATCTAATTCTACTTCATCTAATCTAGAAATTTGAAATTTTTCAGTTAAAACTAGATCTTTTATCTTAATATAGTTTTCATCTTCATTAAGATTAAAAGTTTTGATTACAAGTTCATTATTTCTATTTTTAGATCCTTTTAAATTTAAAATAACCTCATTTTTCTCCTTTTTTTTGTAATTCAAATAATCAACTTTAAAAGGATTGTCTTTAATTTTTAGAGTAATTTCAAAATTTTCAGTTTTATTCTTATTTGAAAAAAAATACTCTATATCATCATTTTCATTTTGATAATTTAAATTTCCATTTCCCTGAATAGTAAAATTATTCTTTTCATATTGTAATTTTATTTTTTGATCTAAGAGAGAAATTGTTTTTTTTTGTTTAGGAAAAAATTTTTTAAATTTCAAATTATTAAGTATTATTAATTCATGAACTAGTATTTCTGAGTTAAATTTAAAATTTTCAAATTTAAACCCTTTTTGTATTTCAAAAGAAAAATTATTTTTAGAAGTTAATGATATTTTTTCTATTTCAAAATTTGGTAAAAATGGTTTGACTATTAAATCTATATTTCTTTTATCTAAATTAGACTCTTTTTGCGCAAAGGTACCATCTACAATAAAATCATCATTCCTTTTTTTTATTGATACTTTTTCTGAGGAAAATCGTATTTTATCAAATTTAAAATTAAGATCTTTAACTAAAAAATTATTTCTACTATAGTCAAAAATAAAGTCTAATTTGCGTAGATTGTATTTTTTTAATACATTCAATTCAACATCTTTTACAAGACCATTGATCTCATAATTGCTTTTAATATTTCCATTTGAATCAAATTCTAACTTTAAATCAGCAATCAAATATCCTTTTTTTATGGCTTTTTCCATTATGAATAATTCAGGAGTATTTTTAAATGATCTTAAAAAAGAAATTAAGTTTTTTAACTCAAGAGATTTTGATGAAATCTCTAAATTTTCAATTGAAAACTTATTTTCTATTAAGGACTTTAAAGAAAGTTGTGTTTTTATATTTTCAATTTCTATTTTTTTACTTTGATTTATTAAATTTGCGCCAATAGTTTTGGCTTGAAGTTTAAATTGAAATGGATCTAAAATTAATTTTATTTCTTTTAATTCAACTTCTAAATTCTTATCAAATTTTCGAATTTTTTCTGTTATTTGACTATTAAATTTATCAGTCTCAACTCCAAAAATACTTAGGTACGTTAAAGTAATAAATATTAAAAATAATGTAGCTATAATAAGTTTAAAAAATATTTTCATTATGTTTGATACAGCGATTGTTCTAAAAATTCATCAATTTCCCCATCTAAAATCTTATCTGGATTAGAGCTTTCAAAGTTAGATCTATTATCTTTTACTAATCTATATGGTTGTAAAACATAAGATCTTATTTGATGTCCCCAACCTATTTCGGATTTTGATGACTCGGTATTTTCATTTTCTTTTTCTTTTTTTTTTATTTCAAAATCATAGAGTCTTGCTCTAAGCATGTTCATACATGTCTCTTTATTTTTATGTTGAGATCTTTCATTTTGACATTGGACCACAATTTTAGATGGTAAATGTGTAATTCTAACTGCACTATCAGTTGTATTAACATGTTGGCCACCAGCACCACTAGATCGATATGTATCAATTCTCAAATCTTTATCTTGAATTTCAATATTAATATTTTCATCCACAACTGGATAAACCCAAATACTAGCAAAACTAGTATGACGTCTTGCACCTGAGTCAAATGGGGAAATTCTTACTAACCTGTGAATTCCAGACTCTTTTTTTAACCAACCAAATACATAATCACCTTCAATTTTAATTGTTGAGGATTTTATACCTGCCTCATCACCCTTATGTTCACTTATTAATGTTGATTTATAATTTTTATTATCAGACCATTTTAAATACATTCTTCTCAACATATCTGCCCAATCCTGACTCTCAGTACCTCCAGCGCCAGCATGAATTTCTATGTAACAATCAAAAGAGTCAGACTCATTTGATAAAAAACAATTAATTTCATTTTTTTTCGCTAATTTTCTTAAGTTCTTAATACTTTCTAAAACCTCATTTTGTATGCTGGTATTATTTTCCTCTAAAGCTAATTCATACAAATCTCCTAAGTCTTTTAGTTGATTTAAAGAACTTTTGTAAGAACCAACCAAATCCTCATACAATTTTTTTTCTTTAAGTATTTTTTTTGAGTTAGACTTATCCTGCCAAAAATTAGGATCAAGAATTATTTTATTGTGACTTTGTAATTTTAAATCTATCTTATTTTTATCAAAGATACTCCTTAACTCTTTGATTTATTTTTTCTATCTCTTTTTTATAATCTGTATATTTATGATCCATTAATAAAACTTTAATATATTATTCGTATCTAATCTATTATTATTTGAATATAGCACTTTGCCATCAATAACATTCTTGCTTTTATATGCTTCTAAAATTGTATCTTTAGATGAAAATTTTGCTTTTTGACCAGTCGTCGGGTCAACTACCATCATTGTAATTCCATCAGCAACTTTAAATGGTCGAGCGTCAGATTTTCTAATAGCTGATTCGATAAATTCCTTAAAAATTGGTAGTGCTGTTTTTGAACCAGTTTCAAATTTTCCTAAGGGTTGAGGATTATCCATACCCACATAAACTCCAATAACATAATTTGAGGTGAACCCAATAAACCATGCATCAGTATTTTTATTAGTTGTTCCTGTTTTACCCGCAAGATTCAAATTTAAATCTCTTAGTTTTTTTCCTGTTCCTCTTTTTACGACACCTTCCAATAAAGAAGTAATTTGGTAGGCTGTTTGGGGAGAAAATATCTGTTTAAAATTATCTCCTACATCAGGAAAGTCTTTACCGGTATATGAAAGCTTATCACAATTTAAGCATGATCTATTTTCATTGTTTAAAATTGTATTTCCCTCACTATCCTGAACACGATCAATCAAAATTGGTGAAACTAATTTTCCTCCATTTACAAAAGCTGAGTAAGCAGAGGTGAGTTTTAACAAAGTTGTTTCGGCTGAACCTAAAGAAATAGATAAAAGCTCATCAGGATTTTCATAAATGCCAAGATTTTTAGAGAATTCGGCAACTTTATCTACACCTAAATTCTGTGCAATTCTTACTGTCATTAAATTTCGTGACTTTTCTAAACCAATTCTCAAAGTTGATGGTCCATAAAATTTTTTTCCATAATTTTCTGGCTTCCACATCTTTAAATCAGTTCCTTGATCTAAGACTAACGGCGCATCTAAAACTAATGAAGAAGGTGTATAATTATTTTCAAGAGCTAAAGCATAAACAAATGGTTTAAATGCTGAACCAGGTTGACGCAAAGCTTGTGAAGCCCTATTAAACTCACTATTTTTAAAACTAAATCCACCGCTAAGAGCAACGACTCTACCTGTAAAAGGATCCATCACAACTATACCACCATTTATTTTTGGTAATTGTTTTAGGCTAAACTTGTTATCTCTTATATTCTTAACATAGATTATATCTCCCACTCTAAAAAGGTCATCTAATTCTTTTTTAGTCCAAGAAATATTATTGTAATCTATAATTCCTTTGATTTTATCTTTTGTTTCTATTTCTAAAGAAAATTTAGAAATCTTTTTTATTATTGCAATTTTCCATTCAATTGAATTCTCTAAATCGTATTTATCTAAACCAACAGACCAATTTTTTGAATATGATTTATTTAATAATGGGCCACGCCAACCTTTACGTTGATCATATTTGATTAATCCATTTCTTAAAGAGTTTGTTGCTATTTTTTGTAATTCTAGATTTATTGGTGTGTTTATATTAAAGCCCTGATTATAAACTTTTTCATATGATAGAATTTCAATGATATTTTTTCTTACATCTTCAATATAATATTGAGCATCTTCTAAATAAACTCTTTTAGTTTTTTTTAATTGAATATCTTTTTTCCTAAAATTTTGATAATTTTTCTCTGTTATAAAATTGTTGTCTAATAAATTTTTTAAAACTAAATCTCTTCTAAATTTTGCTAATTCAATATTTCTATATGGATTATATTTGCTTGGCGCCTTAGGTAATGCAGCTAATAAAGCAGCTTCTTCATAATTCAGTTCTTTTATTGATTTGTCAAAATACTCAAGACTTGCAGCAGCTACTCCATAAGCCCCACTGCCAAGATAAATTTGATTTAAATATAGCTCAAGTATTCTTTCTTTCGATAATGCTCTTTCAATTCTAAATGCTAAAATGGCCTCTTTAATTTTTCGGTTTAAACTGACTTCATTAGTTAAAAGAAAGTTTTTTGCTACTTGTTGAGTAATTGTCGAGGCACCTTCTAGTCTTTTAGATGTAAGAACATTTTTAACATTATTTATAATTGCTCTTAAAACCCCTTTAGCATCAACTCCTGGATGAGAAAAAAAATTTTTATCTTCGGCAGATAAGAAAGCATTAATAACATTTTTTGGAATTGAACCATAAGGAACAAATATTCTTTTCTCTTTTGAAAAATCTGCAACTAAATCACCATTTCGAGAATAAACCTTGCTTGAGACAGGAGGTTTGTAATTTTTTAAAAATTTGTAATCAGGTATATTGTTAGAAAAATTCCATAAAATTACTAAAACAATTATTGATGAAATTAATGAAAAACTAATAAAACCAATAAATAAATTCTTTAAAATTTTGCTCATTTTGTTTCCATTATATAAGGGAATTTGTTAAAGATAAGGCATAAGAATATAAACAAAATTTTAATAATTTATGAATCAATCAAAAAAAATGTTATGGAAAAAAATTTATATATCGATGCTTCGCATCCAAACGAGATTAGAATTGTACTCAAATCAGGTGAAAAAATTGAAGATTATGAGTATGAAGGTGTAAAAAATAATCTAATAAAAAATAATATCTATTTAGGTAAAGTAAGTCGTATAGAACCATCTTTACAAGCTGCTTTTGTTGATTTCGGGAGGGAACGTCATGGCTTTTTATCCTTCAACGATATTCAATCTGATTATTATCAAATTCCACAAAGTGATTTAGAAAAAATAAAACAAGAGGAGGAAAGAGTCCGAGAGGAATTATCAAAAAAGGTTGAAGCTAAAGAAGAAGAAAATTTAGCTGAAGGCAAATTAGAGATTGAGGATCCCTTGGAAAAAAAAGATCCAATAGAAAAAAAAGATTCAGAAGAAAAGGGAAATTCAGAAAATGAAAAAGAAAAAAAATATGAAAGTAAATTTAGATTCAAAAGATATAAAATCCAAGAAGTAATAAAGCCCAATCAAGTAATTTTAGTTCAAGTTATAAAAGATGAGCGTGGTCAAAAAGGTGCAGCTTTAAGTACGTTTATTTCTATTGCGGGCAAATATATAGTTTTAATGCCTAACACGCCTAAAGGTGGAGGAATTTCAAGAAAAATTTTTAATCCTGCAGATCGGAAAAAGATAAGAAGTATTTTAAATGAAATTGAAATCCCAAAAGAAATGGGACTAATAGTAAGAACTGCTGGAAGTAACAAAACTAAAAATGAAATTAATCATGATTTAGATACACTTATTAATAACTGGAATCAAATTAAGGAAAATGCCTTAAGCTCTATAGCACCCTCATTAATTCATCAAGAAAGTGAAATAATTAAAAGAACTTTAAGAGATATGTATGATGAAAACACAAAAAATATAATTATTGAAGGTAATGAAGGTTATAAAAAAGCTCAAAATTTTATGAAAATGATGATGCCTTCTCATGTAAAAAAAATAAAAAAATACAGAGGAAAAAAGCCTTTATTTATTGAAGAAGGAATTGAACAGAAATTAAATCAAATATTTGAAAGTGAAATAAAATTGAACTCAGGTGGTTACCTAGTAATTAATCCTACTGAAGCCTTGGTTTCCATTGATATTAACTCTGGAAGTTCAATCAAACAAAAAAATGTGGAAAGCACTGCTTTAGATACAAATCTTGAAGCAGCAGATGAAATAGCAAGACAAATAAAAATAAGAGATTTGTCAGGACTTATCATAATAGATTTTATTGACATGCTTAGTTATGGCAATCGAAGATTAGTAGAAAGAAGGCTAAAAGAAAAGTGTAGATCTGATCGAGCCAGAATTCAAATTGGAAGAATATCGAATTTTGGTCTTTTAGAAATGTCTCGACAGAGATTAAGAGAAAGTGCAGTTAAATGGAATATCAAACTAACAGATGAGTCTTTTGCGCTAAAAATTCTTAAATTAGTTGAATTAAAAGCAGTTTTAAATAAAGCTAAATTTGTAGATTTAAAGGTTTGTAAAAAAATTTCTGATTTTCTAAAAGAAAATTTTATTGAAGACCTTACTTACTTTGAAAAAAAGAATAAAATGAAAATTGATATAATATCTGATAATAGTTTAATAATTCCTGAATATATTATCGATATTAAAAATAAATCTAAGAAAACTATTGAACTTGTTGAACAATTTGAAAAATTAAAAAATCTTGAAGAGCAAAAAGTTAACAATGTTATTGAATTAAAAGACAAAAAGAAATTTAAAAAGAAGACTTTTAGAAAAAAAAAATTTTATAAGAAAGCTAGATAATTCCTGACTTTGGAGAAGATGGATTTCCGTATAATGTTTTTTTTATTCTTCCAGATAAATAAGATTGACGACCAGCAATAACTGCGTTCTTAAATGCTAAAGCCATTTGAAATGGTTTTTTTGCTTTTGCAATCGCAGTGTTTACTAAAACTCCATCACATCCTAGTTCCATAGCTATAGCTGCATCTGAGGCTTGTCCTAGCCCAGCATCAATAATTAGTGGTAATTTTGTTTGCTTCCTTATTATCTTTATATTAATCTCGTTAATTATACCTAGACCTGAACCTATTGGAGCAGCTAAAGGCATAATTGCACAAGCACCTGCATTCTCCAACCTCTTTGCCATTAAAGGATCATCATTACAATAAACCATCACTTTAAATCCCTCCTTAGTCAATACCTCAGTTGATTTAAGTGTTTCGATCATCTCTGGGAACAAGTTTTTTTTATCTCCTAAAACTTCTAATTTAACTAATTTCCACCCACCTATCTCTCGTGCTAATCTTAAAGTTCTTAATGCTTCTTTTGATGTAAAACAGCCAGCAGTGTTAGGAAGGTAAGTAATTTTTTTGGGATCAATATAATCCATTAACAATGGTTTTTTCTTATCAGTAATATTTACTCTTCGAACAGCAACTGTGACTATTTCAGCTCCAGATAAATTGATTGCTTTAGCACACTCCTGCATATTTTTATACTTACCAGTTCCAACAATAAGTCTAGAGCTAAAATTTTTCTTAGAAATAATTAATTTATCTTTTTTCAATTTTAACCACCTCCAATGAAATGAACTATTTCTATTTTATCATTATTTTTAAGGTTGATGCTTTTTATTTTTTTTTTATCTACTATTTCTTGATTTAATTCAATAGCTACTTTTGTTAATGGAATTTTGTTTTTTTGAACAATATTGAATAATGTTGAATAATAATTAATAGCTATCGATTTTCCATTTAATTTTATTTTTATTTTTTTTTTCATCGTATATAAAAGCTGAATGAATAATAAAATAATTATTATTAATGGACCAAATATTAATCTATTAGGTGAAAGAGAACAATCACAATATGGATCGATTACTTTTGACAAACTCAAAAAAGAATGCATGGCGAAATCAAAAGAATTGGGGCTTTCCATCGAATTTGCACAATCAAATGTTGAGGGAGAATTGGTTAATCTAATACAAAATGCTAGAAAAAAGTTTGATGGGATGATTATTAATGCTGCTGCATTTACTCACACCTCAGTTGCAATTAGAGATGCTTTAGAAATTTTTAAAAAACCTATTATTGAAGTACATATTTCAAATATCTACAAACGTGAAGAATTTAGAAAAAAATCTTTAATAAGTGACGTAGTTACTGGTGGAATATTTGGCCTAAATGCTGATGGTTATATTTTAGCCATAATTTCAATGCAAAAGCTAATCCAAAATGAAGATAGATAAAAAAATAATAAAAGAGTTAAGTGATTATTTGGATGAATTTAATCTTACTGAATTGGAGTACACTGAAAAAGATACCAAAATAAAAGTCTCAAAAAATAATATTTCAATCAATAATCAAACAAATCAAACATTATCTAAAGAAATAAGCTCAAATAAAAATTTAGAAAGTCAAAACAATATATCTGGAATTGAAGTTACATCACCAATAATTGGTACTGCTTACCATGCACCTGAACCTGGTGCTAAAAAATTCGTAGAAGTTGGAAAGAAAATAAAAAAAGGTGACACTGTTATGATTGTAGAGGCTATGAAAACTATGAATCATGTGCCCTCAAGTTCTGATGGAATAGTAAAGAAGATACTTGTAGCTGATGGTCAACCTGTTGAGTTTGGCCAAACCCTTATCATTCTAGAATAATGTTCAAAAAAATTTTGATTGCAAATCGTGGAGAAATTGCAGTTAGAATTATCAGAGCCTGTAAAGAATGGGGAATCTCGACTGTTGCTGTTCATTCCGATGTAGATAGAGAAAGTATGCATGTTAAATTAGCAGATGAAAGTGTTTGTATAGGCTCTCATCAACCTGCTAATAGTTATTTAAATATTCCTGCACTTTTATCAGCTATAGATTTGACTAATGCTGAAGCTGTTCATCCTGGTTATGGTTTTTTATCTGAAAATGCAAATTTCGCAAAGATACTTGAAGAGAATAAAATCAAATTTATCGGTGCTTCAGCAAAGCATATTGAAATGATGGGAGATAAAATTCAAGCAAAAAAAATTGCAAAAGAAAATGGATTACCTGTTATAGAAGGATCTGATGGTGGTGTTCAAGATGTAGCTGCAGCGAAAGACTTGTGTAAAAAAATTGGTTTTCCGGTCTTAATTAAAGCCTCTGGAGGTGGAGGAGGTAAAGGTATGAAAATTGTTCAAAAAGAGGAAGATTTTGAGACAATGTTTTCTACAGCAAAATCAGAGGCAAAAAAATATTTTGGCAATGATGAAGTTTATATTGAGAAATTTTTTCAAAATCCAAGGCATATAGAAGTTCAAATTTTAGCTGGAAAAAATGCAACAATCCATTTACATGAAAGAGATTGCTCAGTTCAAAGAAGACATCAAAAATTAATTGAAGAAACTCCAAGCCCTGTTTTGAACGACGAAATTAGAAAAGATTTATTTGATAGAACTGTAAATATGGTCAGAAAAATTGGTTATCAAGGAGCTGGTACAGTCGAATTTATTTATGAAGATGGAAAATTTTACTTTTTGGAAATGAATACAAGAGTTCAAGTTGAACATCCAGTTACTGAAATGGTTACAGGAATAGACATAATTAAAGAACAAATATGGATTGCTTTTACTGGTGAAACAGCTCTAAAACAATCAGATATAAATCCTAGGGGCCATGCTATTGAATGTAGAATAAATGCTGAGGATCCAAAAAAAAATTTTCAGCCATCTCCAGGTACAATCGGCATGTGTCATCAACCATCTGGTTTTAGGACAAGAGTAGATGGAGCAATATTTCAAGGTTATAAAGTAACTCCATATTATGATAGTATGATATGTAAACTAATTTGTCATGGTAGAAATAGAGGAGAGGCTATTCAAAGAATGAATAGATCATTAGATGAATTTGTTATTGAGGGCATTACAACAACAATTCCTTTACACAAAAAACTTTTAAGTCATAAAAAATTTATCGAGTCTGATTTTAATGTAAGTTGGCTTGATAATGAAAAAATAGTTTAATAACAGCTTACTAACCAAATATCATACACAGGGTGATCAAATGGAGTTATAGATGGGCTTGATGAAAACATCCAGCCATTAAAAACAAACACATCGTCTTTATTTTTGTTTGTTAGATCACTTACTTGAATATAAGCTGTAATTTCTGGATTATCATCAAATTCAGAATTTTTACACTTCATACTTTTGATTAAAAGATCTTTATATTTTTTTGACTCTCCATTTTTAAGTTTAACTAAAATATTTTTTGAGGAAATTTTATCTAAAATTTTTATATTAGTGTAATTACCTTCCAAATTTTGCTCAGAATGTACAAAAAAAGGAAAGATAAAAAATAAAAATATTAATAAATTTAATTTAGTCCTTCCAAGACTTGTATTTTTTTTCAATAGCATTTTTGTTTTTATTTGGATAATAAGCAGAGTCTGTCCCAGTTAAATTTTCTTGATGAGGTTTTTGCCACTCATATTTTTTTAATTCATGATTATTTTCTATTTTATTATGAGTAAAATGTATCCATGAATACCACTCAACTGGGATTTTTGATGCGTCAATTTCTGCAGCATAAATCACCCATCTTTTTCCATTTTTAGATTCGTAATATTTATTTCCTAAATGATCTGCACCTACTAATTTACCAAATAAAATTGTTTTTATTCTGGTTCCAAAAGTATCACGATTCCACCAAGTGAAAATTTTTTTTATAAATGTCAACATAATAAAATTTTTTTTACAATTTCAAATTGTATAAATAAAATTAGACTAAAATTTGTTTTTGTATATAAATTAATTGATTCATTATTCAAATAAAATTTAAGATAATAACTGAGGTTAAATGGCAAAATATTTAGTTGAGACATATTACACTTGTACTTTTAAAGTAAATCATTATTTAGACGACATTAATGAAACTGAGCTTAAAAATTTAGAAAAACGTGACGATGGTAAATTTGAGGTTCTGGACGTAAAACTTGATAATAGAAAAACCAAAAGCTTAGATCCAAATAATAAAAAAATTGTTGAAAATAAGAAAATTGATGTGGTTGCCTCAAATAATAAATCAACGTCAAAAAATTTAGAAAATATAATTAAGTCAAATAATAATAATTCAGAAAAATCAGGAAAAAGATTTAGTATGCCAGATAGAAGAAAAGGCTACATCCAAAAAGCAACTATTGGTGATCATAAAGTATATTTGCACACTGGTGAATACGAAGATGGAAAAATTGGAGAAATATTTATTGATACAAGCAAAGAGGGTGAATTAGTTAAAGCTCTAATGAACAATTTTGCTATAGCAGTGTCCTTAGGTCTACAATATGGTGTTCCACTGGATGAATTTATAAGTGCTTTTGTTGGAACAAAATTTGAACCTTCTGGTAAAGTTCATGGAAATGATAGAATTTTAACCGCAACATCAATTCTAGACTATATTTTTAGAGAATTAGCTATTTCTTATCAAAATAGAGAAGATTTAGCTCATACACCTTCTATTGGTAATTCAGAAATTTCAAATATTGATGAGCAAAACTCAGACGATCAAAATCAACTTCTCAAAATAGTAAAAGATATTACTAGTAAAGGTTTTGTAAGAAATAACTATAAGAAAAATTTAGTAGATTTATCAGATGTAAAGATAAATCTAAAAGGTAAAAAATAATCTATTTTTTTATTTTGAGAGCTAGATTAAGCTCCTTTAATTGGTTTTCATCTATTGATGAAGGAGCATTCATCATTAAATCTTGTGCATTTTGATTCATGGGAAAAATAGTTACTTCTCTAATATTTTTTTCGTTTGCTAAAAGCATTATTATTCTATCAATTCCAGGAGCAATTCCCCCATGCGGTGGTGCACCATAACTTAAAGCATTAATCATTCCACTAAATTTTTCGTCAACTTGATCTTTATCATAACCAGCAATAGCAAATAATTTATACATAAGTTCAGGAATATGATTTCTAATAGCACCAGATGAAAGTTCAATCCCATTACATACTATATCATACTGATAGGCTAACATATCCAAAGGTTTTTCAAAATTAAGTTTTTTGATATCTCCTTGCGGCATCGAAAAAGGGTTGTGACTAAATTCAATTTTATTTGTTTGATCGTTTTTTTCAAACATTGGATAATCAACTACCCAACAAAATGCAAAAATATTATCATCTATTAAATTTAAGTCTTTTGCAATTTTATCTCTAGCCAGACTAGTTATTCGCTCTAAATCCTTTTTTTTACTACAAGCCATAAATATACTATCTCCAATTTTTGCACCTGTTTTTTTCATTATTTCCTCTAAAGACTCTTTTGAAAAAAATTTACCCACAGGCCCTTTTGCAGAAATCCCATTTTCAATAGTGAAATAAGCTAAACCAGAAGCTCCCTCATCTTTGGCCCATCTATCAATATTATCAAAGAAGCTTCTTGGTTTATCTTTCGTATTCTGAGTAACAATACATCTTACATTTGAGCCAGATTTCACAAGTTTTTTAAAGATATCAAAAGAAACATCCTCTCTTGTAAAAGTTTCTGTTATATCCTCAATTATCAGTGGATTTCTAAGATCAGGTTTGTCACTTCCATACTTTAAAAGAGCATCTTTATAGGTAATTCTTGGAAATTTTTCTGTTATAATCTTTTTTTTTGAGAATTTTTTAAAGGTGTTAACTAATAATTGTTCAACGACTTTGAAAACGTCCTCTTGCTCGACAAAAGACATCTCCAAATCTAATTGATAAAACTCTCCTGGACTTCGATCGGCACGAGCATCTTCATCTCTAAAACATGGAGCGATTTGAAAATATTTATCAAAACCTGACACCATTATGAGTTGCTTAAATTGTTGAGGTGCTTGTGGCAAAGCATAAAACTTACCTGGATTCAATCTACTTGGCACTAGAAAATCTCTTGCTCCCTCAGGACTTGATGAAGTTAATATTGGTGTTTGGAATTCTAAAAAACCAAATTTATTCATTTCATTTCTGATAAACGAAATAACTTTTGATCTCAAAATAATATTTTCATGAATTTTTTTTCTTCTTAAATCTAAATATCTATATTTTAATCTGATTTCTTCTGAATATTCTTGATCACTAAAAACAGGCATTGGCAATTCTTTGCACTTACCTAAAACAACAAAATTTTCGATAGTGACCTCAATCTCTCCTGTTTCTATTTCTTTATTGATTGTATCAGTTGATCTATCAACTACTTTACCCTCTATATTAATAACTGTTTCAAGTTGTAGTTTTTCTAAATCTTTAAAGTTTTTATTTCCTTTATCTACTATACATTGTGTGATGCCATAGTTATCACGTAAATCTAAAAATAAGAGATTTCCATGATCACGCTTCTTATTAATCCAGCCTGAAAGTAAAATATTACTCCCAACATTTTTTTTTCTTAGTTCGTTACAATTATGACTTCTATATTTATTCAATTATTCTCCCAATACCTCTTTAATTGTACTTAAATTTATAGATCTTTTTTTTTTTAAACTTACTTCGTCGATTTTATATATAAAATCAACTATTTTTCCATATGATCTATCAATTCTTTTAATAATATAGTCAATTAGTTTTTTATCTATTGATATTTGACGATCAGATAAATTTTTTAAAATTAGAGCAAATAAAAGTTCATCATCAGGCTTATCAATATTTTGAAGTAAAAAATTTTTTGATCTTGATTTTAAATCATTCAACTTAAAATCAATATTTACAATGGAGCTTTCTGAAGTAACTATTAAATATTTGTTATCTTGTTCAACTATATTACACAGAGTAAAAAATAAATTTTCATTTATCTTTTCAGACACATTTTCTAAAATGATATTTTGAAAGATTTTTATTTTTTTAAAATCATTATCACATAATAAATTAGCTTCAATTTTAGTTCCTTTATATTTTTTTAAAAAAATATTAATTAAATGTGTTTTTCCAGAAAATTTTTCACCACTAATATTGAGAAAATTTTTTTCCCATTTAGGCCATTTATTTAGTAAATCAAATATTTGTTTATTACTTTTTGATACATAAAAATCATTTTCTTTAAAATTACCATCATAATTAAATTTGATAATTTCTTGATCCATATCTTTCATTGTAAAATCCATGTCTTATTCTGAGTGATAAAAACAAAATTTTTATCTTTCATTAATTTTAAAAATATATTTGGGGTACCATTAAAAATAATTTGATAATAGATATGATTTTTATCAAATTTTAAAACAAAATAATCATATACTAAATTTATTTCATTTAATATTTTTTCAAAATTTGAGACTTTCAAATTATCATCAGAATCTAATTTGACAAATATTGGCAGTTTAATTGAGGTATTAATTCTATTAAAAATTTTCCAGTGATCTTCGTAAATTATTTTTAATTTATCTATTAAATCTTTAATATCGTCTTCATCATCAAAATTTATATCAAAAAATGAGAGATTTTTTAAAACTACTTTCTCCTCAATTGTTATCCTAGATAAAATTCTTACATTATTATCATTTTTAAAAACTAAAGTTACAATTGAGTCATCTAAATTATATTTCCTAGTAATTTCTTCAAAATTATATTTTTCAATTGTCTCATAATTTTTTTTTATGAGATTTAAATCTTCTAGATCTTCAGTTGGCAAAAGATACTCGAGAAGATGAGATTTTTTATTATACTTATTCCAATTGTTAAATAAGTTATTTTCTGAAAAGGCTATTAAATTGTCATTTTTTTCTTCTATTATAACTGGAAATAATAAGAATTTTTTTCTAATCGGAACTGATGGGAACACATTTTTATTTTCTAAGTAATTCAAAATTTTTTTTTTGTTAAAAGCGACACCCAAATTTACATAATAAGTCTCATCAATAAACTTTTCCTCTTTTACAGAAAAAGACTCTATCATTCCTTTTATCTCAGCTAATTTTATTCCTTTAATCATTTTTTGATCCGAAGAAACTGTAATAGTTGAAATTAATCTAGAAAAAGCTTTGATAAAACCATCGTCTATAACCTTATTTTTATCGAAATTTATTTCAAACGGCTTTGAAATTTCAATATTATTTACATCGAAAGATTTTGCCTCCACTTTATCTGTGGAAAAAAAAAATATATTTAAAGATAGAAATGCAAAAAAAATATATAAAAAATGTGAAAAATTTTTAAATCTAATTATCATACTTTATAATAATGAATAAAAATCTATTAACATACAAAAAAAGTGGGGTTGATATTAAGGCTGCAGATAAGTTTATAAAGTTCATATCTTCGATTTCATCAAAAAAAAAGGGCAAAAAAAAGTTTAATAATATAGGTGGTTTTGGTTCTATAACAAACATTCCCAACAATTTAAAAAATCCAAAAATTGTAGCATGCACTGATGGGGTTGGTACTAAAATAGAAATAGCAAATCTTTTAAAAAAATTTGATACTATTGGTATAGATTTGGTTGCGATGAGTGTAAATGATTTAATAGTCCAGGGTGCAACCCCACTTTTTTTCTTAGATTATATTTCGATAAACAAAATTAATTTACCAAAACTAAAATCAATTATTAAAGGAATTGTTAAAGGATGTAATATATCTGGTTGTGATTTAGTTGGTGGTGAAACAGCCGAAATGCCTGGTACATATGAAAAAAATAAATTTGATATTGCCGGTTTTGCGGTTGGATTGGTTGAACAAAAAAAAATTTTAGACAAAAATGATATCAAAGAAAATAACCTTATTTTAGCAATTCCATCAAGTGGCTTACATTCAAATGGTTACTCATTAGTTAGAAATATTATTAAAAAAAAAAATATAACAATAAATAAAAATATTTTTTTAAAAAAAGAGTTACTTCAACCAACAAAGATTTATGTTAAAGAAATTTTAAATCTCATTAATAAAAAGCTAATAAATGGTTGCGCGAATATCACAGGCGGAGGTTTACCAGACAATATTAAAAGAGTTATCCCAAGAAATCTTTGTGCAGAAATTGAGTTAGAAAAGATAAAACCTCTTAAAATTTTTAAATGGTTAAAAAAAAATGATGTAAATGACTACGAAATGTTAAAGACTTTTAATTGTGGTGTTGGTTTTTGTCTAATTATTAATCCAAGAAATTTAAAAAAAATTAACAAATATTTTTCTAAAGATTATAAACCTTATGTGATTGGTAAAATATCGAAAAATTCAAAAAAAATAAAATTGAATGGTGAAATCAATTGGTCCTAAAAAAATTAGAACTGCTGTTTTTATTTCTGGAACAGGAAGTAATTTGGAGAGTTTAATTAAATTCTCACTAAAAAAAAGATCTCCAATTGAAATAATTTTAATTATTTCTAATAATACAAAAGCAAAAGGACTTAAATTTTCAAAATTGTATAAAATTAAAAAAAAAGTTTATAACTATGATAAAAAAAAAATCTCAGAAAAAAGAATATTAAAAAACTTAAAGTCAAATAACATTAAACTAATATGTCTCGCGGGGTTTATGAAAATTTTATCTAAAGATTTTATACGGAGTTTTAAAGGAAAAATTTTGAATATACATCCTTCTTTATTACCAAAATACAAAGGATTAAACACACACTATAGAGCAATTCAAAACAAAGAAAAATACTCAGGATGTACAGTGCATTTAGTAAACTCAAAACTTGACTCAGGAAAAATAATTCTTCAAAAAAAAGTTAAATTATCAAAAGAGGAAACACCCTCATCTCTTCAAAAGAAAATATTAAAACATGAACATATTTTATATCCAAAAGCTATAAGCAAGATATTTGTTAATCTTTAAAGAAAAAATCAATTTCAATTTTTGCATTTTCAACACTATCAGAACCATGTACTGAATTTTTATCTATTGAAATTCCATATTTTTTCCTGATTGTTCCTTCCTCAGCATCCTTTGGGTTAGTTGCTCCCATTAATTTTCTGTTGTCAACCACAGCATTCTCTTTCTCAAGAATCATTACAACAATTGGACCAGATGATAGATATGAGCATAAATCACTATAAAATGGTTTTGTCTCATGAACTTTATAAAATTTTTCAGCTTCTGATTTTTCTATCTGGATTTTTTTTTCTTTGAATATATTAAATCCATTTTTTATAAACACTTGTTTAATTTCATTATCCAGGTTTCTTTCTACTGCATCTGGTTTAATTATTGATAAAGTTTGTTCAGTATTACTCATAATAATCCTCAATTAATTGATTTAATAATCTAACTCCAAATCCAGTTGCACCTTCAGAGTTCAAAGCACCTCCATATTTTGAAAATGCCATACCTGCAATATCTAAGTGTGCCCAAGGAGTTTTATTAAGGATGAATCTCTGTAAAAATTGTGCTGCAGTAGTTGAGCCAGCCCCTCCAACATAATTAATATTTTGCATATCAGCATTTTTAGAATTAATTAATTTGTCATAATTTCTATCAAGTGGCATCCTCCATACTCTCTCTCCAACTTTCTGACCTGCATCAAATAATTGTTTGGACAACTTATCATTATTTGAAAAAAGTCCTGCAAATTCAGAACCCAAAGAAACTATAATTGCTCCTGTTAAAGTTGCTAAATCAACAATTAATTCAGGCTTATATTTTTTTTCTGTATATGTAAGTGCATCAGCTAAAACTAATCTTCCTTCAGCATCTGTATTCAAAATTTCAATTGTCTTTCCACTATAAGATTTCACTATATCACCAGGTCTTTGAGCATTACCACCGGGCATATTTTCAACAAGACCTACAATTCCAATTGCATTTATTTTTGCTTTCCTTAATGCAAGATTTTTCATCAAACCTACAACAACGGCAGAACCAGCCATATCATAAGTCATATCTTCCATGAATTTTGCAGGCTTAAGAGAAATACCACCGGTATCAAAACAAACTCCTTTTCCAACAAATGCTAAAGGTTTCTTTTTTGCTCTTGCACCCTTCCACTCTAAAGTGACAAGATAAGACCCTCTTATACTACCTTGTCCAACGCCCAAAAGTGCATTCATACCAAGCTTTTTTAATTTCTTTTTATCGAACACATTTACTTTAAGACCAAATTTTCTTAGCTGTAATAATCTTTTTGCATATTCATCTGGATGAAGAATATTTCCTGGTTCTGAAACAAGATCTTTTGTTAAATTTGTACCTTCAATTAGTGATTTATATTTCTTATTTTTATTAAATTGGAAAGTTTTGTTTTTGCTTAAGATCTCTAAATCAAATTTTTTTTCTTTGCTTTTAGATTTATATTTATTGAATTCATATGATTTTAATTGAAGGCCTTGTGCAAATTGATCAAAAAAGAATTTATTTTTAGGAAAAGTGTTTCTTACATTTTGTTCATAAAAGGTTGTTTTTAAATAGGAATTTGATTTTAAATACACATAAAATTCAGCACCAATTTTTTCGATTTCTAATGGAGATTGACTATCTTTTATTTTTATCAAAATAACTTTTTGTGAAGCATTTATATCTAATGATAAAAAATTCTTATCACTTAATTCATTTGAGCTTACTGACTGATTTATAAAACTAGAAAATTTAGATATTGGAAGTTTGCTAAGATCATTTATTTTAAAATTTTTATTTGTAAAAAAAACATGATTTTTTACTGATTTTTGGTTTAAACTATTTTTAATACTTATTTTTATTGACATTTTTTATATATATGTACCTTGAGTTGTATTTAAATTATAAACTAATAGTTGAAAATATATAAATGTATTTTGATAGATTTCAATGAAAAAAATTTTATTTAGAAAACTACTTTATGATTGTTTGGTTTTTTTTCTTATAACTCTTTTTTCATCAGGAATAATTATTTGGGTATTTCAAGCAGTAAATTTCCTTGATATTATAGTTGAAGATGGGCGAAATTATTTAATATATCTCAATTTTTCTCTATTAAATTTTCCAAAGGTATTAAGTAAATTAGTTCCATTTATAATATTTTTAAGTTTCTTGTATGTTATTGGAAAATATGAATTGAACAATGAATTAATTATATTTTGGAATTTTGGCATTAATAAAATTGAACTCATAAATTTTTTTGTCAAATTTTCATTCTTAATTATGCTTTTTCAAATTTTTTTAACAGCTGGTATAGTTCCAAAAAGCCAAGATTTAGCAAGATCCTTATTAAGAACTTCATCAATTAATTATTTAGAAAATTTTATCAAGCCTAAAATATTTAATGATGCAGTCAAAGGATTAACAATTTATAGTAATTCAAAAGATGAGTTTGGAAATTTAAAAGAAATTTATCTTAAAAAAGGTTCTGGAGAAAATTTTCAAATAACCTTTGCGAGGGAAGGACGTTTTAAACAAGTAGGTAGCAATCAATTTTTAGAATTGAATTATGGTGAAACAATTAGTGTAATAAATAATAAAATTACAAATTTTAAATTTAAAAAGACAGACTTCAACTTAAGCAATTTCGAAGATAATACAACTACTTATAAAAAGACCCAAGAAGTAGCTACTATAGATCTTTTTAAATGCTATCATAATTTGATGAATTTAAAAATTTTAAATATTGATGAAAATTTTCAAGTTGAAAATTGTAGAACCAATAATGTTGATAATATAATTAAAGAATTATACAAAAGAATAATTATTCCATTATATATTCCTGTTTTGATATTAATATCTTTGTTACTTATATTTAAGTCTAAGGAAAATACTAATTATCCAAAATATAGAATTTTAATTTTTTTAGTTGGTTTCTGTACAATAATTCTCTCAGAAATGACAATAAGATTGATAAATCAGGATTTTATTAAAAATATAAAGTTTTTTATAATTCCTATTATTTTACTCATCTGTCTTTATTATAATTATTTAATACAGTTTAAAAATTCAAAAGTATTAAAATGAATACATATACAAAATTTCTTATCAAAACTTATATATTATCATTACTAAATGTTTTTTTTATTTTTTTCTGTTTAATATTTATTCTTAATTTGCTCACAGAATTAGAATTTTTTAAACAATTAGATGTAAGCTCTTACTTTCCAATTTATTTATCACTCCTTAACACTCCAATGTATGTTTTTGAGATGTTTCCATTCATTTTTTTGATATCTACTCAATTTTTTTTTAATACTCTTTTCACTAATAATGAAATAAATATTTTTAAATATTCTGGTCTTAAAAACTCAAAGATATTTTCTATCATAGCAATTACAACTTTTTTTGTAGGTATTTTAATTATTTCTATCTTTTATAATTTATCCTCTAATTTAAAAAATTTGTATCTTGGGTTAAAGTCTAATTATTCTGAAGATAAAAAATATCTGGCTGTAATAACTAATAATGGTCTATGGATAAAAGATATATACAACGAAAATATTCTTATGATAAATGCGAGCTCATTTAATAATAATGAACTAATAGATGCATACATTTCAGAATTTGATAAGAATTTTAAGATAAAGAGAAATATAAAAAGTCAAAAGATCAATATTGAAAAAAAGGAATGGATTATAGAAAACGCTGAAATTTACATCCAAAATGAAAGGCAAGTTGTTAAAAACTTAAAATTTAAAACTAATTTTGACTATACATTAATACAAAATTTGTTTTCAAATATGTCTTCACTATCATTTATAGAATTATTTGAAATGAGAAAAAACTATAAAAATCTCAATTATTCACTTACAGAAATAGATCTTCAAATTTTAAAGTTAATATCATTTCCTTTTTATTTTATTTTAATGTTTATTTTTTCAGCGATAATAATGATGAATACTAGAGCTTTCAAAAGTAAAAGCCTAAAAATAATTATAGGGCTTTTTCTGTCAGTAGTTATATATTATATAAATAATTTCTTTTATGTCCTAGGAAGCTCTGAAAAAATAAATGTCCTCAATTCTGTTGTTATTCCTTTAACAATTCTTTTGATAATTAATTCAATATTAATGAGACATGTAAATGCAAAATAAACTTACAATTATTTTTTTTATTATATTAAACTTAACTATTTTCAATGCTAATAGTGATGATCAAATTAATTTTGACGTCTCAGAAATTCAAATTCTTGATGGTGGAAATAAAATAATTGGTAAAAATAGAGGTACAATAACCACAAATAATGGTATTATTATTGAAGCTGATGAATTTGAATTCAATAAAATAAAAAATGTTCTTAAAGCAAAAGGTAATATAAATATCCAAGACAAGGTGAATAGCTTTAGTTTTGCTGCTCAAAATATTTTATATAATCAGAATAATGAAAAAATAGTTATTAAGGGCAAATCAGATTTTTTAATTGATAATAGTTATAGTTTCATAACTGAAAATATTACTATCTTTAGAGATAAAAAAATAATTAGTTCAGATGAAGGGGGTGTTATATTTGATAATAATAAACAAATACGTTACGAAATTGGAAAGTTTAGCTATTCTTTTGAAAATGAAATTTTAAAAGGTGAAAAAATTTTTATCAACACAAAATATAATCAACCTTTTAGTGATAAATATTATTTTAAGACTGCAATTTTTAATCTTAAAAACCAAAACTATATTGCACAAGACATTAATATTAATTTGAAAAAAGATACATTTGGTAATAAAAATAATGATCCAAGATTTAAAGGATTATCTGCATCAAGTGAGGATGGTGTAACAATAATAAATAAAGGTTTATTCACAAGTTGTAAAAAAAATGATAGTTGTCCACCATGGAGCGTTCAAGCTAATAAAGTTACTTACGATAAAAATAAAAAACAAATAATATATGATAATGCTTTAGTAAAAGTTTACGACATTCCAGTTCTCTACTTTCCAAAATTTTTTCACCCTGGACCGACTGTCAAAAGGCAATCAGGTTTTTTAGTACCAAGCCTCAATAGTTCCAATGTCTTAGGATCCTCACTT